>DHMB01000158.1 GCA_002405565.1 Clostridiales bacterium UBA4653
TTTGAGGGAATGTGTCCCTCAAATTGCTTTCTTTCGTACTTTCTTTTCAAAAAAGAAAGTACATAAAGAAAAGGCTTTTGCAGAAAACCCCTTTCGGCGACGCCTGCCACGATTGCTTCGCAAATCGGCGCATCCTTCCAGAATTCATACAAAGCAAAAACTCCCGACAGGACTTATCTCCTGTCGGGAATTTTTATTAAAGTATAATACAGATCAGCCCGCCGCTGCCCTCGTTTACTATTCTTCCGAGCGTTTCCGAGAGCTTTGCTCTTGCGTCGTCCGGCATATGTGAGAGCTTTGTATGCAGTCCCTCGTTTACAAGCTCATAAAGCGATTTGCCGAACATATTCGTATCCCATATGCGCTTCGGATCCGTCTCGAATTCCTTGAGCATAAAGCGCACCATCTCCTCCGACTGTGCCTCCGTGCCGACGATGGGCGAAACCTCCGTCTGAATATCGGCTTTTATCATATGTATCGAAGGTGCCGAAGCGCGGAGCTTTACTCCGTACCCGCCCGACTGCTTGACGATAACAGGCTCTTCGAGCTTCATATCATAAATATCGGGAGTGACAATACCGTAGCCGGTGTCCATAGCGGAGGAAAGCGCTTCGGAAACCTTATCATATTGCTTTTTTGTCGACGCGAGCTCTGTAAGCAATTTGAGAAGAGCCTCGTCTCCCGTGACGTCAAAGCCCGTCAGCTCGCCGATCAGCTTATAAAGAAGTCCGTCCTTCAGCTTTACGGAAACGCTTGCCTTGCCGGTTCCGAGGTCAACGGAATCGACGCTCACGGAATCAACGTAGTCGCTTTCTTCAAGCGCTTTGAACTTTTCCGAAATATCGCCCGTCTTTCTGACGTTTCTCGCGCAATCCATAGCGGCGTCATATACCTCGCGGCGCATCGGATGACTTGCGTCGAGCGCGTTCATATAATCCGGCAATCTGACTTCGATTTCCGTCACGGGGAATTGCAAAAGCACAAGCCCCATAATGTTTTCAATGTCGCTACGGTCGAGCTCAAGGCAGTTGACAAGCGCAACCGGAGCTCCGTATTTTTCTTCAAGCGAAAGCGCAAGATCGACGGATTCCTTTGCGTTCGGCTTTGCGGAATTCAGAATTATCGCAAAAGGCTTGCCGATTGACGAAATATCCTTTGCGATTCTCTCCTCTGCCTCGGCATAGCCCTCTCTTGAAAGCTCGCCGAACGAACCGTCGCTCGTGACGAGAAAGCCTACTGTGCTATGGTCGGTTATGACCTTTCTCGTTCCGGTTTCCGCCGCCTTTTCAAAGGGAACGCTCTCCTCCGACCAAGGAGTATTGACCATTCTCGGCTGACCGTTTTCAAAATTGCCGAGCGCATCCTCAACCATATAGCCAACGCAATCAATCATTTTGACGGAAAGCGTGCCGACGCCGTCCAGCGTGATCTTCACGGCATCGTCGGGGATGAATTTCGGCTCCGTTGTCATAACGGTTCGCCCCGCTGCCGACTGCGGCATTTCATCCTGCGCGCGCTTTCTGTCGTAGTCGTTTTCAATATTGGGAATGACGAGCGTCTCCATAAATTTTTTGATGAAGGTCGATTTTCCCGTTCTCACAGGCCCGACAACTCCTATATAAATATCTCCGCCCGTTCTTTGCGCTATATCCTTGTAAATGCTCATTTTGTTTCCTCCCGGTTTGGTTTTATTCAATGCAATTATATTGAGGATTTGTCCGATTTATGACAGGGAGGAAAGAAAAAATCTCTCCGCATTCAAAAAATGCGGAGAGATTTTCTTTCATTTTATAAAATTCGTGCGGATGGGCTTTTCTTTTTCCGGCAGACCGAACTTCTCCTTGCCGAGCGCAATGCTTTTCATAAGGAACGTCATATTTCTTGCCAGCGTGCGCATTGTCTGCTTGCCCTCGCCGTCCTCATCGGCTTCGCCGGGCGCGCGACCGTGTATCGAATTCCAGTATTGGCTTGACGCAACGGGCATTCCGGAGATTGTGAAATATTTGTTCAGCTCGTCAAACGTTGCGGAACAGCCGCCGCGTCTGGCACAGACGACGCTCGCCCCGACCTTCATTGCCTTGTCAAAACGGGAGCTGTAAAAAAGTCTGTCAAGCAGAGCGACGAGAGTTGCATTTGCGGAAGCATAATAAACAGGGCTTGCAACGACAAGTCCGTCCGCCGCCTCGAATTTCGGCGCAAGCTCGTTTACAGCGTCATCAAAAACGCATTTTCCGAGCTCTCCGCAACGTCCGCAAGCAATACAGCCTCTTATATCCTTCCCTCCGACCTGAAATATTTCGGTTTCAACGCCTTCCGCTTCAAAGACCTTTCTCATTTCTTCAAGCGCAAGCGAAGTGTTTCCCCCGACCCTCGGACTTCCGTTTATAATAAGTACTTTCATTTCCGCACCTCTTTTATAATATTTTATATTAAAATACGAAACCGCCGCAAAGATTATACCATAATTTTTCCCTGTTTTCAAGCGTGGACGTCCGCCACGCGAGAAAATCACAGAAAAAAATCCCCCGCAAAGCGGAGGATTTTTGGGTTGACTGATTATTTATGTTCGATTGTGCCGCCTGCTTCGGTCATTGTGCCCGTGCCTGTAACAGTAACAC
Organism: Clostridiales bacterium UBA4653; assembly: GCA_002405565.1. Classification (GTDB taxonomy): domain Bacteria; phylum Bacillota; class Clostridia; order Oscillospirales; family CAG-272; genus CAG-841. Next base: position 2,619 of record DHMB01000158.1, read on the forward strand.
CTGCGTCAACTATTTCAACCGTGCCGCCCTTTGCATAAACAGCATATACATCGGAAATTATCGTTGCGCTTTCAACAATCGTTGTGCCGCCCTTGGCGTTGATTGTCTTTGTTGTCGGGTGGTTAAGTGTGGTATTGCCTTTGATTGTCATCGTACCTGCCGTGTTTACAACGAGCGATGCATCAACTGTCGACAGTGTATCGTAAACATTCGCGCCGTTGATAACGGTTGTGCCGCCGTCGTTTACTATGACATACTGACCTGTGCCTGCTGTCATACCGGCTGCGTTGCCGTCAACATTGACCTTTTCAACAATCATCGTGCCGCCATAGTTATGAAGAACTGCGCCGCCGCAGGAATTATAACCGTTACCCTTTACCGTACCTGTACCTGTGCTGTCTGTAATCTTGAGAGTGCCGTAGTTACCGATGAGGTTCGTGCAGACATTGCTCCAGTCACCGTGAGTCGCACGGGCTTCCTTTGCGATGGTGTGACCGTTAAGATCGATTACAACGTTCTGATTTGCCTTTACAACGAGACGCGCGATTCTTTCGTCGCCCGCGCCTGTGTGATAATATGCGCCGTATGCCGACATCTCCTCGGCGGTCTGGTCAGTGACCAAAGTGTTCCACTGGTTGGGCTTCTCTGCGGTAGGATGTACACCCTTCTTGTAGCGATTCAGCGTATCGCCTGTCTCATAATCCTGAATAACATCGCTATCCGGAAGGTTGGGAGCTGCATAAAGCATTTCAAGTGTAATGTTATCCTGAAGGACGATCTTTACGCCGCTACCGTCTGTGGGAGCGTTATAAAGCGCTGTGCGGAGTTCCTTCTCGTCGGAAACCTTAACAATCTCAAAGGGAGCGTCTGCATCGTAATCGTTGCCCTTCGAGTCATACTCGTGTGCGAGCTGTGTTGCAACGACCTTGATTGCAATTCCGCTTACGGATTTTTTCATATAATCGTTGTTTGCCGTTTCGTCCATATGCGCGCTGATGTTGAGCGTTGCATATTTGCCTGCGAGGAGCTTGCCGTCGGAAACGACGGTTGCGCCGTATGCGTTATCGCTTGTGACGGCTTCGCCTTCTTCGGGTGTTACCTTTGCTGTGAACTTGATGACGTCAAGGAGCATTGTGTCACCCGTTGCGCCCGTGATAACAAGCTGATACTTGAGAGCGAGGTTGCCCTTGTTTACGATTCTGAGCTCGGGAAGGCTGTATGTGCATCCCGGTTCCCAGAGAGTCTTTTCGCCTGCGGGAGCGCCTTCCGCTTTTACGAAGTCAAGCGTTGCGCCCTCTGCGGATACCCAGTTGCCTTCTGCGTTCTTAATCTGAAGGTCAACTTCGAGATTACCCGCTTCGATTGTGTTGACATTTGCGGTTGC
>DHMB01000020.1:0-8175 GCA_002405565.1 Clostridiales bacterium UBA4653
AGGAGTTGATTTTTTTGAACGGAAAACTCAGAACGGCATGCAATCTGCCGCTTCCGTATCCGGAGGTGTGCGTTTCCGCGCCGAACGCAAATTATGCAAGACTTCTGTCGACTGCGTACGCAGGTGACGGAGGTGAGCTCTCCGCAATACTTCAATATACATACGGTCATATAGTGACGGAAAATGCCGAGCCCGCACAGCTTTCCGCCGTGCTTTCCTGCGTTTCGATGACGGAAATGCGTCATCTCGAAATCCTCGGCGAGCTGATATATAAGCTCGGCGGCGACCCGAAATTCTGCGATATGCAGAGGCGCGGTTGCTTTGACGCGTCGAAGGTCAGTTATCAGACCTCGCCTGACAGGGTTCTGCGCGCGGGGATAGCGGGGGAAAAGGCGGCGATAGCTATGTACAGAGACCTTATCCGCCGCATTGATGACAGTTGTATCCGCGAGATACTTCGTCGCATAATTCTTGACGAGGAGCACCACATAAAGATATTCTCCGAGCTTCTCGGAACGGCGAGATAGTTTTGGGGCGAAAACGGAAGATTTTCATTGACTAACCGTGCGCACGGTGATATAATACAAGTCTGTAATAACTCTTTGTATGAATATCGAGGCAAATAATGATTTATCTTGTCATAGTTCCCGTGCTTGCCACAATAAAAGTAGTCGGTCAGGGGGCGCTTTCCAGAAGGAGAGTGCATTGCCTGCGTGATGCGTTGCGGACAAACGCAATGATATTCGGCACGGTGGCGGTTTTCCTTTCGGCACTGTTTTTCAGAGAAATGCCGCCCGCCGAAGTGTTGATATACTCAATTATAAATGCCATATGTATAGTAGGCTTTCAGGCATTTTACATAATGGCATTCAGTACGGGGCCTATATCTGCCACAAATATTCTGAACAGCTTCAATCTTGTGCTTCCTCTTATCGTGGGCGTGCTTGTATATGACGAGGGCTGGGGGCCTTTCACTATAATAGGACTTGTCGCAATGGCTATGGCGTTTTTGCTTATTCCCGGCAGCCGTGACGAACGCAAAGCAAATATGAAATGGCTTATTTTGACTCTTTGCGCGACGTTGCTCAACGGATGCACATCGCTTATGATGACGGTATTTACTCACAGCCGTTTTTCAGACTACAACAGTTATTATATAATATTCAGCTATCTTTTTGCGTTTGTGCTTTCCGTTGCGGTCTCGTTTTTCGTTCACGGAGAAAATTGCGGCGGCGAAAGCGAAAAACATCGCGGCTTTGACATAAAAACAGTTCTGCTTGTGGCGCTTACCGCACTTGCATTGGGTGCACATAACGCTTGCATGGCAAAAGCTCTTATGAGCGTTGACGGATTGATTTTTTATCCTGTTACGAATGTTGCGGCGATGATACTTGTTACGGCTTCAGATGTGGTTCTGTTCCGTCAGAAGCTATCGAAAAAAACTGTAACGGGTATAATCTTCGGTATGGTTGCAATCATACTGATTAACATAGGGTGAAAAATAAGTTTCATCCGAATCGAACGATTGCGCTGTTTTCGCTATAAAGGAGCGTTTGGGATTGATGTTAAGCGAAAGTTTGACGTCAATTTGACAATGTAAAGCACATTTTTTTAGCGAAACTCTATTAACAATGGAAAAAGAAAAAAGCCGCCAAAGCGACTTTTGTTTTTGGAGCAGATGACGGGAATCGGACCCGCGTAGTCAGCTTGGGAAGCTGATATTCTACCATTGAACTACATCTGCGAAAAAAGCCCGGAGAAACCGAGCCTTTGGAGCTAATGATGGGACTCGAACCCATGACCTGTTGATTACGAATCAACTGCTCTACCAACTGAGCCACATTAGCATTGCTTTTCAAAGCGTATTAAAGTTTATCATAAACCGAGCGTTTTGTCAATATTTTTTTGAATTATTTTTTGAAAGGAAATCGGACGTATGAATTTAACAGACCGCGGGGAAGTCAAACGACTTCTTGACAAATACGGTCTTGCCCCGAAAAAGGGCAGAGGGCAGAATTTTCTTGCAAATGCCAATGTCGTTTACGATATTGCAGACCTTTGCGGAGATAAGGACAGGTGCGTCATAGAAATCGGGCCCGGCGTCGGCGCGATGACGGCGGAGCTCTGCAAAATGTATAAAAAGGTGCTTGCAATCGAAGTTGACAGCGACCTTATCCCGCTTCTCTCGGAGGCGCTGGGCGAATACGAAAACCTTGAAATAATCGAGGCGGACGCTATGAAAGTCGATTTTGTCGCCCTTGTGCGGGAGAAGTTTCCCGGAGAGAAGGTTTCCGTCTGCGCAAATCTGCCGTACTACATAACGTCGCCCGTTATAATGCGCCTGCTTGACGCTTCGGAGGTGTTTGAATCGATAGTCGTTATGATACAGAAGGAGGTTGCGGATAGGCTTTGTTCCGCTCCCGGAACGGCGGACTTCGGCGCGATAACGCTTGCCGTTGACTATAAAGCGGAGGCGAAGAAATGCTTTACGGTCTCCGCCGGCAACTTTTTCCCGCCCCCGAAGGTTACCTCTGCCGTCGTCAGGATGAAGATAAGGGAAAATCCGCCTGTTTCGCCCGTTTCGGTCGGCAATATGTTCGCGCTTATCCGCGCGGCGTTTGCGCAGAGGAGAAAGACGTTCTCAAATGCGGTCAGGGCGGTTTCATCAAAATACAGCAAGGAGGATATTGAAAGCGCACTCGTCTCGCTCGGACTTCCGGCAGATGTCCGCGGGGAAAGACTCGGGCTTTCCGAATATGCTGCGCTTTCCGATATTTTGCCGCTATGACAAACGAAAAGCTTGAAAAATTCAAAGAATTTATAAAAGGGAAGACCGTCTCGCTCGTCGGAGCGGGGATAAGCAATATGTCGTGCGTCGATATGCTGCTTTCCTACGGTGCAACTCTGACCGTCAGAGACAAAAACCCAGACCCGACCTACACTCCGGACGGAGAGGGCGGCAGGGTCGAGAGAGTCGCACCGATACTTTCCGAAAAGGGCGTCGGTATGCGTTTCGGAGATGATTATCTCTCGGAGCTTTGCGATGACGTCATCATAAAAACGCCCGGGATACGCTCTGATCTGCCCGAATTTCTGCGGGCGGAGAAAAGCGGCTCGGTTCTGACGTCGGAGGCGGAGCTTTTCTGCAATCTCTGCCCGTGCAAAATAATTGCCGTTACGGGCAGCGACGGAAAAACGACAACTACAACCCTGATTTATAAAATGCTCTCCGCAGAGGCGGAAAACACGGAGAAGAAAATATTCCTCGGCGGGAACATCGGCACTCCGCTTCTTCCGAAAGTCGCCGAAATGCGCGCCTGTGACTTTGCCGTTCTCGAGCTTTCCAGTTTCCAGCTTCACAGGATGAGCTTTGCGCCGTATCGCGCCGTAATAACGAATATATCCCCGAATCACCTGAACTGGCACAGGGATATGACCGAATATGCCGAAAGCAAGGCGAATATATTTGCTCATCAGGATAAAGATTGCAGGCTTGTGCTCAATGCCTGTGACGGGTACACAGATGATTTCCGCTCCCGCGCAAGGGCGCAGGTTGTGTTGTTTTCTTCAAAGGGTGAGCCGGAGGGAGACGCCGTCTGGCTTTCCGGAGACGATATTTTCGCCCGTTTTTCGGGGGAGACGAGAAAGGTTATGTCCCGCTCGGACATTCGCCTTGTCGGACTGCACAACGTTGAAAATTATATGGCGGCGATTGCCGCTTTGGACGGTCTTGTTTCGGACGGGACTGTGCGCAGGGTTGCGGGAGAGTTTGCCGGCGTGCGCCACAGAATCGAAGAGGTGTGCACGAAAAACGGCGTAAAGTTTTATAACAGCTCAATAGACACAACGCCGACGAGGACTCTTGCGGCGCTTCGGTCGTTTGAAAAACCGCCGATAGTCATCTGCGGAGGGTCGGACAAGAACCTGCCCATGGATACCCTTGCGGCAGAGCTTGAAAAAAGAGCGAAATACATAGTGCTTACGGGGACGACAGGCGTCCGTCTTGCGGAGCTTTTTAATACCGTCGGCTATAAAAAATACTTATATGAAAGAGATTTTGAAAAGGCTGTCCGCGCGGCGGCTGGCTTTGCGGAGGAGGGCGACATCGTCCTGCTTTCTCCGGCGGCGGCGAGCTTTGACAGCTTCCGCAATTTTGAAAAGCGCGGCGACTTTTTCTGCGACATAGTCCGAAATCTCTGAAAAACGGAAGGATAAAAAGATGGAACTTTCAAAGAAATTAAAAGAGATCGACGAGGCGGCGCTGAAAGCGCTCGCGCCCGTCTTTGCGGATTTTGACAGAATTTCCGCGGAAAACACGGAGAAGGTGCTCCGCTCGTTTGCAAAGCACCGCGTCTCCGACTCAATGTTTGCCGGATCGACCGGCTATGGCTATACTGACAACGGCAGGGACGCGCTTGACAGAATATATGCGGATGTTTTCGGAGCGGAGGCGGCTTTCTGCCGGCACAGTATCGTAAACGGTACACACGCAATATCAATTGCGCTTTTCGGTCTGCTCCGCCCGGGAGACATAATGCTTTCGATAACCGGTCGCCCGTATGACACGCTTTCCGACGTCATCGGCGACAGAACGCACGACGGCACAGGCTCCCTCGCCGATTTCGGCGTCGGATACGACGAAACAGAGCTGTGCGAGGGCGGCATAGATTATCCTTCGGTTGAAGAAAAGATCGCAAAGTACGGCGAGAAAATAAAGGTCATATTCATTCAGAGATCAAAGGGATACGGTATCCGCCCGACGTTTTCCTCGGAGGAGATCGGGGAGATGGTGCGCTTTTGTCACGAAAGGTCGGGGGCTTATGTCGTCGTTGACAACTGTTACGGCGAATTCTGCGACGAAAAAGAGCCGACGGATTTCGGAGCTGACGTCATAGTCGGCTCGCTTATAAAAAATCCCGGCGGCGGTATGGCAAACTGCGGCGGGTACGTTGCGGGGACGGCAAAGGCTGTCGAGCTAATCTCATACAGACTGACAACAGTCGGAATAGGGACGGAGGTCGGCGCGACGATCGGTGAAAACCGCAATCTTTTCAGGGGATTTTTCCTTGCGCCACACGTCGTTGCGCAGGCGAAAAAGACAGCGGCGTATGCTTCATACGTTTTCTCCGCTCTCGGCTATGACGTTTCACCGTCATATGACTGCGTGCGCCACGATATAATCCAGACGGTCACTCTCGGCACGCCCGAAGGACTCTGCGCATTTTGCAGAGGCATACAGGCGGGCTCTCCCGTTGACGCCTTCGTAACGCCAGAGCCTTGGGCAATGCCCGGCTATGCGGATGAGGTCATTATGGCGGCGGGAGCATTTGTCTCCGGTTCGTCGATCGAAATCTCGGCGGACGGGCCGCTCCGCGAGCCGTATACGGCATATTTCCAGGGCGGACTTACGTTTGAAAGCGGAAGATATGCCATTCTCAAAGCGGCAAAATGTCTGCTGGGGGGAATAAATGCCGAAAATAAATAATTATGAAAAATGCACGGAAAATATCCGTGCATTTTTTGTTTTCGTGCCCTTTATTGTGACAAATTATTTGCACGGACAGGGTTTATAATTAGAAAAAAGGACAGGGGGCGAAGGCGATGACGGAAGAAATATACGGCGACGTGTTGTTTCTGATAAACTTCTCAATGGACTTTCTCTCGCTTTTCATAACGGGGAAAATCATGCACCTGAAAATGAACAAATGGCGACTGCTCGCCTCGGCGACATTCGGCGGGGTTTACGGCGTTGCTTCGCTCTTTTTCCCGTTTGACGGGGTGCTCCTCGTGCTTGCAAACGTCGCCTGCGCGCTACTTATGTGCCTTGCGGCGTTTCACAGGAAAAAATGTATGCCCGCGACGCTTGTCTCGTGCCTGCTGTTTTACGGCGTCGGGATGCTTCTCGGCGGGGTGATGACTGCGATATATTCGCGGCTCGGAAGGTACACGGGGTATATCTCGATAGGCGGTAGCATTGCAACGGTTTTCGGCGATATACCGATATGGGCTTTCGGTCTTGCGGCGGGAGCCGCCGCGCTTGTGACGTATATCTGCGGGCGTGTCATATCAAGAAAAAGCTCGGCGGAAAATGTGCGCGTGACGGTTGGCTGCGGAGGACGTAGGGCGGATATAAATTGCCTTGTCGACAGCGGTAACCTTCTTGCGGAACCGATTACGGGAACGCCGGTCATATTTCTGAAAAGTGACGTCGCAGCCGGTGTTTTTCCTTCGGAAATGCTTTCCGCCATGAAGGAAAAGGGTATTTGCGCGAGCATTGAAACAATGAAAAGACTTCGTTTTGTGCCGTCGGTCTCGGTGAACGGGGAGGGGAGTGTCACGGCGGCGGTGCCCGATTTCTGCTATATTGAGACCGCGCGTGGCGTGCTTGCTAAAAAGGCGCTTATCGCCGTTGATTTTTCGGGCTGCGACTTCGGCGGAACGGACGGTATCGTTCCGAGAATACTTATATAAAAAGGGGTGGAGAGAATATGTTTTTCACGAAGATCATATCATGGATAAAATCGGCGTTTCAAAGGCTTCTGCGCAAGCTCGGACTGTCGCGCGAGGTGCATTACATAGGCGGGACGGAAATGCTTCCTCCTCCGCTTTCGGCGGAAGAGGAAAGCGATATTCTTTCCCGCCTCGACGAGGACGAAAGCCTGCGTCGGGTGCTCGTCGAAAGAAACCTGCGACTTGTTGTATATATAGCGCGGAAGTTTGAAAACACGGGCGTCGGGCTTGAAGATCTCATATCAATCGGCACGATCGGACTGATAAAGGCGGCAAACACCTTCCGTGCGGACAAAAACATAAAGCTGGCGACGTATGCGTCACGGTGCATAGAGAACGAGATACTTATGTATATAAGGAAGAATCAGAATCTGCGCCTTGAACTGTCCCTTGAAGCGCCGCTCAGCTCCGACTGGGACGGAAACGAGCTGATCCTCTCCGATGTGCTCGGAAGCGACGAGGAAAACGTCGGCAAACGTCTTGAAGACGAGGAGGAAAAGAGCGCGATCGCGGAGGCTGTTGCGCTTCTCGGCGAGCGGGAAAGGGAAATAATAGAACTGAGGTTCGGGCTCGGCGGCAGGCGGGAAATGACGCAGAAGGAGGTCGCCGATATGCTCGGGATATCGCAATCTTACATATCAAGGCTTGAAAAAAAGACGATAAACCGCCTAAAAGAGCAGATTGAGAGCAAAATCTGAAAAAAATCCGAAAAAAATCAAAAAAACACTTGCAAAAGTCTGCGGAGTGTGATATATTGAATAAGCTATGAATTTAGAAAGGGAGAAGGTGTGAACATGAAAGAGGGAATCCATCCTAAGTACGTTGATGCAACCGTCAGATGTGCTTGCGGCGAAGTCATTCAGACAAAATCGACTAAGGGCGATTTCAAAGTTGAAATTTGCTCAAAATGCCATCCTTTCTATACCGGAAAACAGAAATTCGTTGACTCCGGCGGGCGTGTCGATAAGTTCAAAAAACGTCTTGAAGGAAAGAAATAATCGGGTTAATGACTTTGATTTGGCGGGGAAACGCGCGGCGATCGACCGTGCGCGCACCCGCCTTTTTTCTGCTTTCTGAAAGGAGATTATATGGAAAATCTTATTGATAAGGAAACTATAACGAACGTTGCGCTTGTGGGCGTTTTTCTCCCCGATGACGACGAAAGAAACTTTGAAGCGTCGCTCTGCGAGCTTGAAAGGCTGACGGAAACGGCGGGCGGAAAGGTTGTCGTAAAGCTGACGCAGAACAGGGAAAACCCCGAGCCGAGGACATATATCGGTCAGGGAAAGGTTGAGGAGCTGAAAGAGCTCTGCGCAAACAACGACGTTGACACCGTCATTTTCGACTGCGAGCTTTCGCCGTCACAGATAAAAAATCTTGAAGACGATACCGACCTGCGTGTGATAGACAGGAGCATGCTCATTCTTGACATTTTCGCCCTTCATGCCGTCAGCGGCGAGGGAAAATTGCAGGTCGAGCTTGCACAGCTGAAATATACCGTTCCGCGACTAACCGGCAAAGGCAGCGAGCTTTCAAGGCTCGGCGGCGGTATCGGCACGAGGGGCCCCGGCGAATCAAAGCTGGAAACCGACCGAAGACACGTCAGACGTCGTATTGACGCATTGCGCGAGCAGATTGAACGTCTTGAGAAGAACAGAACGACGC
>DHMB01000020.1:8240-44594 GCA_002405565.1 Clostridiales bacterium UBA4653
CATTTTTTCCGTTGCGATAGTCGGATATACGAACGCTGGAAAATCGACTTTGCTCAACGCTCTGACGGGCGCGGGAATCCTCGCTGAGGACAAGCTCTTTGCGACTCTCGATACGACAACGAGAAAATATTCTCTCCCGTCGGGAGAGGAAATCCTGCTGACGGACACCGTCGGCTTTATACGCAATCTGCCGCACCATCTTATAGACGCTTTCAAGTCAACTCTGGAGGAAGTGAAGTTTGCGGACGCGCTGATGATAGTCGTCGACGCGAGCGACCCGGAGTGCGCAGCGCAGATAGACGTTACGGAAAAGCTGATATCCGAGCTTGGCGCGGGCGGACTTCCCGTGCTGTATGTTTTCAATAAATGCGATATCGGAATAAGAGATGTTTCTCCGTCATCTGACGGCGCGAAAAGAGAACGCGTCTTCATCTCCGCAAAGACGGGAGAAGGACTCTCCGAGCTTTCCGAAAAGCTCGAAAAACTCGCTCACGGCGGCAAAAAACAGCTGACGTTCGTTTTCCCGCACAGCGACATTTCAAAGAAAAACATCCTTTATAAAAATGCAACCGTCCTCTCCGAGGAATACGGCGAGGAGGGCGTGACCGTTGTTGCCGTGGCGGATGAAAAAACGGCGGGTCAGCTGAAAAACTATATAAAGTAAACCGAAAAAGAATATATCCGGAGAGGAGAAGACCAATGGCGACAGAAGCCCTGACGACCCTCGGAAAACGGGGGACATTTGAATTCACGGAGAAAAAGTCCGTTTTTATCGGCTATGCCGCGCCCGTTTCAAGCGAGTCGGAGGCGCTCGCTTTCGTTGCGGAAATAAAAGCGAAGCACTCCGACGCAAGGCACAACGTTTCGGCGTATGTCGTCGGCGGGGCGTGCCACGCAAGCGATGACGGCGAGCCGCAGGGAACCGGCGGGGTGCCGGTGCTTGATGTCATCCGCAAGAGCGGAATTGACAATGCCGCAGTTGTCGTCACAAGGTATTTCGGGGGGATACTCCTCGGAGCGGGAGGACTTGTCCGCGCTTATTCAAAAGCTGCGGCGGGTGCCGTTGCGGAGGCGGGAGCCGTCACCTATGAGCTTTTTTCCGAATGTGAATTCACCTGCCCCTATCCCGATTATGACAGGCTCCTCTATGAGCTCGGACGTTATACGACAATAATCGACGGCACGGAATTTCTCTCCGAGGTAAAGGTTAGATTTGCGATACTCTCGGCGGAGGAGAATGCGTTTTCGGGGAGAATAAGCGAGATGACGGGCGGCAAATGCCGCGTTTTGCATACGGGACAGCGCTTTGACGCAAAAAAATAACGCGGAAATGTCGGAAAATCGTTGAAAAATCAAAATAAAAAAAGGATTTCCGCAAAATATTTCGTATCTTACAATCAAATAATAAAAGACAGGAGATTTTTGCCTTGACCGTAACGGAAATGCTTATGGAGCGCGAAAGAAACACCCTTTCTCCTTATGCCTGCCTTTCGGAAAACACGAAGGGACGTGTCCGCCCGATTGCGCCGTGCACAATGAGAACGGAATTCCAGCGAGACAGAGACAGAATTATTCATTGCAAATCCTTCCGCAGACTCATGAACAAAACGCAGGTTTTCCTCTGCCCGGAGGACGACCATTACAGAACCCGTCTGACGCACACCCTTGAAGTCACGCAGATCGCGAGGACGATTGCGAGAGGGCTTTCCTTAAATGAAGACCTGGCAGAGGCGGCGGGGCTCGGTCATGACCTCGGTCATCCGCCGTTTGCCCATGCCGGCGAGCGCGCGCTGATGGAATGTTTTGACCCGGGATTTACTCATTACTATCAGAGCCTGCGCGTCGTTGACAAGCTCGAAAAGGGCGGAAAGGGGCTGAATCTCACCTTTGAAGTCCGTGACGCAATAGTCAACCATTCGGGCAGCAACTCCGCGTCGACCCTTGAAGGGAAGATAATCAAATTTGCGGACAGAATTGCTTATATCAATCACGATATAGACGACGCGATAAGGGCGAAAATCCTTCGTCCGGAGGATTTACCCAAAAAACTGACGGACATCCTCGGCGATACACATTCAAAGCGTATCGGAACGCTTGTCAGCTCTGTAATCGAGCAGAGCACGGGCAAAAACGATATAATTATGGAAGAAACCATCCATTCCGCAATGCTTGAGCTCCGCGAATTTCTTTTTGAAAGGGTATACAGAAATCCAGAGGCGAAGGGCGAAGAGGGGCGCGCGATGGATATGCTCAAGCGCCTTTACGAATACTTTGTGCAGAACCCGGACAAAATGCCCGAGGAATACAATATTGACGAAAGCGATTCTGTCGAACGTCGCGCCTGCGACTATATCTGCGGAATGACTGACAGATACGCAATAAACACTTTCGAGCGCATTTTTGTGCCGAAGGTCTGGAAATAAAACAGAAAAGGAGGTAACCCGATTTGAAAATCACGCCGGAATTCATAGACGATCTCAAATTCCGAAACAGAATAGAAGAGGTTATCTCCATGTACGTAACCCTCAAGCGGGCGGGCTCGAGACTTGTCGGGCTTTGTCCGTTCCATTCGGAAAAGACGCCGTCGTTTACGGTGTTCACCGATACAAACAGCTATCATTGCTTCGGCTGCGGAGCGGGGGGTGACGTCATAACCTTTGTTATGGCGGCTGAAAACCTCGATTACCTCGGCGCGCTCGAATTTCTCTGCAACCGCGTCGGCATGAAAATGCCCGATACGGACGGGGAAAAAAGCGAATCCGGCAGGCGAAGAAGATTTTATGATATGAACAGGGAGGCGGCGAGGTTCTTTCATGCGTCGCTTTCAAAGCCGGGGGCGGAGAACGCCGTCGACTATCTTATGAACAAGCGTAAGTTGCCGAAATCGGCGATTACGCGCTTCGGACTCGGCTATGCGCCGGACAGCTTTGACGCCTTGCGCAGTCACATGATATCGCTCGGATATAAGGACGAGGAGCTGAAAGAGGCGTTTCTCTGCGGCAAGACCAAAACGGGCAAATATTTTGACTATTTCAGGGGAAGAATAATGTTCCCCATAATAGACAATTTCGGTAATGTGATTGCTTTCGGCGGACGAGCCATCGGGGATAAGGAGCCGAAATATCTCAACAGCTCCGATACGCCCGTTTTCAAAAAGAGCCGAAACCTTTATTCGCTGAATTTCGCGAGAACGTGTTGCTCCGAGGAGCTGATACTCTGCGAGGGGTATATGGACGTTATCGGAGTCAACCTTGCGGGGCTTTCAAACGCTGTCGCAACTCTCGGCACGGCGCTTACGACCGATCAGGCAAGGATAATGGCGAAGTATACGAAAAAGGTTGTCATCGCATATGACAGCGACGGCGCCGGAACTGCTGCGACGAAAAGAGCCATACCCATGCTCACCGACGCGGGTCTTGAAGTCCGCGTGCTCCATATGGAAGGAGCGAAAGACCCGGACGAATATGTCAAAAAGTTCGGGGCGGAAAAATTCCGCGCGCTTGTTGCGGAGAGCGAGGGCAAGCTGGAATTTCTGCTCGGCTCCGTGCTGAAAAAGTATAATGTCGACATACCGGACGAGAAGATAAAGGCGGCGGAGGAGCTTTGCGGCATTGCCGCTGATATCGAATCGAATGTCGAACGCGAGGTTTATATCGGCAAGATCGCGTCCGCTCTCGGGCTTGAAGTCGCAAACGTCCGCAGCGATACGGAACGCAAGCGCAGATACAGAAAAAAAGACCGCGAGGCGGAGGAAAAGCGGAAGATAGTCATGAGCTCGCTCGGCGTCGGAGACAGGGTCAACCGCGACTACGCAAAGAACGTCAAAGCCGCGCATGCGGAGGAAACCGTTCTCGGGCTGATGCTTCTTTTTCCGGAGTATACCGAGCAGGTCAGGAGCGGGAAAACGGAGCTGACGGAGGATGACTTCGTCACCGAATTCAACAGGAGAGTTTTTCAGAGACTCATCGAACGCGGCAGTGAAGGGGGCTTCGGCGCGTTCGCCGACGAGTTTTCGCCGGAGGAGATTTCGAGGATGTCGTCAATGCTTGTCGCAAGGCAGGAGCTGACGGACAACAGCGAAAGAGTCTTTGAAGAAAGTATAAAGTCACTTAAAAACGCAGTCGCCGATTCGCGCGAAAAAACGGATGGCGATATTGATTCGCTTATGAAATTGATAGAGCGGAAAAAGCGTCAGAATAAGTAAAGCAAAAAGAAAAGAATACATAAATTTCGGAGGGAAATTCAATGCTTGAAGACACAAACAAGACCGTCACGGCGGAAACGCCCGCGGAGGAGGAACATAAGGCGCCGAAAAAGAAATCCGGCAAGAAAACGACCGTAAAGGAAACGGCTGTGGCGGAGCCTGCCGAAGTGACGGAAGTCAAAGCCGAGGAGCCTGCGGCAGAACATCACACGACGAAGAAAAAGAGCACTTCCAAGTCGCACACGGCAAAGAAAACCGAAGAGACACCGGCAGCTGCCACACCCGCAGAGGTCAAGCCCGAGGGTGAACGCAAGGAGAAAAACGAAATTCAGGATATAATCGACAAGGCGAAGGCTAAGGGCTCGATATCGAACAGCGAAATAATGGTTTCCCTCGGCGATACGGATTATGACCTTGATCAGATAGACAAGCTCTATGAAACTCTCGAATCGATGGGAATAGACGTCACGGAGGATTTTGATGACGACGAGCCGATCGATCTTGACGAGGATATAGAAGCCGATCTTGAAAATTTCGAAAGCTCCGAGAGCATGGAAAAAGCCCTTTCTCAGGAAGGACTTATGATAGACGACCCCGTCAAAATGTACCTTAAAGAGATCGGCAGAGTGCCGCTTCTTTCGGCGGAAAGAGAAGCCGAGCTTTCAAAGCGTATGGCGGAGGGCGACGAAAAAGCAAAGCAGGAGCTTGTCGAAGCGAACCTGCGTCTTGTTGTCAGCATTGCGAAGAAATATGTCGGCAAGGGACTTTTCTTCCTCGACCTTATTCAGGAAGGAAACCTCGGTCTTATGAAGGCTGTTTCCAAATTCGACTACACAAAGGGATATAAATTCTCAACATATGCGACATGGTGGATCCGTCAGGCGATAACGCGTGCGATTGCAGATCAGGCGCGCACGATAAGAATTCCCGTGCACATGGTTGAAACGATACACAAGTATACAAAGGTGTCGCGCCAGATGCTTCAGGAACAGGGCAGAGAGGTCACTCCCGAGGAGATTGCCAAGGAAATGAACATGAGTCCCGAGAAAATCCGCGAGATAATCAAGGTTGCGCAGGATCCGATTTCTCTTGAAACGCCTGTCGGTGAGGAAGAAGACAGTCACATCGGCGACTTTATCGAAGATCAGGACTCTCCCGCTCCCGCAGACGCCGCTTCGTATGCGCTTCTCCGCGAGCAGCTCTGCGAAGTCCTTCACACGCTCACCCCGAGAGAGGAACACGTTCTCAAGCTCCGTTTCGGTCTTGAGGACGGAAGAGCAAGAACGCTTGAGGAAGTCGGTCAGAAATTCAACATAACGAGAGAGAGAATACGTCAGATCGAGGCGAAGGCTCTGCGCAAGCTCCGTCATCCCAGCCGTTCAAAGAAGCTCAAGGACTATCTTGACTGATAAATTTTTATTTGCATAATACACAACATTCTGCCGCGCAGTTTGAACTTTGTGCATATTACGATTGTGCATAAGGCAAAATACGCGGCAGACTTTTTTGTGAATAATGACAATAAATCGGCAAATCGGGCTCAAAAACGGCGAAGGCTACGGGCGCTTAAATCAAATTATCACTTGACACAATGGGCGTTTTGTAGTAATATTATTATATATCATTATAGCTTCGCGTATTGTTTATCGCAAAATTACCAGTAAGCAAGAAACTTTTTTCGGAGGAAAAATTCCATGTCAAAGAAAATCTTAAGTCTGATACTTGCCGCCGTAATGCTTTTCGGCGCGCTTGCAATGACGGGTTGTACTCTTTTTGATAAAACAGAGCCGACCGCAACGGACGACCGCCTGCCGACGACACTCAACGTTGTCGGTATAACAGAGGCATCGACGACGCCCGAGGCTGTTGCCGCTGTCGAGGCGGAGATAAACAAGATCCTCGTTGCAAGATATGAGACAAAAATCAAGCTCACACTTGTCACAGAGGACGAATATTACAAGCTCATCGACGAGAGAATTGCCGAGAAGAAACATCTTGACAATCTCGACGCAGCTGTCGCGCAGTACAACAAGTACATGCAGAAGCTCGCAGACGAGCAGACAAAGCTCGCCGCTTCCATCAGCAAAAAGTCGAGAAGCAAATGGAAGAAGGACAATGTCACGATTCCCGCGGAGACCGTTTCGACAAGACTCAGATATACCGCGGAGCAGACGACGGTTGACGAAGGCGGTATCATTTCAATCGTATATCCCGATCCCGAATCGCCCATCGATATAGTGATGGTGGCGGGTAAGGATATGTACGATTATTTCGATAAGAACGCGATTATCGCTTCGATTTCGTCATATCTGAAGACAGAGAACTATCAGAAGCTCAATCAGTATATCTATCCCACGTATTTCACGCAGATGTCCGCAATGACGGGCGACGTGAAAGCTGTTCCTTCAAATAATCTTCTTGCTGAATACACATATATCGTTGTCAAAAAAGACCTTGCGGATAAATACGGATTCAATATAGAAAATGTCAGCAATTATTCGGATCTTTCCGCTTTCCTTGCTTCCGTTAAGGAAAACGAGAGCATAAAGCCGATGAAGGAAGCTCCCGAGGCGCTCGGAATCTTCTATCCGTTCGGAAAGGACGTTGCGATCGCGGCATATGCAGATCCTATGTACGGTTATAACGTCGAAGAGGACAAGAAATTCACAATAAACAACCTCTTCGATATTCCTCAGTACACAGATCACCTCAAACTTATGTCCGAATACACGGAGCTCGGCTATTTTGACGGTGAAGGCGATTCCTTCGCGGTTGCCGCAGTTGTCGGTGACGCTTCCGTTGAAAAGACATACGGCGATGACTATTATGTCAAGGTTGTTCAGAATCCGTTTGTAACGGAGACAGATATATTTGAAGGCATGCTCGCAGTAAGCGCTTACACTTCAAGCGAGGAGCGTTCTCTTGAAGTCATTCAGGCGTTCAGCACAACGCCCGAACTCAAGAACCTTCTTCAGTACGGTATCAAGGATGTAAACTACTCCGTAAACGACGACGGGCTCACAATAAAGCGCCTCAACAGCGATTATATGATGAACACTTCGCTCACCGGTAACGTTTACATGGGCTACCCCGACGAGGGTCAGTACGGAGATCAGTGGAGCTATTACAAGGTCACAAACCTTTCCT
This sequence comes from Clostridiales bacterium UBA4653, assembly GCA_002405565.1. Taxonomy (GTDB): domain Bacteria; phylum Bacillota; class Clostridia; order Oscillospirales; family CAG-272; genus CAG-841. The sequence goes on from DHMB01000020.1 coordinate 15,592, forward strand.
CTCTCCTCTCTCCCTTCCTCGTTTACTATATGAACGATGATACAGTCGACGGCGAGATGAACAATATTTTCAAGAGAGTTGCTCTTGAAGAGGCGTTCGGCAACGTCGGCACGACATATGACTGGTACCTTGAAAACGAAAGCAAAACAACCGGCGCAAGCAAGTTCCTTGAGCTCAAGCGTTACTACAAGGATTATCTCAAAGAATGTCTCCGCGCGGACGGCGTCAGAGAGTCAAACCTTGACGCGGCTATCGAAAGCTCAACAATCAGAAACAACGACTGGTTCATCGAAAAGCTTGTTGACAAGATTGTCGGTGAAAAGTATGCCGATATCATATCGTCCTCCGGCGTTGACGCGCTCGTTCAGAAAAAGCTTACCGAGATAATCGGCGTTGATTATGCAAAGACATCCTCATCCGGAAATTCGTTTGAAAAATACAGAACGGACGCCGCTCAGTATTATACGAACATCAAATACCTCCGTATAATGGCGGATATGCTCCTTTTCGATGAGCTTGACGAAGCCGAAAAGGCAAAGTATGACGAAATGTCCGATACGGAATTTGAGAAGGCACTTCTTGCATTCGTAACCGAAAACTATATAAAGAACAACGAACTCACGGAAGAGAAGTATTCGGAGCTTGTAAAGGCTTATATCTGCTCTCTTATGACCTTCTCCGACGACCTCGGAAACACATACTCCGTCGGTTGGGATGACATTGCCGATACGCTCAAAAAGGCAGAGCCGTTCGTTGAGGCTTCGGAAACTCTGAAGAACGAATATGCGGATCTTCTTGCCGAAAACAATTACAACACAGACAGCTCAAGCGCAACGCCTGCCGCTGTTGTGACCAAGATACACGATCTGCTCTATGCGCAGTATCTCGAAGAGCAGGGCGTTTCGATGGCTGAATTCCAGAACAGCCTTTATGACGAAATCTTTGCTCCTTACGGTCTTACAAAAGCCGAAGCGGATGAGGTTCGCAAGAAGGACAAAACGACATATGACTCTTATATATCAAAGATAAAGTCCAAATACAAGACAGCTATAAGAGAAGTATACTCCGCAGAGAAGTATAAGGAGAAGGGCTCAATGGCTCTTACATCCTCCGAAATACTGACGGTTGTCCTTGACCATCTCATAGAAGAAAGAACTCAGATCTATCACACGATGTGCGATAAAGCCGGCATAAGTTACAGCGAATTCAGAACAACAAGAACCTATATGACCGACTATATCAAGTATGTAAACATGATGAGAACCAAGAACACATACACGCTCTCAACGGTTTACACGACAAGCGAGATCAACGCTCTCAAGTATAACGAGATTCAGGACGTTGTATATAAGACGATCTATGATGTCGGTTATTATACGAACGAAATGGTCAAGCTCGTCGGTTCTTCGCTCGCTGACTACACGAGTGCAAAGTCAAGCGCAAGCAAATATATTGCCGCGCTCGACAAGCTCATCAATTATTACAAGGATGAGATCGTTGCTCTCGGATATGACATTGACGACTTCAGAAACATGGATCCCGAAGTCATCGAGGACGTTATCTATGGTATCGCAACGAAGGAATGCTCTGAAGGCAAGATTACTCTTGAAACTTATATGAAAGCGCTCTCAAAGAAGTATGTGGACGGTATCGCGACCGCAGAAAACATTGAGGATTACTGCAAAGAAGCTTCCGCGGCTCTCCATGGCGACGCTCTCTTCGACGCAATTCCGAAGGAACTCGACAGAGCAAAGGAAACAAAGCTCTCAGAGGAAACAAAATAATCCGGACTCAAAGCAGGAGCCGACCGAAAGGTCGGCTCTTTTTGTTTTGCGACTTGATACCGTACAAAATGCGACGGACGTTTTTCGGCTGTTTTGAAAGTTGAAACGGCAAGCGTCGGCGACATCCTGCGGAATATTTTCCGTCAGCCGATAATATAAATTTATCACACGGAATATTTTCGGAGGGGCGTTACGGAAGAACGACTTGAAAAAGTGATAAAATATCTGCCGCGGGAAAAGGCGGAGGCGATTGCGTCATTCTGCGCCGAAAGGCTTGACGGCGGGAAAAACGTAACGGAGATAAGACTTCGCGCCGGTGCGCCGCTCTCGCTTACCGTCGGCATGAAAAATGTTATCCTGCCGCGGACGGTGGTGTCCGTATCAAGCGAGAGGGAGCTCGGCGAAACGCTCGGCAGACTCTGCGAGGACTCTGTCCACACATACAGCGAAACGATAAAAGAGGGCTATGTCACCCTCTCCGGCGGATACAGAATAGGTGTTTGCGGCAGTGCAAGAAGCGAGGGGGAAAAGGTGAAAGGGGTTTACCTTATAAGCTCGCTCTGCATAAGAATTCCGCACGCGATAACAGGCGTTTGCGGCGAGCTTCTCGACGAGATAAAAACAGAAAAAGGCTTGCTCTCCGCCTTGATTTATTCGCCTCCCGGAGAGGGGAAAACGACTCTCCTCCGCGACGCGGCGAGAAGACTTTCGACAGGGGCGGACGCGATAAGGGTGTGCATTATAGACACAAGGGGAGAAATATATCTTTCAGAGCTTTTTTCGGGCTGTATTGCCGACGTTATGTACGGTTATCCGCGGGCAAAGGGAATGGAGATTGCGGCGAGGACGATGTCGGCGCAGCTTATCGTTTGCGATGAGATAGGCACGGCGGATGAGGCGGAGGCGATAATCTCCGTTTCAAACACTGGCGTGCCGCTTCTTGCCTCGGCGCACGGGAGCTCGTTTGATGATCTCATGCGTCGGCCGCCGCTCAAAAAGCTCGCGCAGGCGGGCGTTTTCGGTAAATATATCGGCATAAGGCGGAATGGCGGAGGATATGCGCTCTCCGTCGACGAAGTATGAGACTTATCGGGGCGGCGCTTGTGTTTTTTGCCGCTTTTTCATGCGGACTTTTTGCGGGAAAATGCGAGCAGAAAAGGATCGACGAGGCGGAAGCCTTTCTTTCGCTTTTTGAATATATAAAAAATCAGGTCGGCTATTTTCTGACGCCGACAAAGCTGATATACCGCGGATTTGAAAACAAAGTGCTTTCCGATATAGGCTTTCTTGAAAAGCTGAGGTCTCATGAAAACGACGAGATATATTTTGACGCATGGGGCGAGGCTTTCCGCGCATGCGAGGGCTCTCTTCACCTTTCGGCGGAGGAGGAAAAGATAATTCTCGGCTTCGGCGAATGTATCGGAAAGAGCGACGGAAATATGCAGATAAAGAGCTTTGATTATTATATCGGGCTTTTGTCATCGGAGCTGGAAAAGGCACGGACGCTTGTTGCAAAAAACAAAAAGGTTTACAGAACGATCGGCTTTGCCATCGGCGCGATGGCTGCCATACTGCTTATTTGAGGGTGATAAAATGGAAACTGCGCTTATTCTTAAAGTCGCGGGGATAGGAATTCTCGTTGCCGTATCAAGCATGGTGCTGAGCAAATCGGGGCGGGACGAACAGGCAATGCTTGTATCCCTTGCGGGGGTTGTTATAGTGCTTCTGATAATAGTCGGCGAAATCGGAGGGCTTTTCGACACGGTGAAAAGCATTTTCGGGCTGTGAACATCATAAAGCTGTGCGGAGTTGCGATAATTTCTGTCGTTGCGGCGGTGATCGTAAAAAGAATAAAGCCGGACTTCGGGACGTTTGTTTCGATTATGGCGGCTGTCGTCATTTTCGGGGCGGCTTTGTCGACTTTGTCGCCCGTGACTTCTTATATCGGCGAGCTTTCCGACGCGGCAGGCTTCGGAATATACACGGAGACTATTATAAAATCGCTTGCGGTGACGTTGCTTGCGCAGACGACGGGCGATATATGCCGCGACTGCGGCGAGAGTGCCGTCGCGGGAAAGATTGAATTTGCCGCAAAATGCGCGATAATGCTGTTGAGTCTGCCCGTGATAAAAAACATACTTTCTCTATCGGGGGCGGTGCTTGAAAAGTGAAGAAAACTGCTTGCGTGGCGATTGTGCTCGTGCTTATCCTGCTTTTTTCCGTCACTGCGATGGGGGCGGAGGCGGACGATGTGCTCTCCGCCGTGCCCGACGGTCTGAAGGACTATCTTCCGGATGTCGGGGAGGATGTGACGCCGTCCGGAATTGCCTCGTCATTTGACGCCGGATGGCTTCTGAAAACCGTAATTTCAATCATCTCCGATGTGGCGCCGGGAGCGTTTTCATCCGTTCTGACCGTGCTCGGAATACTGATCGTTGCGGCGGTGCTTGCCGTCGTGCGCGACAGCATTTCGGGAGAGGCGGTCAAAAATATGCTGACGTACGTCTGCGCGCTCTGCATATGCGGCGCGACATACGGGCTTCTCGGCTCGCTTATGGATATGGTTTCGGAATTTACGGTGCGCATGGGAGAATTCATGCGCTATGTTTTGCCGACGCTCGGCGTGCTCATGGCGAGCGAAGGGTCGATAACGATGTCGGGCGTCGGCTGCGCCGTGGTCTACGGCGCTGTCGCGCTTCTTGAAAAGATAACGGAGGGCTTTGTCTTTCCGATGATAAAGATATGCTTCTGCATATCTGTCGGCGCTGTGGCGCTGGGAAATGACAGCCTTTCCGGCATAGCGCAGACGGTTAAAAAGCTGGTGACGAGCGTCATGGCGCTTGTGATGATAGCGTTTTCCTGCGTGCTGACGTTTCAGAGCATAGTTGCCAAAAGCGCGGACTCCGTGCTTTTCAAGGGCGTGAAATTTGCGCTTTCAAATATAATTCCGGTTGTCGGAAGTGCCGTCGGAGACGCGGTGACAACGGTGAAGGGCAGTATTTCCGTTATAAAATCATCCGTCGGGACGATTGGTGCAATAGCGGTGCTTCTGATATTTCTTTTCCCATTCTGCACGCTCTGGGCAAACAAGGTTGCATTTGAATTGCTTTCATCCGTTGCGGGACTTCTGGGACTTCCGCGCGAGGGAAAGTTTCTCTCCGAGGTGTCGTCCGTTACGGGGCTGATGATGGCGGTGATAAGCTCGTCAACGGTGTTTTTTATAGTTGCAATGGCGATATTCGCGTCATCGGGGGCGGGTTGATATGGAAAAACTGAGCGGCTTTGTGTTTTCCTTGCTGACGGTCTGTGTGATTGCCGGAATTGCAACCGGACTTTCGCCGGAAGGCACGATGAAAAGATATATAAAATACATAGTTTCGCTTTGCGTGCTGGCGGCGATAATAACGCCTGTGATAAGCATTTTTTCGTCATTACCGGCGCAGGGGGAGGAGCTTTCCGAGCTTTTCGGCGACCACGGAGAGGCGACGGGCGACTCGGAAGAGAAGCTCATAGAGGCGCAGAAAAAAGCGGTCGAGCAGGCGATAACGGATGTTGTTTCAAATAAATTCGGCATTGACAAAGGCAAGCTGGCGGTTGAGATAAAAATAGACGCGACGAACAAATCCGCAATCGAGATACGGGAAATAAACATCGTCTGCTGCGTCGTCTGCCGGACGGAGGAAATACGGAATTATATAGAGGAAATGTTTTACGGTACGGCAAGGGTTACTGTTACGGAGGCTTTGGATGGGTGAGCTGAAAATGAAGAAAATGTTTTCCGGTGCGGACGGAAAAAAGGTCATTATTCTTGTTGCCATCGGCATTTTGGGGGTTCTGCTTATGCTTTTGGGGTCATTTTCCGGAGGGAAAAAGAGCAAAACGCAGAATTTGTCGACGGGCTTTGATGAAACCGAGGCATATATTTCCGAGACGGAGAATAAGATTAGAAACATAACGGAGCAGATAACGGGTTCGGGAAAGACCTGTGTTGTGGTAACGGTGAAATCGGGGGTCGAGTCCGTTTACGCATATGACGAAAAGACAGCGTCCGGCTCGGAGAGCAAAAGTCATATAACCGTCAAAAACAGTAGCGGCGACGGAGAACCGGTGCTTGTCAAGCGGATATATCCGGAGATTGCGGGCGTATCGATCGTATGCGAAGGTGGCGACAGCGCGGAAATCCGCGCAAAGCTGATAAACGCCGTTTCCACAGCGCTCGGACTTTCAAGCAACCGTATCTGCATAGTGGGAACAAAATAATTATTTTACAGGAGAAAGTATTATGAGAAACGCAGAGAGAATGGCACTTAAAATGGGTCAGGCAGAGCAGATTGCGGGCGACGGAACGCTCGATCTTCCGGAGAGCGAGGAAAAATCGTTCAAATTCAAAAGTATTTTCACCGCGGACGGAGCAAAGAAGGGACTTAAAAAGATAGGTCTCAGAAACATTGTCATTGCGCTTGCAATCGTCCTTATCGGCGCGGCGGTTTACGTCAACTGGCAGCTCTTCGGCGGATCAAAAGTTGAAGAGCCGGCAAAAGATCCGAACGCCGAGCAGACCGGTAACGTAACGCCCGGATCAGACCAGAGCGGCAAGACAGACGATTATTTCGCTTCCGCGGAAATCTCCAGAAAGCAGGCAAGAGACGAGGCTATCGAGGTGCTTCAGGGTGTTGTTGACGACAAGGGCTCTCTTGACGCGGCAAAAGAGCAGGCGCTCAAAGACATCAGCGCAATGGCGGCAAACATAGAGCTTGAGGCAAACATTGAGTCGCTTATAAAGGCGAAGGGCTTTGAAGAATGTGTAACCGTTATAAACGGTGACAAGGCGACGGTCGTTGTAAAGAGCGAAGGACTTAAGCCCAATCAGCTTTCGCAGATACTCGAAATCGTTTATCTTCAGGCAGGAGTTCTTCCCGCAAACGTTACGATAACCGAGAAATAATTTACTTGTACCAAAAACAAAAAAGGCACGCTGCGGCGTGCTTTTTTGTTAAAAAGAATAAGTAAACCAAATATTTTCAATCAGAACGTCTAATTTCCTTGTAATCAAAATGCAAATAAGAAATATAAGGGAAAAGCGCGGTTATATTTGAAGCCGGACTGGTGCGATAAGTGGCAAAATATGCGTCAAAAAACGATTTTTAATGCCAATATAATGCAAAAACACTTATCGAACAACATATTTTAATGAAAATGAATATAAATATAAATATGGAGTTAATAAAAATGTTACAATCCATTGACAAATAAAGGATTTAAGAGTATAATGAAAAAAATGACGAATTATGTCTGTGCGATATCTTTTCCGCGGTTTCTTTACTAAAATGCGCAAGACTTCCAGGTTAAAAACGGTTGCTCCGTGCGCATTCCCCCCGGAACTGTGCACAGAGTAACCGTTTTTTGCATATTGAGGGATTCGGAAATGGGTTTGGCTGAATTCCAAAATTAAATCGGAGGGTAGGAAAATGACAGAAAAGACAAAGACTAACGAACCAAAACAAAACGAAACATGGGATAACGTCCAGACAAAGTTTGAGGCGTACACCGGTAACGAGCCGTATCTCTTCGTGAGCTATTCTCACAGGGATACCGCCGCTGTGTATCCCATACTTGACGCGCTCCATGACTGTAAATACCGCATATGGTATGACGAATCGTGTGAAAACGGAAACGATTTCCGCGATGAGCTGCGTCACCGCATAGAAAATGCGGAGGCAGTGTTGCTTTTCGTATCGAAAAGCTCAATGACATCTCCCTTCTGCGGCATGGAAATCATCGTCGCAAGAGAGAACAACAAGCGCCTTTATCCGATATATCTTGATGATGCGGATGTTCCGCCGGCTTTCGCAATACTTCTTTCAAACACACAGCACAGCATGGCAGGCAATATGGACAAGCTCATCAAAGCGCTTTTGCGTGATCTGCCTGCGGTTGCAATGGATCGTCTCACAATCGGAGACGGAGAGCTCAAAAAGTGCGAAGATAACGGCAATAGCATAACCGTTGACGAAGGGGTACGCGTAATATGCGCCGACGCCTTCAAGGATCGCAAAGCTCTGCACACGATCATCCTGCCGCAGACGCTTGAAACAATCGGGGAAGAGAGCTTCCGCGGGTGCAGCAATCTTGAAGCGATGGACGTGCCCGAAAAGACGTCCAGAATAGGTTCGAGCGCCTTCCGCGACTGTATAAGCATGAAGAGCCTGAAAGTTCGCAATGGGTACATAAAGATAGGCGAAAGAGCATTTGAAAACTGCGCCTCACTTGAAAGCGTTTCGCTTCCCGACGGACTTACGGAAATTTACGGTGGCGTGTTCAACAGCTGTAAAAGTCTTGTACACATAGACCTGCCGAAAAATCTTACGATACTCGGCGAGAGCGCATTTTCGGATTGCGTCTGCCTTGAAAAGATGGAAGTGCCGGAGGCGGTTGTCAAGATAGACGACCTTGCCTTCAACGGGTGCACTAATCTGACGAAGATAGTCCTTCACGAGGGACTCCGCAAGATCGGGAAGGGCGCTTTCAAGAACTGCCGTAATCTTAAGCAGATAGAGCTTCCGATCTCGCTTTCCAGCATAGGCGACGCACCGTTCCGCGGATGTGAGTCGATAAAGTCGATTCACGTCGACCCGAAAAACCGTTATTACAAATCCGAGCCGAACAAGCGTGAGGGCAGCGACCACGTTCTTTTCAACAAGAACAAATCGGTGATAGTTGCATATCCGGCGAGCAGCCGCGAGGTTCAGTATGACATACCGGACAGCGTTACGGTCATCAGCGACTGGGCGTTCAGCGAATGTAAAAAGCTCAACCGTATCACGATACCGGACAGCGTATCCGAGATAGGTGAAGGCGCGTTCTGCAACTGCGTGCTTCTCGATGAGGTTGAAATCCCGGACAGCGTTGAAAAAATCGACGACTGCGCCTTCCGCGGGTGCGCAAGCCTTGAAAAGGTAGTCATTCCGTCATCCGTAAAGGATCTCGGCTGGGGACTTTTCGACGGTTGCGAGGGCACCGTTACGGTATACTGCGACGAAGGCTCCGCGATACACGATTATTGCCGCAGATGCGGAATAAAGAGCGCGCCGATATCCGAAAAGGAATCGAACTGACGCGCGGCAAGACCGCTTTCAAAGGAATAAACCGGACAATGTCCGGAATTCATAAACAGACTTAACAATTTAATTTATGAGGTGATTTTTGTATGACATCATGGTTTGGTAATCAATGGGGAAAATTTCTCTCCTCAATGCCCGAAAATATCGGCGTGTTCGCTGTTATTTTCTTTCTGCTGTTTATTGCGGTAAGCGCGCTGTTTTCGCTGACAAAGCGGTTCATGCAGAACATTGCCGCTCTCGCGGCGGCGATAGTTTCGGCGTTCGTATCGTTTTTGCTCGTCGACTCGATTTACGGAATTCTTCTCAAACGCGAAGGAATTCAGGCGGCGATAAACGAACTGCTTGAGAAATTTCCGGAGCTGGGCGCGTCCTCTGAGGGAGTCGTTGCGGTTTCAAAATTCGTTGTCAGTCTTGTTGCCGTTCCCGCGCTGTTCCTCATAGTTTACGGAATTTTCTCGCTTGTAACGTCGATAATATTCCGCAAGTATCAGAAGGAAGGCGTAAGCGGCGGGAAAAAGGCGGAAAGCAACATTTCGTCGACTGTGAAGATAATCATCGGCGTGCTTTCCGGCGTTGCGGCGTTTGTGGCATATTTCTTCCCGTCACATTCGTTTGTCGACCTTATGACGCTGCCGCCCATCCTTATAACGGCGTTTGCGGTTGTCAAGGGAATAATGTTCTTCTTCGGAAAACACCGTCCCAAGGCAGACTGGGCGAGAAAGACCGCGGGAATCGTTTCCGGCGCGGTCACGGGGCTTATCCTCTTTGTAATGCTGATGTTCCCGTTCCTCTCTCTCGCAAACATCATAGGCGAAGGCGTCTCGGCAATACCGGAAGAGGCGCTCGCGTGCTATGAAAACGCAGAGGTTGACGAAGACCCGGATGACGTCGGCGTAATGACGACAATATTCAGCTACACGGCGAAGGCAAAGGTCTATTCGGACAGTTACAGCAAAACCTTTGTTTCAAAGATATATCCCAAATGCGGGGTGGCGGGACTGCACAATAAGGTCGCTCCCGAAAAACAGGCGGAATCGATACTCAAAGCAACCGTTGCGCTCGGTTCGTATTATTATTGCGAAGAGCAGGGCGCCGAGTTTGCCAATGCCGATGAACGTCTCGGCGAATATATCGACGACGTTGTAGGCGATAAAAACTTAAACGATGTGTTGCAGGCGCTTTTCTGCGACACAATTTCAACCACATTTGCAGAGGAGAGCGAAAGAGACGCTTTCCGCGAAGAGATATCCGCGACGGCAAAACTCTCTGGGCTTGAAAATCTTGATGAGCAGGCGCGTGCGGAAGAGAGCGTCAGACTTTCAAGAGTATATCAGGTTCTCTGCAAAATGCTTGTTTCAAAGATGAACAAAAGAGCGGACGGCTTTACCCCCGATGACCTCATACTCATCGGAAATATGCTCGACGCAATGAACGACACCTATTCCTTCGGCGATACGCCGGCGCCTATTCTCGAAAAGCTCCATGAGGACAAGAGTATAGGCAGGTTCATAGATCCGCAGGAAGCAATCGGAAATGTCAGCGCAGGAGAATACAGTTACACACTTTATATGGAAATTATAAATGAGAGAATTGCCGACGCCGCAAGGTAAGGTGTTCTCAGATAACTTGGAAAGGAAGGAAACATTGTGTTTTCAAAAAGGATTATCCGCATTCTGGCGCTGTGTATTGCCGCTGTATTTCTGATGGCATGCATACCGATGTCAGCCGCGCAGGCGAGCGAGGCGGAGGCGTCATACAAACGGAAGATTATTTCCGTTGTATATGACAACTCCGGCTCAATGGAGGTGCAGAGCAGAATAAATTATGCGCAGTATTCTCTTCAGATACTGCTTTCAATGCTCGGCAGCGGCGACATTCTGACGATATCTCCGATGAACCCCGTCTCGGACGAAGAGCCGACGATTGAGGTCAAGCTCCAGGACGGAGACTGCAGCAATAAGATAAAGGAGATTGTCAACCGCAGGTCTATTACAAAGGCAAACGGCGGCACGCCGTTCGGAGCGGTTGAAAGAGCTGTCGAAGAGCTTGAAAAGCGCGGACTGAAAAAGGTTGAGGACGCGGGCGATGTTGAGCAGAGCGACGAATTCTGGCTCGTCATCCTGACGGACGGCTCGTTTGACTCGCTGGCGTCGCAGAGCAAGCTCGAGGACGCGATCGGCAAGCTGATCGGCAAATACAGCTCGCTCAGAACAATCTATCTCGGAATAGGCAGCAGCGCCGTGGATCTTTCCTCCGGCAAGCTTGCGACTTCCGCGTCATTTACCGCACTGAAAGCGGGCGAAAAGACTTCGTTTGTTGAAAAAATGCAGACGATATGCAACATAATGTCCGGAAGATACGCGCTCCAGCAGGATTCGTATACTATAAAAGGAAACAAGGTCACTCTTGACTTTGACAGAGCCGATTTCCCGTTCCGCACGGTTTCCGTCCTGCTTCAGGACTGCGCCGCGGAGCTCAGGGATATAAAATATAACGGAAAGAGCATTGAGCCGTCGCAGTTCAGCGTTCTGTCCGGTAACCCGAAGGTCGGTATGGAGGACGGATACTCCGCCGTTATAAAGGGAACGCCGTATTTCTCGTCCGGAAAGATGGAGCTTGTGTTCTCGTCCGACATAAAGGCTGAGAATCTGACGGTCACGGGCGAGCCCGCGCTTACTATTCAGCCGTATTTCGAGTATCTGAAAGACGGGAAATGGGAAAGAACGGACATCCGTTATATAAACAGTAATCTTACAAAAAACGACTCGATAAGAGTCGGATATGAAATTTATGAGCAGGCAAACGGCAAAAAGCTCAATCTTGCCTCCATCTTCGGTGACGTTGTGTCATACGTTTCGTATGCCGGCAACCGCTACGAAATAGAAGAGAAGATACCGCTTGTCGTCGGTACGAACGAAATCGGCATATCGGTAAGCGTTATGGGCGGAAGCTACTCGATGACATCATCTGCGATGTGTATCATAAGCGATAACCCGATGGCGTACCGCATTGAAGCGACGACAGAGGAAAAGCGTGAAGCTTCGTCAAACAAAATGCTTGTGAAGTTCACGGTCTACTCCGATGACAAGCCGCTCTCCAAAAAACAGCTTGAGGAATACACTCTCAAGCTCGGCGCTGTGAGAGAAAACGGCACCGACCTTCCGATGAGTTTTGAAATCAATTCATCCGGTATTGTTGTTGCCGAGGTCGACCTGAAGGACGTTCCGTCCGGCGAAAAATGCACTGTTTCGCTGAGAGTGACCTCTCCCTTGAACGTCTCACGCGAGAAAAAGGTGGAATTCAGCGTCAAGGCGAATATATCGAAGATCGACATAGGCCCCTCCGGTGATCTTTCATCAAAATCGTTCTCGCTTACACAGTATGAACTGCTCAGCAACAAAAACGGAATGGAATTCGTCCTCATGGCGAACGGTCAGGCTTATGACTTCACAGCCTCCGGCGACATTTCTTATTCCGTTACGCTTGATGGCAGAGATATTACAAAATATACAAAAGCGGAAGGTAACAGACTGATATTCACCCCGACGCTTGAAAGCCTCGGAGACGAGGCGGGCAAGCCCGGAAAAAAGACGGTTGAGCTGACGGTTTCGTCAGTACTGAACCCCAAGGTTTCCGGAAAGGCAACGGCGACTCTCGAGCTTCTGAAGTCCGAAATGACGGTGACCGTCAAAGCGGACGAGAGCCCGTTGAACATAACGCCGTATCAGCTCAAAAACAACGGGCGCGGATTTGAGTTTGTCATAAAGATTGACGGAAAGACTGTCGCTTTTGATGACGGAATCATTGATTGGCAGCTGACTCTCGGCGGAACGGATATAGGAAAGTACGCTACCGTAAGCGGCGGCGGACTCAGCTTTATCCCGACGGAGGAGAGCATGGGCGGAAGTACCTCTCTCGGCGGCAGAACCGCTTCCGTGAAGGCATGGCTTAAGGAAATCCCGGATATATCGGCGTCGTGCGACGCTTCATGGAACATCGTCGACAGTCTTTGGGAGATCGTGATATTGCCGGGCACATCAGAGGTTGACCGCTTTGCGATAGAAGACAGCGGAGCTTCTTTCAAAGTAAAACTTATGAGAGACAAGGTCTGGCTCAGCGCCGAAGAGGCGCAGGCGCTCTTTGAATCAGGCGCGCTCAGATTTGAATGCGGAATGATCGATAAGAACTTCCTGCTTCCTGTTGGCAAGGAGATAACCTTTGAAAGCGAAGACGGAGTCGGAATAATAACATACAGCGTCACGCGCGATCAGATAAATCCCTTTGCAAGCTTTATGGCAATGCTTATTCCGAACGGCACGCGGACAGTAAACATTTTCTGCAACACCGCAGAAAACAGCACAGACCTCTTCTTTGTGAAGAGCGCGGCATGGTCATACATATGGAGAATACTTGTTATTCTGCTGATAATTTATCTCATAGTATGGTTTGTGCTTGCGTTCAAGGTCAAGAGCTTCCCTTCGGGAAGAATTGTGACCGTTATAAGGAGCGGAGCGTATGCGAGATTTTCCAGCAAAGACCTGAACAAGACGTTTATCGATAAATACTTGTGGCATCTTCAGCGCCTGCTCCCCTGGAAGCTGGCAACAAATCAGCCGGATCGTGACAAGGTCACATTCTCGTCCGGAATAACAACGAAGGGGTCGGCAAAATCAAGCGGAACCAAGGCGAAGCTGAAGATTAAAGGAAAGCCGCCGAAGAAGCTTTATAAGATATCGTTTGTAGGGCTTCCGACCGAAATTTATACGTACATGATGTCTTTCGGCAAACCTTCGATTGGCAAGGCGCCGGGGAAGATCAACGCAGACGATTTCTTCGGATGTGTTTCTCTTGAAGATGAGATAGAAAAATATCCCGATCTTTCAAGCGGAAAATATTATGCCGAAGTCGACGACAAAAAGGGAAAAGTAACAAAGGTTACTTATTATATGAGAACAAATTTCTAAAAAAATTATTATTTAAGGAGATAAAACAATGAAAAACATTCTTCTCATCGGTGTCGGAGGCACCGGCAGCAACGCGGTTGACATTCTTACTCAGAAGAGAAAAGAATTCGGAAACCAGACAGGCAACAGAATTACATCGATCGTGTTTGATACGGACGCCGGCAGCGTTGAAAATATTTCAGCGGCTACCATTATTCCCATGACGGACAATGCAAGCGTCGGCACCATCTGCGACAGAATAGGCACTTCGTACCTGCGCGAATGGTTCCCCTGCGACGACACATGGGTGGATTACAAGTCCGTCAGAGCGCAGGAAATGGTCAGAGGCGCATCGCAGTGGCGTAAGAAATCGTTCCTTGCATTCGTCAACCTTATGAATAAGCCTATGGCGCGCAACACCTTTATCAATGCGCTTGAATCAATGGTCGCAAACCCCGGCGCTTCATGCGAGGTATATGTCATTTCCTCAGTTGCAGGCGGAACGGGCTCCGGTTCATTTATACCGATCGCTCTTTATACCAAGAGATATCTTCGTAAGTGCCTCGGAAAGGATCCGATCGTAAACGCTATGATCGCCCTTCCCGATATATATGCCGACAGTCAGACCCCCGATAACAAGGTCAAGGTCTATGCAAACGCATATGCGATTCTTCGTGAGCTCAACGCCATAAACCTTGTTGCTCACAACTTCAATGACGACAACAAGACAGAAAAGAAGGCTCCTGTCAAATTCCGCATAGGTGATCCGAGAGAGCCCAACGTAGGCGTTCTGTTTGATTCGGAAGACGAGCAATACTGGACGCCTGAAGCCGCTCCGTTTACGCAGATATTTATACTCGACCGTATTCCCGGACTGAAATCCATCTCGGCGCACGATATGGTAATGGCTGACTCGCTTTATACTCTGATTTGTACGGATATCGGCGCGGCATTCGACAGCGAAGCGTCAAACCATGAGATTCTTCATTCGCAGAGCAACGGCAGCAACGCCATTTATGCAGGAATTTCCACATCACAGATACGTTTCCCCAGAGAGACGATTCTTGAATATCTCTCCCGCAGAAAAGCTCTCGGCGATTGCGAAAAGGAATGGATGGTTCTCCATCGCAAGGTCGAGGCGACGATTGCAGAGAAGATTCAGCAGGCAAAAGATAACAATGACAGATACGTTCTCAAGGACGGCGGTTATGCAGAGCTCGTTTTGCAGTCGCTTGCAGACCTTGCCGAGAACGGAACAGGTATTCTTGTCTCCGATATGGTTGACCGCGGTACAGCGGTTGTTGAAGACGGAAAGAAGACCGACAAGTCAACCGAAGAAAAGTTCTTCGCAGAGCTCAAAAAGGAAATCGACAAGAGAGTTCTTTCGGATGAGAGATATTTCGAGGAAAACTGCGAGCGGCCTGCTCCTGAAAAGGCAAGTGCCAAAGAAGCTGTTGTCGAGAGCGCAGAAGCATGGAGAGAAGAAGGTCTCTTTGAGTACTTTGCAGAATGTGTAAGACTTATCAAGAATTCTTCCACGAGCCTTGCGGAAGCTGTTCTTTCTCTTGACGAAAACCGCGGAATGGGACTTAACAAGTCGCTCTCTGTAATCGAAACGCTCCTTAAAAAGGATAATAAGTTCATTCACCCCGTTGCAGCAATGGTACAGCTTTGCAGACTGAAATGTCATCTCGCCGATTTCCTCAAGATAGGAAAGGGTGACTTCCAGTGGGAAGAAATCAAGAAGAGATCTGTTGATTCGCTTCCCGCATGGGCATTGGAACTTGACGATGATAGCGCACCTGTTGACGACAAGAAGATTGTCAGCCGCAGTGCATATGCAAAATCGACAAGCGGCGTACAGAGATTCTCCGATCTCTGCGACGACAGTGAAACATATCTTTCAAAACATACCGATGCGCGTTGTGACCACGAGTGCGTTGAGGCAGACGTCAAAACGCTTTTCAAGAAAATACGCAAGAGAGCTGTTGATCAGTTCCAGTATGCCGTATTCAAGAAAATTTCCGATAACCTTGATATACTCATAGAAAAATACCGCAACTTCTTCTCCCGTTTCGACAAGGAAAGAGAAGAGCTTGAAGAAGAAACAAAGACTGTTCTCCGCAAGGACTGCGGCACGGTCGACAGCATTATAAACGTATATTCTTCAATTGCGGATAAGGAAGAAATCCTCAGAGACGTATTCAAGAACGCAGGCCCCGAGAGCGAAGCTCAGCTTGCCGAGACGGATGATATTGCCGGCAAGGGCGTATTCGCCACGGCGTACGGCGCTGCTGTTGCCGCAAGCAAACAGGACGAAACATGGAACGAGAAGGACTCCCGCGCATACCGTTCGCTCTTTACGAACATGGTTGCCGCTTACAGAGAGTATATCGCAAAATCCGACGCGTACGCGAAGATCGCTTCGTTCAACGTTGTTCAGGCGATAGAATGTTCCTGCAAGGACAAAGATAAGCTCGAATCCGAATTCCGCACATGCTTCTCGACGGCTCAGGAGCTTGCAACTCCTTCTCTCCGTATAAATACGGGCGACGCATGCAGCGATCTTGTCAAACCTTCAAACGTCGTTGTATTCATGATGTCGCTTGAAACAGGTAAATACATAAAGAAGAACGCCGACAAGCTCGGACTTCACCTGCCCGCAAATCAGAACAAGGAAAGCACGGTTATCCGTTCTTGCGTTGAGGAATTTGTCCGCCGCTATTCGGGCGATGACAGCGTTCGCGTTTCGATCGTTGAAAATATGCCCGATGACGTGCTCTACTGCACAGGCGAGATCATGGACATCAGCCCTCTCCGCATTGCAAAGTTTGATGAATGCGGAACAGACAACATCTATTTCAGAAATTACAAGCAGGCGCTCTTCAATGCGAAGAGATTCGGCACGGATATGTGGAATCCTCACATCGGCAAGGACTTGCACCGTCGCGGCTACCTGCCCTATATGAACGAGGCTATGGAGGAAGAATGTGACGTCAAGATGGTAAAGGCGCTCCTCTTCGCTCTGTCGACCGGCGGAATAACTTACACGGCAAGCGGACTTGCACAGACAAACGATGTCTACTCATTCCGTTACATCACCTCAAAGGGCGACGACAAGAGACCTGTATTCGGCCCCGATGGCGCAATGGTTCAGATGAAGAATGTTGCTCAGCTTGTTGCATGGCTCCGCAACGAAGACGATCTTGTTGACAAGTGGAGCTCTGGATTTGATAATGCAATTCAGGATCAGCTCAATGCGCTTCCCAACATCGCAAGCAATTCCGAGGTTCCGCGCCTTGAAGCAGCGATCACAAACTCCAAGTTTATTTCGCAGCTCAAGACAATGCTCTTTGCAGATCCTTCCATGAAGTCTGCAGACGACGCTTCTCCGGACAAGAAGGTCGGGCTCGGAATACTTGAATTTGCATATTATGTCAGAACGAGCGAAGAATCCTCCAAGGACTGCGACGACGCAGAGAGAATTCTCAGAGTTGCATATGACGTATTCAGGCAGTTCTGCGCATTCCGCGCAAACCCCGAGCTGAACCCCGAAAGATTTATTCAGGTATACCGTCAGCAGATCGGCAACATATTTGCCGGACTTGCAGGATCACGCATATTCCAGAAGGAAGCCAAGGAAGAATCGCGCAGGATCTATTTCGATCAGTTCGTTTCATGGCTCAACGGCGCAGGCGTGTTCCTCAACATCAGCAATTCGTCACCGATTGACGACAAGGGCAACGTATGCATAACGGATAAATTCGATTATTCCGAATATCCCGATGTCACAAAGGTGCTCAGGACGGCTGCACCGAAGAAGGCAGTCTCTGCGGACAAACAGCCTGCAGAGGTTGTTCCTTCCGATGACGATTACATCGACACAGACGATGTTGACGTAACGGACGAAGACGAAACAAACTGACGACCGTATCATAAAACGACAAAAACTCAAAGACCGTAATATAAAAGCTGTTTTCCGCCATTGCGGCGGAAAACAGCCAGCGGCGGAAAGGCAGACCCGATACTATGGAAGAACGGATTATTATAATCGGCGCGGGAAGAACGGGCTGTGAAGCTGTCAGCGCTTTTGCCGAAAACAACCCCGGAAAAAAGAACATTTTTCCGATGTTTTTCGGAACCGACGCCGCGGCTCTCGACGAGCTTTCCGAAAACGGAGTATCACCGAAAAACATTTTCAGAATGACAAGTAAAAATACTTTCGGACAGATTGTCCGTGACCTTGGCGAGGGAATTTCCGATTGGTTTTCATGCACATATGAAAACTGCTATGGCGGTCAGAGGGCGATGGAGCATGGGTCGGGCTTTTCAAGGCTTAAAGCAATGGTTTCCTTTGTCGATTTTATAGCGCGCGGCGGCGACAAGACAATCGAAGAAAGAATTTCGGAGGTCGCCGGCGATGAGGCGGAATACAAGGTCTATACCGTTGCCGCTCCTTCCGACGCAACGGGAGGAGAACTGTTTTTGCCGATAACCCTGTATATTGCGAGAGCGCTTTGGCAGAAGGGCGTTCATGCGGAATACGGTCTTCTGCTTTCGTCCCCGACGGCATTGACGTCCGGCGGAATGAATGAAATGCAGATGACAAAAGTTTTTGGAAACGCTTATGCTTCGCTTCGTGAGCTGAACGCCGTTATGAGCGGGGCGGGCGGAGAAGAATTTTCGATTGGCTCCGAAAACGACCCTTATATAGGTCAGCTTTATCCTATGCAGGGCGAATATTCCGAAAACAAAGGGCTGTTCTCGCATGTCTATGTTGTCGGTAAAATTCCCGGCGTGTTTACGGCGTCGGGGCACATTTCGGTCATTTCCGACATGCTGTTTTTCCTTACGTCAGACATCGCACAGAGAACGCTTTCCGCGCGTAATGACAACGCTTTTACGTTTTTGTCGTCGGCATCGTTAGATTTTCCCGCCGGAAGGGCAATTGATTATATTGTTGACAGGGCGGTCTGCGATGATATTTTGCAGAGCATGAGCGCTTGCGGAAATCTTTCGGCTTATGCAGAGGAGATGCTCGGTTCGGAGGAGAAGAAAGCGCCGAGAGAGGATCAGAACATTCCTGAGAGCCTTTTTGCGATTTTCGAAAACGAAAGTGTCATTTCGGATTACATAAACGCGCTTATCGAAGCTACGGAATTTACGGATGACGCACCGGTTTTCGATACCGAATGTGCGACTCTGACCGAAGGCGGGCTCTGCCGCCGTCTGTTTGACGTAAAGAGCAAAACAACTGAAAAAACGGACAAATTCAATGCAATTGTTACGGATTGCAAAAAGGAGCTTTCCTCCTATGCCGAGGCGTTCCGTCTGCACACCGTGCGCGTTTGCGGATTATTGTCCGAAAAAGTATTTCCGGCGGGCGCGGAGGGCGAGCTTTCGTTTGCATCCGCGATCGGAATCGGATCATGTCGGCTCGATGTGGTATTTGCGCGGCTTTGCACATTCCGCAAGGTGCTGGCAAAAGTCATCGACGACAAAAAATGTAATCTTATAAAGATGAAGACGGGCGAGAGCATAAGCGAATATACAGACCGCGCGACATCGGAGCGCATGCCCGTCATAAGAACCGACGGAGAGTATCTGTTGACGACGGAAAAAAACATAACGAAAGAAAAATGCGAATCGCTTGCGTCCGTGCTGAAAAGAGCGGGGGACGATATCCGCACCATGGCAAACCTTCGGATGCGATATGCGGTGCTTGAACTGCTTTCCGACTTTACGGACAGGTTGATTTCGGAGGGCAAGCGGCTTATCTCCGATTTTAAGGAGGTCATCTCGGATTACGGAGCTTCGGGAGCGGACAGAGAAGAGCTGACCGAGCTTGAAAGTCGCTATGAGGATATATATAAAGAGATGCGCGGGGCTTTGGCGGAGACGGTTGCCGGCGGAATTTCGGATGTGACGGTTTCGGTCGTTTCCGGAATTTACGGAAGTGTCTTGGGCATAAATGACGGCACGCCCGAGCGGGAGCCCGCATACAAAATTTACTGCGGCGAGAAGGAAAGAGCGATAAAAGCCGCTGCCGAAGGCGATGTTATGCGTATTTTGCGACGCAAAAGCGTAACGGAGCTTATGCCGCAGAAAACGGAAAATGATTTCGGCGCATACCTTTCGTCGATAGCCGACAGGGCGATGCCGGTGTTTTCATACTCCGAAAACCGAGCCTGCGAGAGCCGTCCGCGCAGAGGCGTGATTACGGTGCTTCCGCGCGAAGCGGCGGAAGCAATTGCCGCAAAGGAAGACGGAGACGCGCCGAAGAGCGCAGAGGACGCGGTCAGAGATTATCTTGTCAGACACAAGTGTCTTGATTCCGAGTTTGCCGTCTGTGACGGGTTGTCGGCTTTCAGAATTATCTGCTTCGGATTTGCCGAAAATCTTTCGCTCGAGAATTTTACACTTGTACGCGAGTCGGACAAGGACGCGAAATGGTATGAAGAATACCTCAAATGTCTTGAAAATGAAAGTAAATTCAGGTCTGTCCTGTGGCACCCGTACATTTCATCCTGCACAAGGGGAATACCGCCGTGCATAGACAAAGAGTTTGAAAAATCGCGCAATGCACAGATCTGCAAAGCGCTTGTATATATGTTCATCGGAAACGGATTTTCCGCAGAATATGATGAGAGATCCGGTAAAAAGGTTGTTTTCCGTGATGAAGGCGGACGAAAGTATCCGCTCTCTGTCGACGGAAAGAGCATTGCCGCGGGGGATTTTTGCGGCATGACGGATTATCTTGTGTCAAACGAGCCGGTTGCAAGAGATATGGCATTGGCGTTTGACGAATATATCGACCGTAACTGCGCGGAGACCGTAAAAAACATATCCGGCTCCGATGAAAACGATAATTTGATTGATTGCGCACTTATGCGGGCGCTCCGCGGTAACGGCGAGCGTGCGGAAGAAAAGCTGCCGCTTTCGGAAATGCTTCTTAAATATCTTTCCGTCGGGGGAAAACTGGCGGAAGGAATTGCGGACGCTTTGCTTTGCGCAATCGAAAAGCTGTGCTTATCCGTAAACAAAGACAGTGATTCCGAGACTGTCGGAGCGCGGATATTCAAGGAAATTGAAGCCCTGCGCGGCTGTGTCGCCGCGTCGGCTCTTTCGCGGATGACGGAGACGGCGGAAGAAAAATATCGTCCTTCGGCGGTTCCGACGAAAGAAACAAACAGTAGTGAGGAGAGATTATGTTAACCTACGTGATAAACACCTCTGAAAACAAAATATTTGACAGCGATCTGCTTTTTGAACTTGCCGGATATAACAAGATCAGATGGATGCATTGCAGTCTTGATAAGGTGAAGGAGTGTGCGATTGAAATATGCGATAAGCAGAATGTGCTCGGGGCGGACGCCTTCCGCATTGCTGTCATCGTGGATTTCTATTGCTTTGACAGAGTTCGCCGTCCATACGGTTACAGCGGGTATACGGATGATCCGGGCGTGGATCTTTGTCTCTATTACCCTTATATCGAAACATACCTCTCCGATCACCTTCTCAGTCACCTTGACAGAAATAATCTGCACGCGGCAACGTGCGAAATTTACTATATACAAAACGAAAAAAATGATAAATATTCAAATATAGACAACCGCAAAGAGCAGCTGAAAAAAATCATGAAGGCTGTCGACTTCGGTGGTGCGGAAATCGAGCTTCCCGAGGAAAAGAAAGAATCGGCGCACACGGGTGAAAGCGAAACTGACTTTATTGGTCAGAACGGAAAAACCAAGCAGGGAACAGGGAAAAATGAGGATGAAGAAAAAACTCCGGAGGAGAAATATCCGAAATTCAGACTTTATTGCACGCCCGGCGTCTCGCTTGATTTTGAGGTCAAAGATTACCCGTATTGCGGCGGAGCCGAGATGACTTTTTCCGATTTCACAAGAGAACTTGAAGGACGCTATTCCGGAAAAAGACATATGATATGCCATTCTTACGTAACCGCTTACGGTTGCGGCTCGGCGATGGCGGCGTTCGATACGCTCGCGCTTTCGCTTTATCTTGTGCACATGTATGAACGCGAGGAGGACAGACGCGACAGCACGGATTTTGAAATAGATCATCTTGATCCGATCGCGCTCAGAAATGTTCTCGAAAAGGCATGGAACAAGATCCACTGCGCAAAGGAGCTTGCGCAGGAAAACAAGTGCGAATATTACGCGCTTGATTTCGAAATGGCAAACGGAAAAAAGAAAAAGGAAGAATATACAGAGCCCGACGAAAAGGAAGAGCTGAGAAAATTCCGTGCCGCCGTAAAACCTGCGGATCTTGATTTTTCTTCAGATGAGCTTTATAAGAAAATAGTTGAGTATGCTTCCAGAAGGATGAACGAGCCGAGCGAAGCCGACCGCGAGGAGCTTGACAAGCTAATGCGCGGATATCTTGAAAACAGAGACGGCACGCGCGAGGTCGGTGTGCAGAGCGAGTTTGAACAGCTTTGCGCCACGGGCGCATTCAAAATGCAGAAGCAGTGCCCGTCAAAGCTGCAATATGACATAGTCGTTGAAGAAAGACAGACGAAGATATCCGAGATTTTTGAGAGAACTCTCAAAGCCGAATATCTGAAAACAGACTATGCCGAAGTCTATAAAGAGGCGAGCGAGCATTATGCCGAGCATAAAGAGCTTATGCGCCAGAGGAGCAGATGGATAGTTGCCGATATCGTGCTTTTCATAATAATGGTTGCGTCGATACTTGTCCCGTTCCATTATATGCAGGCGCTGAAAAGCGGCGGCGTTGTATATGACATCATGCGTTACATATGGACAGCCGCGCCGTTTATGGCGCTGTTCGTCCTGTGCTTTATAATCATAGTCATAACGATTTCCGTAAGACTGAAACGCGTCAGGGAACGACTTCAGCTATGCCTTGAGATATGTATCGCAAAGCATGCGTTTTCAATGTCGGCACTGAAAAGACGTTATGAAAAAGAGCTTCCCGAGATTGAAAAGATAAGATACGAAATCCGCGGGATTGCAAATCTTCAGGAGAAGAACATCGAAAAGAACAGAAACATCAGACTTCACAGGGAAACGCTCGAGAATGTTGAAAACAGACTCAGCGCGATTCTCAATAACCTCGGAGTTGAGCCCAAGCCCGAAAAGCATGAGGATCTCTCCGACGAATTCGACGCACAGAAGCCCATAAACGCTCCGATAAACAGCGTTTACAGAATTTTCTCCGTCGAAGCGATAGAGTCGATGTTTCCGGACAAAAGGGGGAAACAGTAAATGATTGTTGCAGCCAAAATATTATTTCTGATAGTACTGCTTTTGGTTCTGTCATATCCGTTTCTGCCTTTTTCATCGAAGGCAAAGCGCTTTTCAACGTTTTCATCGCTGAGATACAATCCCCCGTTCAACAAACGTAATTTCATATTCATTCCGATAACAATTGCGGAATTTATAGTCGTGGCGCTGATTTTTGAGATAATCGCGGGACTTTGCGATAAATTCGGAAGTCTGCCGTTTGTTTCGACAATCATAAGCGCTGTTGAAGCAAAGCTCGGCGTTCAGGGCGGATTTTTCGTCTTTGCCGTGCGCGTGCTTCTGATAAACATTGCAATTCTCTATGCGTTTATATTTGTAAAAGGAATATTGCGTCATGTGTTTATCGACCCCATATTCGGTTGGGGCAAAAACGGGAAGATGACCCGTAAAGAGCGCAAGGCGCTTGCGGAAAAACGTAAACTTGAAAAGAAAAAGAGAAAAGAAGCAAAGAAAAGAGGCGAGAAATACGTTGCCGAGGAGCCCGCTCCCGAGCCCGTGAAAACGGATGACGGAGAGGAAGACCCGGAGAACGGTCACATAATGCGCTTCCCGCACCTTGAAGGTGACGAGGAAAAGGATGAGAACAAGAAGCGCTCCGGCGAAACGGAGAAGGAGTCATCCTCCGAAACGGAAGGAATTCCGAAGGAAGAAGAGCCGCCGGCTCCGCCCAAATCGGAGTTTATGCGCGCGATACTCGGTATCTTCTTCGAAGCTCCCGATTATCTTTATGCAAGACCGAGCGTTGCCCGCGCAACGGCAGTTCTGCAAACCTTCCTTTATATTGTCGAGGCAATATATATACTCCTCTTTGTCAACATGGCGGCAATGCTCGTTTTTGCAATGCCCGAATGGATGTACAGAGTGGCGCAGATCATAAGAAGCTTCTATATTTACCCGTTTATCTCCGTTATATTCCTTCAGGAGATATGCAATTTCCTGCGCACAAAGCAGCCCGTGGAAAAGCCCGAGGAGCTTATGCAGAAGGAAGAAGAGGAAACAAAGAAGGAATGTGAAGCGAGACTTGTCGCGCTCAACAACGAGCTGACAAAGCGCTTCGATGAAAATCATTTCTTCCGTTATTATCCCGAGCTGCCCTGCAAGGAGGTTCCGGAATACGTTTGCACTAACATTCCTTACGCAAGTGCGCTTGCGTATATACGCGAATACGCCAGACAGAATTCGGGGCATGTTGTCCAGAGTTATATGGAAAGTCTGGACGCGGTGTTCAATGACAACCACATCTATTTCGGCACGTCATTCTATTCGGAATACGGCGAATATCTCATTTCTTATGCCTATACCAGACTTCTCTCCGGCGCGAGAATGATATTCATCATTTCCGATATGGAAAAGGCGGAGTCGCTCCGCAGATACATACGCGACAGACTTACCTCCATGACGAATTGCAGTAACAATGCGACATGGCGCGTATATATAAAGGGAGAAAGACTTGACCAGGCGGACATTCTCATCGCCACACCCGAGGATTTCCGCGATGACAGCATAATAAACCATTATCCCGCGTTCTTTGAAGAGGTCTGCAACGCGGTGTTTGTGGACGCGGATCGCATAACCGCGATATACGGTTATCTTTGCCCGATTCTTTCGATGAGACTGAAAAAGGCGACGGAAAACAGGATCCGCTTTATATTCCTCACGCGTGACATCATGCGCGGATTTGCGGCAAAAAGCCTGCCGAGATATTTCTGTATCGACAAGGTTTATACATGCAGCAGTGCGCTTGAAAACGAGAGCACCGCATACACGCTTCTCAACAGAGAAAGCAAGCACCACAGAATTTATAATAAGCACGGGCAGACTCTCACGAGCCTTGAATGTATCGTCGCCGAGCAGGCGGTGAAGTTCGGTGTTGACGGAGTCAAGGTTATAAGCGGCGCGCCGATCGACCATGCGGACGCAGTTTCCCTTGCGACAAAGGGCGTTGAGCTGAATGAATTCTATAAGCCCGTTCCGAAGATAAACTACATGATCTATGCGGATGACAGGTGTAACCTCGCTTCCGCCATCTATACGTGCACCCGCTTCAGGGGACATGTAAAATCCATTGCAAACATTATCTCCAAGCCCTATCTTCTCCGCGACTACTTCGTCTTTATGGCGAGCAACGGCGAATATATAAACCGTTCATCGTTCATTCAGCCGCGTGCCGTTGAGAGCATGGACGTCGGAAAGCTGAGCCTGCTCCGTATCTTCTGCGAAGCCAGCATGGATGACGGAATGTCGCTTGCGAAGTTCTGCGAGAAGATGAGAAACATCATTGAAATGGTCGGCAACCGTTTTTCGTCGGCGCCGAGCTGTTTCTGCGGTGATATGATCGACAAGATCAAGAGCGGGGAGCTTGTGCCCGACGAGGATGACTATGCCGCATATCTTGTCTCCGGACTTTTTGATTATGCCGGCACGGGCAAAGATCGCAGCGAGGGCAAGAAGGCGAAGGATTACTATCTTATCGTCGACTCCAAATACAGCACCTCCGCAAGTCGCGACAAGACAATCTGCTTTAAGAGAAGCAAATATTTCTTTGACAGACTTACGGACAAAAACAAACGCGTCGAGCTGCGGTTAAATGACTCGACGATAGGCTATCTTGACACGTTCCCGGGCAGAGTTCACCAGCAGTATATGGTGGGGCAGAGTATCATCTTCCGCAACATGGAATATGAGATAGGCGAAATATCGGACGACAGCAGCGTAATTTACCTGCGCAACGAAAACGTCACGTTCAAAAACTCGCTCGATACGTTCTTTTTGCGTCGTTATGACGTCAGAAATCTTGAAAAGGTCGGGGACGAGGGTATCCTTTACCGTTCAAACTCCAACCTTGCCGAGATACGCGTCTCGCACGCGATAGCCGATATCACCGGCGAAAACTACGGCTTCTTTACGCTGACGTGCGACAATCAGACGCTTGATTTCTCGCATGGCGTCGAGGGTAACCCCTGGGTCGGCGAGGCGAGAGTAAACGAAACGGCAAGAAAGCTCAAAGGAGCCGATTGTCTTGTTGTCACGCTGCGCGCGAGAGTTGAATGTAACGACGAAATGCGAATTCTGATTTCGGTCGTTTTCAATGAATTCATAAAGACGATATTCCCGGATACTTACAGGCTTCTTTCCATATGCCCTGTGCTTGCGTCGCCCATTGAAAACGCATGGGACGGCGACAAGTCGACGGATGAGCAGATACGCGTTCTTTATCCGTATCTTGCAAATTCGTGCCTAAAAGAAACCGACGATCATATCATGAGATTTATCATGGTCAACGACTGCGCGGACGACGTCGGAATTCTTGACTGGTTCTATGACAAAAAAGCAAACTATATGAGGGAGTTCCTCTCGCATATATATTCATATATGCAGTGGCTCAAGATTTGCGGCAAGCCCGGAGCATATATATACTTTGGAGAAGACAAGCTTCCCGCATGCTTTGACCTTGAAGGCTGTTGCACCGTCTTTGACGGGCTCGGGCTCATCCTCAGCGACGACGGCGAGACCGAAATTGAGACGGCAGGCAACTTTGAAGTGCTCTCAAGGACGAAGAGATGTGCATTCTGTCACAGAGTTGTTGAAAGCGGAAGATATGCGTTGTTTGACAAGAAGCGCTATATCTGCGTTGACTGCTTTGACGTTGTCCGCGACAGAGATCAGCTCCGCGCACTTGTTCAGGAAGTCTATGAATACCTCAGAAAGACTTATCCGGACGTTGTATTCGGACAGACGGGCTTTGATATCGATAAGAGCTATGAGCTCGGCGAAGATCAGGTGCTCAGCGAAAATTATTACCGTATTGACTATGACAGCCGCACGGTATATATAGAAAAAGAATTGCCTGTCACAAACGCGAGAGTTGCCATATTGCGCGGAATTATCGGCATGTGGCAGTATGACAATCAGCTTCTCATACCTCAGTCAAACGGACAGCTTTATTTCGAGGAGCTTTATTATCTCCGCGGACTCGGCAAGAACGAAAGCGCAGACTGGATACACGACGCGCTGGACGCCAATACCGCGTTTGTCATAAAGGATATAGAAGATTACATATCCGGAAAGGCAGAGACGGAAGAAACGCCGGATGAAACGCCGGAAGATACGGACGACGTTGACAGCGTCGACGAAGCCGACGAGACAGACGAAGCCGGCGAAACCGATGAAAGCAAGGAAGCGCCGGAGACGGTCGAACCCGAAAAGTCCGAAGAAGAGCCTGCGCAAGAGCCGACAGAAGGCTCCCGCCGCACGAGCTTCACATATATGTGGGAAGTAATTGCGGAAATGCAGGAAGACGAGGACGACGAAGGCAGTGACGGCGACTATTCAAACGACCTCTATGATCCCAACAAGATCCCGCGTTTCTGGAAGTGCTATCTGCGCGGAGAGAAGGCGACGGATCAGGAAGACCCGCTCTCGGACGATGACAGAGATCTTCTCGATGACGAAACTCTCGATAAGCTCGCGGGAGAAAGCGACGAAGAGGATGATGACAGCGACGAGAAAAAGGAGGAGACCTTGAATGACGAATGCTCCGGACGCGGAGAGATGATATTCTTCGAGCTGACCAAGCCGAACGCTCCGTTTGCGTATGAAGATCCCGCGGAGGACGCGGACGAAGAAAGCGGCGACGAAGGCACAGGCGACGGCTCCGAAAGCGAAGAAACTCCTGAAAACGAAGAGACGGAGGAGGGCGGAGAGCCCTCCGAAGTCAAAACGAAGGCTCAGCTCCGCAAGGAGGAAAAGGAACGCAAAAAGCGTCTGAAAGCCGAGGAGAAGCAGAAAAAACGGGAAGAGAAGGAAGCTCTGAAAAAAGAGAAGGAAGAGCGTAAGAAGGCTAAAAAAGAGGCTAAGAAAAAACGCGGGAAAACCGCGGAGGAAGAGCCTGCCGAGGATCCCGAAAAGACCGAGACCCCGGAGGGGACGGAAATACCGGAGACACCGGAAAATCCGGAAAATCCGGAAAATCCGGAGACGCCCGAAAATCCTGACAATTCCGAAGAAACGAAAAAGCCCAAAAAGCCGAAGAAGGAAAAGAAACCGAAGAAGGCAAAGACGCCGAAGAAGGGAAAAAAGAACAAAATCTTTGACCCGGACGAGGCGACTAATCCCAAAATTCGCGTCTATAACGAGTTTGTCCGCCATGCATACGCATATGACAGAGGCGATATATCGAGAGAGGGCGTCACGGACGCAGAACTCCAAAGTATATTTGCTTATGTCATCGGCGACTGGCCAGAGCTTTTCTGGCTCAGCGGTTACTCATACAACGCGCAAACCTTCAAGCTCACGTTCCGTTGCCTTGACGAAAACGGCGACGTTGACGTCCGACAGATAAAAAAGAAGATAAAGCTTCTGAAAAAAGGCGCAAAGGAATTCACAAAGGGAATAACCCGTCGTACAAAGCCGTATGACGCCTGCCTGAAAATATACCGCAGACTCATTCTCAAGCTTGATTATGACGGTATCGGACTCAACATACGCGCAGGAGAGGACATCGGTTCGGACGACAGTCTGCGCTCGCTTTACAGCGCACTTGTCGAACACAAGGTTGTTTGCGCGGGATATGCTTTCGCAATGCAATATCTTTTGCAGTCTGTCGGGATAAGCGCGGCGTATGTTTCAAGCGAAACCGCGCCCGGCAACACATCGCATGCGTTCAATACGCTCCGCATAGGCAAGTATTGCTATTATCTCGACGCGACATGGGGCGACAATTCGAACACCATGACGGGCGAGACCAATCGCGGACGTATAACATATGACTATTTCTGCGTGCCTTACAGGGAATTCATCATGACCGGCGGTAACGCAAGGGAATATCATGAGCCGAGAAAGGAATATTATACAAATCTCGAAGAA
>DHMB01000020.1:44653-44781 GCA_002405565.1 Clostridiales bacterium UBA4653
GCCATGAATATTTCCGTCATAACGACGCTTATTTTGACCGTTACGACGAAGATAAGCTCATGAAGCTGATAGTCCGCACGGCAAATGAATACGATGAGAAGGAAATGGGTGATTTCTGCATAGCCTTC
>DHMB01000166.1:0-2858 GCA_002405565.1 Clostridiales bacterium UBA4653
TCCAGCAAAACGCCGGTCTGCGCCTGCACCCGCTCCTGCACCAGACGGATCAGCGCCAGCACATCGGCGCAGGTTGCGCCGCCCCGGTTGATAATAAAGCCCGCGTGCTTTTCCGAGACCTGTGCCCCGCCGACAGAAAAGCCCTTCAGCCCTGCCGCCTCTATAAGCGCTCCTGCGTAATGCCCTTCGGGTCTACGGAAGGTGCTGCCGGCGCTGGGCTTATCGAGCGGCTGTTTTTCTTTTCTCGCCGCCATGTTCTTCTCGCAATCAGACGATATCTTCTTTTTGTCCCCCTGCGAAAAGCTCATTTCTGCCGAAAGGATTATCTCCCCGTTTGACCCGAAAATGCTCTCCCTGTAACCGAAACGACATTCTTCGTTTGAATATGTTTTGACCTTCTTTTCCGTCGGACTGTATGCCGCAACCGACGTTATTACGTCCGCCATCTGCCCGCCGTAAGCGCCGGCATTCATATATACAGCCCCGCCGACGCTACCGGGAATTCCGTATGCGAATTCAAGTCCGGAAAGACCTGCGTCCTTTGCAATTGCCGAGAGCTTTGTCAAAGGAAAGCCCGCGTCGGCTGTAAATTTTCCGTTTTCAACGGTGACGCTCCGCATTTGCGACGTGGCTATCACCGCGCCGTCATATATTCCGTCCGGCGGGAGAATATTCGTCATATTTCCGAGCACGACGTATTTCTCGCCGCACTTCTCCGCTTCTTCAACAGCAAATATCAGTTCGTCCGCGCTTCTCGGAAAAACGCAGAGCGCAATCTCCCCGCCGACGCGGAATGAACACTTTTCGGAAAAAGTCGCGCCGCGTTCAACCATGCATTTTTCGCTTATTTTGCCGATATATCGCTCGTCTATGACAGTCGCCTTCCTTCATCACATTCTTTTACATATATAATTATATCAGATATAATCGCGGTTGTGTATATATTCCGCAAAAATATCAGAAAATTTATTGACAAATAAAAAACGTCATGATATTATAAAACTGTTCCAAATAGAACAATTTTGGAGGATTTTTATGTCTGAAAAGAAAATTCTTTCGGCATTACGACTTTGCGCGGTGTTTTCAGACACGTCAGAGGAGACCATTCGCGGGCTGACTTTGTGCCGCTCCGGAAATTTCTGTGCGGGAGAGCTCATTTATTCGGCGGACAGCTTTGAAAAAAGCCTCGGAATTATCGTTTCAGGAAAGGTTGAGGTCTTCGGCGAAAACGAAAACAAGCGAGTCCGGCTCAATTCCCTCTCGCAGGGAGATATGTTCGGTGCGGCGGCGCTTTTCGGAAAAGGCGAAGGCTATGTCAGCACGGTCGTTTCAAAAACGGCGTCCGAGGTGCTTTTCGTAAGCGAGAGCAAAATGAAAGAGATAATCATCTCCGACCCCGCCGTTTCCCTTGCCTATATCGCTTTTCTTTCCGACAGAATACGCTTTCTCAACAAAAAGATAAGCGCGTTCACCGCAAAAAGCGCAGATGCCGCCGTCGCCGCGGCGTTACTGACAGAAGAAAGCGAGAGCTTTGAGCTGAATGTTTCACGTCTGTCAAAGCGACTCGGCATTGGGAGAACATCGGTATATCGCTCGCTTGAGTCCCTCGAAAAGTCGGGTGCGATCAGATATTCCGAAGGAACCGTAAAAATCCTGTCAAAGGAAATTCTTAAAAACGTCAGATAAGCTGACAGAAAAGAGGAAAAACATGAAAAAAATCATTGCAATTGTAATGGCGGCTTTGCTTGTATTCTGCTTTGCTGCCTGCAAAGACAAAACGCCCGCCGAAAGAACGGACGTCCGCGTAACGGCGCTCAAAGGCCCGACTGGAATGGGAATGGCTTCCCTTATGGCTGAAAACGAGAACGGCACAACTCAGAATAATTACACGTTCTCCCTCGCCTCCGCTCCCGCAGAGGTGCAGTCGACAATCATCTCAGGCAATTTTGATATTGCCGCTGTGCCTGTAAACCTTGCTTCCGTGCTTTATAACAAGGGCGCAGACATAAGCTTCATCGGCGTTGCGACTCTCGGCGTGCTTTATGTTCTCGAAAACGGAAACACAATAAATTCCGTCGCAGACCTGAAAGGCAAAACAATCTATTCGACAGGTCAGGGCGCAACTCCCGAATATGCACTTAATTTCATCCTTGAGAAAAACGGGCTCAAAGTCGGCGAGGACGTAACCGTCGAATACCTTTCCGATCACGCAGAGCTTGCTTCAAAGCTCGCCGCAAACACCGTTTCGATCGGCGTTCTTCCCGAACCGAACGTAACAAGCGCACTTCTTCAGAAGACAGGCGACCTCCGTATCGCCCTCAACCTCACAGAGGAATGGGACAAGGTCAGCGATACAACACTCGTTCAGGGCGTCCTTGTAGTTTCAAACAAGTTTTTGAGCGAGCACCCGAAGGCTGTCGAAACATTCCTTTCGGAATACAAAAAGTCTGTTGAAACTATCAATTCCGACGTTGAAACAGGCGCAGACTACTGCGAAAAATACGGCATCGTTCCCAAAGCCGCAGTTGCAAAAAAGGCAATCCCGAATTGCAACATCAGCGCAATGACAGGCGATGACGGCGTAAACGCTATGAAGGGCATGCTTGAAGTTCTTTACAAGGCAAATCCCGCGTCTGTCGGCGGAAACCTCCCCGAAGATAACTTCTATAAATCGATCAAAGTAAAATGAGCCGAAAAGCAAAGAAATTTGCCGTCGGCATCGGCGTTTTTCTGTTCTGGATGGCTGTATGGGAGGTTGCCTCGCTGATAATCGCGAAATCGGTTATCCTCCCGTCGCCTCCGGCGGTCATGCGCGCTCTCTTCGGGCTTCTCAAAACAAAATCGTTCTATATCGCCTG
>DHMB01000166.1:2915-14943 GCA_002405565.1 Clostridiales bacterium UBA4653
AGGGCGCTCCGTCGGGCTGATATTCGTCGGTCTTGCAGCGGGAACGGCGATCGGCGTTATACTTGCCGTACTTTCCAAGGCGTTGCGCCTTTTCGGAACGGTTGTTTCGCCTGCGGTTGAGGTCATAAAAGCGACGCCTGTCGCTTCTGTGATAATCGTGCTTTTGTTCGTGCTTTCGAAAAACATCGTCCCGATGCTCGCCGCCGCGCTTATGGTCATTCCGATAATATTTATGAATGTCCGCAAAGGGCTGGACGCAGTTCCGGAGGACAAGCTTGAGGTCGCAAAAATATATGATTTTTCGCGGTCAAAAAAACTCCGCCTGCTTTATATTCCGTCAGCCCTTCCCTATTTTTTCGCCGGATGCCGTTCTGCGCTCGGACTTGCGTGGAAAGCCGGAATTGCAGCCGAGGTCATCTGCACGCCGACAAGCTCAATCGGAACAATGCTTTACAGCGCGAGAATTTATCTCGAATCCGAAGAGCTTTTTGCGCTTACGGCTGTCATAATCATTCTGAGCGTCATCATTGAAAAAACGCTGATTTTCGCCCTCGGAAAGCTCTGCAAAGGCGGTGAGGCAATATGAAGCTGTCGCTCGAAAACATATCAAAAAGCTATGGAGAAAACAGCGTTCTGCGCGGAATTTCGCTCTCCGTCGGAAATGAATCTGTCGCCGTAATGGGCAAATCCGGCTCGGGAAAAACGACTCTTCTCCGCATAGCCGCAGGACTTGAAAAGCCCGACAGCGGCGCGGTAAAAACGGATGGAAGCATTGCGTTTTCCTTTGCGGAACCGAGACTTTTTGAAAGCATAAGCGTGCTTGAAAACGTCACCTGCGTTATGGACGGAGACAAAAAAGAAAACACAGAGCGTGCAAAGGAGATTCTGTCCTCGCTTGCCCTTTCGGATGTATACAAAAAAAAGCCCTCCGAGCTTTCAAGCGGGATGGCTCAAAGGGTATCGCTCGCGAGGATGATTGCGTCGGACAGGAGCATATGTCTGCTCGATGAACCCCTGCGCGGACTTGACCAAGCGACGAAGGCAATCGTAATCTCTGCTTTGCAAAAGCACCTTCGCGGCAGATGTGCACTCATCGTCACTCACAGCGACGACGAAGCAAATGCACTTTGCAACAAAATATACACAATTTCGGACGGTGTTCTGAAATAAAAATCCCGGCACACGCGCTTAAAAACGTGTCTGCCGGGTATTTTTGTCTGTTCAGTTCTGCTTGTGAATATGGTTTTTTATCGCCTCGAACGATTCCTCGCTTATAACGTGTTCGATTTTGCAGGCGTCCGCCGAAGCAACCTCCTTGTCAACACCGAGTCTCACAAGAAACTCCGAAAGAAGCACATGCCTTTCGTATATTTTCGACGCGATTTCAAGTCCCGCGTCGGTCAGAGTCAGATATCCTTCCTTGTCCATAAGCAGATGACCGCTGTTTTTGAGAAGACCGACAGCGCGGCTGATACTCGGCTTTGAATATCCCATATGTTCGGCAACGTCCGTCGAACGCACAGGGCCCTTTTTAGAAAGGACATATATAGTTTCAAGGTACATTTCGCCCGATTCCTGAATTTTTGCCATAACTTTTTTCTCGATTCTGATTTTCCGAAAGTATATTTTTCGTCTGCAAAGTATATTTTCGCTTAATATAATCGGATTATATCACAAACAAAAGAAAAAATCAAGTCGGGGTGTATTTAATTTACATTTTATCTGCAATAAAAATGCGACGGGCACAACCTCCGTCGCATTTTTATATATTAAAGGAGAAAAACTTATCTCGTGTAATCTGCTATGATAGCCGAAAGCTCGCCTTCGGTGAAAATGTCAATTCCCTTTTCAAGAGCGGCTCTGTCCTCTTCGGGAAGAAATGACAGGCGCACGTCAAGCGTTTTCACCGTCTTCCCTGCGGCATTTTTCACAATAACCGTGCCGTTTTCCGAGCAGACTCTGTAAATTGCTTTCTTTTCGCCTGCGGTGCTGCTTGTACCGTCGACGTTGGCATTTGCGGGGACGTCCTCCGTCACGTTGTTTTTACCCGCCGCTTTTACCGAATTCTTTATCGAAAATCCGACGGAGACCGATATCGCCGAGAGCACAATCGCCACAAGAAGAAGCAGGACGACCGCCCCGAACGTAATTTTGCTTGCGTTTTCCATAACATTCACCTCTGAGATTTTTTGTTTCACGCACATATTATTGACGCGAAAATCCATAATATTCATATAAAAATTCAAAAAGGCGGATATTATGAAAAAAGTCAAAACCAAAAAGCATATATTTCCGAAAATAATTCTTGCGGTATTTCTGACGGTTGTCTTCACCTCGGCAATTCTTATCGCGGATTTTTATATATATTACAGAAGCATTGACGCCGAGCTCGATACGGACACACTTTTTTACTCTCACGGACTGACAACGAAGATCTATGTCAAAAACGAGGTTGGGGCGGCGGTTGAGCTTGAGGATCAGCGACTGTACGGGCTAGAAAACCGGATTTTTGCGGACATCGATTCGATTCCGGAGCACGTTGCAAACGCGTTTATCGCCATAGAGGATCACCGCTTTTATGAGCACAGCGGAGTCGACCTGTATCGCACAGGCGGGGCCGTTCTCAGCTTCATTTCGCCCTCCTCGCAAGGTTACGGCGGGTCGACCATCACCCAACAGCTCATAAAAAATCTGACGGGAAATTCAGAGGTGACCGTCAAGCGTAAGATTGCCGAAATAAAGCGTGCAACGGAGCTTGAAAAGCAAAAATCGAAGCGGGAGATTCTCGAAATGTACCTCAATACCGTTTATCTTTCGCAGGGGTGCTACGGAGTTGAAACCGCCGCCGAAAAGTATTTCGGGAAAAAGGTCTCCGAGCTGACAGTCGCGGAGGGAGCGTCGCTTGCGGCAATAATTCAGTATCCAACCCGATACGACCCGATAGTCAGCCCCGAAAACAACCGTCGCAGGAGGGACATTGTTCTCTCCCGCATGAACGAGCTGGGGTATATTTCCGATGATGAGTATCGCAAGGCGCTGGCGGAGGTTCCGGAGCTTAAAATAACTCCGCAAAAGTCGACGGGATCAAAGAATTCGTGGTTTACGGACAGCCTGATAGAGGAGCTCATTGCCGATCTTTGCGAGCAGAAAAATATGAGCCGGAAGGCGGCGTCAGCCCTCATATACGGCGGCGGACTTACCGTCTACACGACGATGGACGTCAAAATGCAGAAATATCTCGAAGAATATTATCTGCAAAACGGAAATTTCCCGAAAAGCACGAGCGGCGAGGCGCAGTCGGCGGCTGTAATAATGGACAAGCGCGGCGCGGTTCTCGCAATAGTCGGAGGAAGGGGCGAAAAATCGTCGGACAGAATACTCAGCCTTTCGACCCAGATGCTCCGCTCGCCGGGTTCGGTCATAAAGCCCGTATCGGTCTATGCTCCCGCAATCGACCGTGGGCTTATAACCTGGGCAACCGTTTTTGATGACGTTCCGACAAAAATAACCAAGCTCTCATCGGGAAATTTTTCTCTCTGGCCGAAGAACAATCCGCGCGTCTATTCCGGACTTACAACAGTCAGCCAGGCGCTGAAGGTATCGACGAACACCGTTGCCGTAAACGTTCTCGAAAGGCTCGGAAAGGAGAATTCGTTTGCATTTTTGCGGGACACCGTCGGCATTTCGACGCTCGTCGAAAAGGAGAAAAAGGCTGACGGCGGCTACCTTTCCGACATAGCGGAGGCTCCCCTTGCGCTCGGCGCTGTCAGCCGCGGGATCTCCCTTCTCGAAATGACGGGAGCATATACGATGTTCCCCGCAGAGGGCGTCTGCTCATCGCCACATTTCTATACAGAGGTCTATGATAAGGACGGAAATCTCCTCCTTTCAAATGACGGTGGCGGCAGGAAAGCAATCAGCGCGGAAAGCGCAGAGGTGATGACGGAGATGATGAAGACCGTCGTCTCTGCGGGCGGCACGGCTTCCTGCGTGACGCTCGGCAGAAAGACTGCTGTTGCCGGCAAAACGGGCACGTCAAACGCAAACACGGACAGATGGTTCATCGGCTACACGCCCGACCTTATCTGCGGCGTATGGTACGGTTTTACGGACGCACGCGACGTCGGATATTTCAAGGCAAACCCCGCAGCGCAGATATTTGACGCCGTTATGGGAGGCGTGTTCGAGCTTATACCGCAGTCCGAAAGACACACGGAATTTCCGAAGAGCGAAAACGTCGTCACCTGCCTTTATTGCAAGGATTCGGGGCTTGCTCCGTCGAAAAGCTGCCTGCTCGACCCGAGAGGTCACCGCATTGAAACCGGATATTTTATAAAGGGCACGGAGCCGAAAGAAAAATGCGATGTCCACAGAGAAGTCAGGATCTGCTCCGGCGGCGGGGTCTCGCTCGGCGAATGTGACGAAAAAACCACCGTAAAGTCGCTTATAAAAGTCATCCGGAGCTTTCCCTGCCAGATAAAAATAACAGACGCACAGTTTGTTTACAGGGATCTGTTACCGATAAAAGAACCTTCGCTCGACGCCGGCAAGGCATATTTTGAATCGCTCCTGTCGCCAGGAGAATACTGCGGAACCTCCGGCGTTCAGAGCGCATATAACAGAGCCTGCCCGCATTATCGCTATGAAGAAGAACACTACGAAGAAAAAATTTATCTTCCGGAGGAGGACGAATAGCACTTGCAAGAGCCGCCGTTCTGTGATATCATGTAAATTGATATTACATGACGGCGGAGGCTTTATATGTACGAAAAAGAGCTTGAAAAACTACTGAAGGCGGCAGGAGCGGATCTTGTCGGCTTTTCGGAGCTTGGAGAAAATCGCTCTCCGGATCATCCGGAATACGGCTATGCGGTAACTATCGCAAGAAAGCTGTCGCGCGCGGTCATAAAGACGATAAACGGCGCGCCGACGATGGAATATTTTCAGCATTATCGCGCGACGAACGCCCGCCTTGACAGCATTGCTCTTGACGCCGTCTCGTTTATAGAAAATGCGGGGTATCTCGCCCTTCCCGTCGCCGCCTCGCAGAGCACACCGGATAAAAAAGAGGAATACAGAGGTATCTTCCCGCATAAGACAGGAGCCGTACTTTCGGGACTGGGCTTTGTCGGCAAGAACGGTTTGCTTATAACGGAGTTCGGGTCCGCCGTAAGATTTGCAACCGTGCTGACAGATATGCCGCTCGCCGCGCAGAGAGAAATTCAGCCCTGCCTTTGCGGGAGCTGTCAGATATGCAAAAATGCCTGCCCCGCAGGAGCGATAACCGGCGAAATTTATGTTCCCGGTGCAGACAGAAGCACAATCTTTGACGCAAAAAAGTGCTCCGAGCATATGAAAACGTATAAGAACATCGGCAGGGGCGCGGTCTGCGGAATATGCATAAGCGTCTGCCCTTTCAATAAATAAACAGCGAAAACCCCGCTCTGCGGCGCAATAATTGCAAAAAGGACTTGACAACCGTCGCCGATTAAAATATAATAAAATAAGTTTGATAAACTCGTTAAAGACTGTGACGAAGACAGTAGCCCCGCAAACCCATCCATAGCGAGCCGACGACGGTGAAAGGTCGGCGATGAGAGCGGAGAGCGAAGATCACTTCCGAGTCGCGGCGCAGAAAGGCGAAAGCCGACTAAGCTCCGACGGTTTCTCTCCGTAAACAGAGAGGCATATTTGCGTATGCTCTGCGGGTGGTTGCGGATTTTTCTCCGTCCCGTTTATGCGCGGGCGGGGTTTTTTTATTTTCCGCAAAAAATAATGATATTAAATTTTCGGAGGTTATAAAATGTTTGAAAGCGTTTCGACAAATCTCGGATTTGTGGACAGAGAGAAAAAGACGCTTGAGTTCTGGAAAGAAAATCATATCTTTGAAAAAAGTATGGAACAGCGCGAGGGCTCAAGAGTCTACACCTTCTATGACGGCCCCCCGACAGCAAACGGCAAGCCGCACATAGGGCACGTTCTCACACGTGTCATAAAGGATATGATTCCGAGATACCGCACTATGAAGGGCTATTATGTTCCCCGCAAAGCCGGTTGGGACACACACGGTCTCCCCGTTGAAATTGAGGTTGAAAAGCTCCTCGGTCTTGACGGAAAGGATCAGATAGAGCAGTACGGAATCGCTCCCTTCATTGACAAATGCAAGGAGAGCGTCTGGAAATACAAAGGTATGTGGGAGGATTTCTCCGGTACGGTCGGCTTCTGGGCCGATATGGATCATCCCTATGTAACCTATCACGACGATTATATTGAGTCCGAATGGTGGGCGTTGCGCCAGATATGGGACAAGGGTCTGCTTTATAAGGGCTTCAAGATCGTTCCCTATTGCCCCCGCTGCGGAACTCCCCTTTCAAGCGCAGAGGTTGCGCAGGGATATAAGGACGTAAAGGAGCGCTCCGCAGTTGCGCGCTTCAAGGTCGTAGGCGAGGACGCATATATTCTCGCGTGGACAACAACCCCCTGGACGCTTCCTTCAAACGTTGCGCTCTGTGTAAATCCCGAATATACGTATGCAAAGGTCAAGGCTGCGGACGGATACACATATTATATGGCAAAGGAGCTCCTCGATACAGTTCTCGGCAAGCTCGCAAAGGACGGCGCACCCGCATATGAAATCCTCGAAACGTTCACGGGAAAAGAGCTCGAATACAAAGAATACGAGCCGCTTTTCGACTGCGCCGTTGACATCTGCAAAAAGCAGGGCAAAAAGGCTTATTACGTCGTCTGTGACACTTATGTAACTCTTACAGACGGTACCGGCGTCGTTCATATCGCTCCCGCATTCGGTGAAGATGACTCGAAGGTCGGCAAGAAGTATGACCTTCCCTTCGTTCAGCTCGTTGACAGCAAGGGCAATATGACCGCCGAAACACCTTACGCCGGCGTGTTTGTAAAGAAAGCCGACCCGATGGTGCTTGACGACCTTCGTGCAAAGGGTCTGCTCTTTGACGCCCCGAAGTTTGAGCATAGCTATCCGCATTGCTGGAGATGCGACACCCCCCTCATCTATTACGCAAGAGAGTCCTGGTATATCCGCGAAACGGCTGTAAAGGACGACCTCATCCGTAACAATAACACGATAAACTGGATACCTGAATCAATCGGCAAAGGACGCTTCGGCAACTGGCTTGAAAACATTCAGGACTGGGCTATCTCCCGCAACCGTTACTGGGGCACCCCGCTCCCGATATGGGAATGTGAATGCGGGCACCGTCATTGCATAGGTAGCAGACAGGAGCTCTATGAGATGAGCGGCGACGAAAAGGCAAAAACCGTTGAATTCCATCGCCCGTATATCGACGAAATAACAATAAAATGTCCCGAATGCGGAAAGGATATGCACAGAGTTCCCGAGGTTCTTGACTGCTGGTTTGACTCCGGCGCAATGCCCTTCGCGCAGTATCATTATCCCTTTGAAAACAAGGAGCTCTTTGAGAGACAGTTCCCCGCTCAGTTCATCTCTGAGGCTGTCGACCAGACGAGAGGCTGGTTCCATTCGCTCCTCGCGGAAAGCACCCTTCTCTTCAACAAAGCTCCCTATCAGAACGTTATCGTCCTCGGACACGTTCAGGACGAGCACGGTCAGAAGATGTCGAAGTCAAAGGGCAACGCCGTCGATCCGTTTGACGCGCTCAAAAAGCACGGCGCAGACGCGATCCGCTGGTATTTCTATTCGAACAGCGCTCCGTGGCTCCCGAACAGATTCCACGATGACGCCGTCGTAGAAGGTCAGAGAAAGTTTATGGGCACCCTCTGGAACACATATGCGTTCTTCGTGCTCTATGCGAATATAGACAATTTCGACCCGACAAAATACACTCTCGACTATGACAAGCTCTCCGTTATGGACAAATGGCTGCTTTCCAAGCTCTCAACGCTTATAAAGACGGTCGATACGGATCTTGACACATACAAGATAACAGAGACCGCCCGCGCGCTTGACAACTTTGTCGATGAGCTTTCAAACTGGTATGTCCGCAGAAGCCGCGAACGCTTCTGGACGCCCGGTATGGAGCAGGACAAAATCAACGCTTATATGACGCTTTATACGGCTCTTGTGACCGTTTCCAAGGTTGCCGCCCCGATGATCCCGTTTATGACGGAGGAGATATACAGAAACCTTGTTTGCAGCGTTGACAAGACCGCCCCGATAAGCGTTCACCTCTGCGACTTCCCCGTCGCAAACGAAAGCTATATAGACAGCGAGCTTGAGGAGCGCATGGAGGATGTTCTCGACATCGTCGTTCTCGGCAGAGCCTGCAGAAATACGGCGCAGATAAAGAACCGCCAGCCCATCGCAAAAATGTATATAAAGGCTGACTTCTCCCTCCCCGAATATTTCACGGATATCATCGCAGACGAGCTGAACGTAAAGAGCGTTGAGTTTGCAAGCGACGTAAGCGCTTTCACAACATATTCCTTCAAGCCCCAGCTGCGCACAGTCGGCCCGAAATACGGAAAGTATCTCGGCAAGATACGCGAGCTTCTCTCCTCTGTTGACGGCAATGCCGCAATGGCAGAGCTCAAATCGACAGGCACCCTCACCCTTGACCTCGGCGATACAAAAGCCGCGCTCACGGAAGAGGATCTGCTCATCGAAGCTGCGCAGACGCCCGGATTTGCTTCAAACTCCGACCACGGAATCACGGTCGTTCTCGACACAAACCTCACTCCGGAGCTCATTGAAGAAGGCTATATGCGCGAGCTTGTCTCGAAAATTCAGACAATGCGCAAGGAGAGCGGATTTGAGGTTATGGACAATATCCGCGTTTATATCTCCGGTAGCGACGTCATAAAAGACGTTGTCAGAAAGAATTTCGACGAAATAAAAGGCGAAGTTCTCGCAAAGGATGTCGTCTTTGATACTGACTTTGCCGCCGCAAAGGACTGGGATCTCAACGGTCAGGCTGTAAAGCTCGGAGTCGAAAAGCTCTGATAAAAACAAAAAGCAACGGGTTATGCCGTTGCTTTTCTTTTGCCGATAAAAAAATCTGCGTCATGCGCAGATTTTTTGTTTTTGTTATTTCTTTGAGTCCGCAATGGCTCTTTCAAGCCATATCATGCCTATATCCATGGCTTCGTAAAGACCGTTTTTCTGTCCCTGCTTTATGATCTTTCCGTCCGTATCAAGCACCTGAATGAGGATTGAATCCGGAACGGTTTTGCCGTCATCCAGCTTTTTCTCTGTGAGCATCATAAGGAAAAGATAAAATTTATCCTTCATGTCGCCATAAACTATTACATTCTTTTCTCTGACAAGAGGCTTACCCTTGTACATGAGATATTTTCCGTCCAGCGGTGCTTTATTTTCACTCATTTTTATCAGACCTTTCAGTATTTATTACATTCATTATAAAGCAAATCGGAAGATTTGTCAAGTTATATCGCGCTTTGCCGCAGAGCACCGTCAGTTATCGCCCTCATTTTTGAAAACGATCTCTCCGCTCTTGTGATAACCGAGAACTTCCCTTGCGTATTTTTCGATATATTCTTCATCGGAAAGCGAAAGCTCATAACGCATTTCCTCAACTCTCTCGGCATAAGCTTCAAGCTCGGCTTCAAGCTCCGCCTTCTGCTCTGCGAGGTCATCCAGCTTCGAGCGCAACGTCATGACGGTTATTATCGCAAATACGACGAATATCGCAAGCGCCATCTTTACAAAAAGGTTAACCTTTGTTTTCATCTTCTTCTCCGTTTATTTTTCTTCAAATCCGCGTGCGGAAAGATCGAGCAGACGTTTTTTCCCACGCTTTGTATATGCCCTTCGCTTTGCGTCCGAAACAGCCCCCGCCGTGACGTAAGCAGCCCTGGCAATCGCCGCAGACACAAATTTCCACATCATCCTCACAGGATATATTATAATATATATCAGGCGCAAAAGCAAGCACCGCGCAAAAAAAATAATTCTGTCCGAAAGAAATATCACAACTTTTCCGAGGCTTATCCTGTAAAGCATGAAGCCCGCAAAGGAAAGGATGAAAAAATCGACCCTTATCTCGCCGTCATTTATATAGTAAATATAAATCGCCTCGGACGCAAAAACAATCAGCCAGAAGATGATATCTTCGATAAACGTCAGAAAACCGTCCGTCAGTTTCATGACCTTCGGAGTGCCCGAGAATATGTCTTTTTTCGGTTTCAGCCTGTCATATATTCCGCCCGAAAGGTTACCGCCGCCCTTTCTTGAAATGCGCAACACGCGAAAAAAATCATATATCGCGCCGAGCACAGCCCCGAGACATACAAACGACAGCACCCTTGCGGCGGAATCATAAAAAAAGTCGTTCATTTTCCGCGGGAGAAAAGCCCGCCCTTTTTGGAATTGTCACGGTCGTTATATGTAAGCGCAGTGACGAGCCCCTCGACCTTCATTTTTCCGGACGCGACGTCAAGCGTTGTTATGTGCAGTCCCGTGCCTTCTATGAGCAGCTTTCCGCTGTTTGTCTGAAGATATATCTCCGTTTCATCGAAGCTGATGACATCTCCGATACCGTCCATTGTCAGCTCTGCGCGATCCTTCAGCGCAAGAGAGGATTTTCCGCTTTCTTCATTCATAAATTGACCTCCGAAAAGAGTTTGTTTTTATAAATGAATATGCCGCGGAATATGTTTTTATTCGGTTATAAGCTCATAAAGCGTCGTCGCTTCGTCCTTTTTTGTGTATTCCTTTACATCCGTGACGCGAACCTTGACGGTTCGATCGCCCATCGCAAGCTCGATAACATCACCGATTTTCACCTGATACGAAGCCTTTGCGTCCTTTCCGTTGACCTTGACATGCTCTGCGTCGCAGGCATTGTTTGCAACGGTTCTTCGCTTGATGATTCTTGCAACCTTAAGGTATTTGTCCAGTCGCATAATTCCTCCTTAAAAATTCAAAGCCGCCTTTCGGCGGCATTGAAGCATTTTTTATTACTTGTTGAGAGCCTCTTTGAGAGTCTTTCCTGCCGTGAAAGCGGGACGCTTGGAAGCGGGAATATTGATAACTTCCTGTGTCTTAGGATTTCTGCCTGTTCTTGCAGCCTTTGTTTTTACTTCAAATGTTCCGAGACCCGCAACCTGAACCTTTTCGCCTGCGGCAAGAGCTTCAGCAACAGCGGCAGCAAAAGCGGATACGGCTGCTTCTGCGTCCTTTTTCTTAAGTCCTGTGTTCTTTGCAACTACGTCAACGAGCTGTGATTTGTTCATGATAAAATCCCTTTCAAATTTTTTATTTTTCCTGTCCCCTATGGACGATTTCGTTTACTTTATTTATTATAGCAATAAAATACAGCGGTTGCAATACTTTTTGCAATAAAAATGTGTATTTTTCACGAGTTTTTTCGCATTTTTGCGATAATTACATCAGAAAAACGTGAGCTGGCTCGCCGTCTCTCCGACTTCATCCTGCTTTGCGGATGACTTTTTGGACGGCTCGTTTTTCCCGGAAGAGGTCGGCAATGCGTCGCCCGCTCCGCGGAAATCGTCGTCTCCGAAGCCGAAGGTTATCTGATTTGTTTCAGAGAGATTTTTGAGCACGCCGTTCTTTTCCAGTATCTCAACGACTGATTTTGAAACCGACGCTCTCTGCTTCAGCTCCTCGACAGAGAGAAATTCTCCGCCCGCTTCCCTTGCGTCGACAATGTTCTGCGCAGCCGCAACTCCGACGCCGGAGAGCGATGAGAACGGAAGTCGTATAGACCCGTTTTCGGGCAAAAACAACCTTGCGTCGGACTTGTAAAGGTCAACGGGAAGAAACTTGAAGCCTCTCGCGACAAATTCAAGCGCGAGCTGCATTGCGGAATACGTCGCCGCTTCCTTCTGCGATTGCTCGTTGCCCTTTTCTTTAAGGTCTCTCAGAACGGCTTCTATCGTCTTTTTGCTCTTTACGGCAAGCTCGCCGTCAAAGCCGTCCGGCGCGGCG
Source organism: Clostridiales bacterium UBA4653 (assembly GCA_002405565.1). Classification (GTDB taxonomy): domain Bacteria; phylum Bacillota; class Clostridia; order Oscillospirales; family CAG-272; genus CAG-841. The sequence continues at coordinate 14,839 of DHMB01000166.1, forward strand.
GAAAAGTATGCACAATAGAATTCAAGCGGCATATGAACTTTATACCATGCAATACGTATCGCCGAAAGAACGTACGCCGCGGCGTGCGCCTTTGGGAACATGTAT
>DHMB01000034.1:0-3025 GCA_002405565.1 Clostridiales bacterium UBA4653
CGACCGTTACAGTAGCGCCGCTGATAAAGTCAACGTCGGAGCCGCCGATCGAGACTTTAATCGAAAGCTTATAGCTCGCTTCGTATTTTGAAATGTATCCGTCCTTGCCGACGGTGACTGAAACCTTTACATCCTCAATCGTGACTTTATAGGAAGATGTCCCTTCATCGGGCAAACCGTTTGTATATGTTTTTGTCTCGAAAGCGGTGCCCTTGTAATACTGTTCAAACTGTTCCTGCGTAAGCGATACGGCCACGGTATTTGTTTTGTCGTTGTTTTCAATGACCTCCGTATCGGCAAAAACTTCTTCCGGCAAAGAAGCCGTCACGATTCTGAACATCGATACAAGGTCATACATGAGCGCCGTCGGTTCGTCAAGACCCGCTTTGGTTTTTGACATTTCACCCATACCGATATAAGCGAAGCCGTCGGCATTGTATACCGAGCTTTTCACGCTCATTCCGGAAGACTCAACCGTAACGTCGCCGGAAGCAATCGGGCTGCCGCCGAGTCCGGATATCTTTGCCGAATATTTTATAAGACCAGAATCGTCTTCGTCCGGCACTGTCGTTGCCATGTCCATATTGAATTCAACCGAGTCAAGTGCTTTTGTCTTTTCAAGCGCCTCGGAGAATACTTCATATGCCGTTTTCTTCTTGCACGATGTGAATACCGCCGCGGAAACAATCAGCATAACCGCAAGCAAAACTGCCGATATCTTTTTCATGTTCTGTCCCTTTCTGTGCTGTCATAAATATTTTTGTTTTTCTTATTTATCAGTTATATGAAACATATTTGCCGAGGTCGCTCGGAACATCAACCGTCACGGTCTTTCCGGGATTGATTACCTCAAATGAGGACACAAAACCGAATTCCGCGGTAACCGTCACGCTTGAACCGTAAGAGAGCGTCGTCTTAATAGTATACTCGAGCGAGTATGAAGCGAAATACCCGTCGCTTGTGATATGTATTGTCAGACCGGCGTTCTCGGGCCATATTTCGTCAAGAGTTATATTGCCCAAGTCGGCGTTGTTATAGCTCTCAACAATTGCCTCAATCATATGACCGAAATATTCATAGAACATTTCTTCGGATATGTCAACAACAAGATCGATTGAACCGTCCGAATTTCTGCGCACTTCGGCTTCGTCGACAATTTCCTGAATACCGTCTGTAATTTCCATAAAGGAATGAAGCGGCAGGTATGCGTTCTCTTCGTCGTAAATCGGGAACTTCACCTTCATGCCGTCTACGTTCACATATTCTGTATCCGCAGTTCTGTAAATGGAAAGCTCTCCTGTTTTGCCTTTTGAAGCCGACGTAATTGTTCCGGAGCCTTTAAGATTGCTTCCGTTGAGTCCGGAAAATTTTGCTCTGTACTTTGTATAGCTTGTTTCTTCTTCACCGACTGCTTTGGTTGTTACCGATTCCAAAGAAGAATACTCAACGGAATCAAGGGAGTCCGTCTTTTCAAGCGCCGCCATGAAGAGATTGTATGCTTCATCCGGAACGCTGTATTCGTCAAGATCGGAGGGTGCTTCAATCTTAACTTCCTCGCCGGGGTTTACAAGTTTGAACGTCTCTTCAGCCGACAATTTTGTTGAAACACGATCGCCGGAAGACTCAGTCGCATTAAGCACGAGAGTATATGACAGCTTGAACTCGCCGACATATCCGTCATTTATCACAACGGAAACGCTTATATCCGAGGCTTCATACGTTGCATGTCCGGACACTCCGGCATAATCTTCCGCCGTTTGCAGTACTGGTTCGAAATACTTGAAGAACTGCTCGGGCGTAAGGATGATTCCGGTTATCGTTATCTCGTTTCCGACTTTTACAACCGTTGCGTTTTCAAATGTGTCCTCTGAAAACTCGGAGAGCATATCGTCAATTGTCAACGTTGAAATGATATACTTATCGTTTGCGGGATCGGAAAGGTCGATTTTCATTTTTTCACCTTCCGCTGAAACATATGCGATTCCGTTTGCAACATAAGTCGACGATGTGACTTTCTCATCACCGAGCCGAATTGTAAGTTCTTCAAGCGAAACGGGATTTTTGCTCTTACGACCGACAATCTTTCCGTGGTTTTCAGCCGTCAGATTAAGGCTGATGCCCGTAGCTGTGATTTTCGATTTTGATGTCGATGTATATTCGATCGAATCAGGTTCTTTTGTCTTTCTGACAGCCTCGATATATGCGTTGTAGCCCTCTTTGAGTGTTATGTAATCGCCGATATCCTCGGGCGCGTCTGCCGTCACCTCCGTGCCGGGGTTTATAAACTCAACCTTTGCGGAACCTGTGACATCTCCGCTTTCGCCCGACGTCATTGCAAATTCAAATCCGAATGAGGATATATATCCCTCTGCGTTTATTTTGACGGAAACCTTCGCGTCCGTGAAGGTCACAGTCGCGTCCTTGCCTTTGCCGTCCGATGTAAATCTGACAAAGCTGTCATATGCGTCGGCATAAAGTTCCTTTGCTCTGTCGGGCGTGAGCACGAAATCGATTGTGAATGTTTCGTCCTCGTTCTTGACGGCGGGAACATCTTTGAGGTCGTCCTCCGTGAATGTCACGATCAGCTTTTTCATCATGGATGAAAGATTGAACATGAGCGCGTCGTCGGAGGCAATGTCCATTTTCTCTTTTTCCGTTCCGCCGATGTTTACGTAAGCCGTGCCGTCGGCATTGTAGACATCGTTCTTCACCGTTGCTCCGTTGATTGTGCATTCAACTTCGCCAAGCGAAACGGGGTTTTCGTTTTTAATGCCGACCGTTTTTGCTTTGGTATTGACCGTCATGCTCTGCTGCTCGCCGCTTTTTTCAAAGCTTGCGGTAAGTGACGAGGTAAACTCGGCAGATTCAAGCGCTTTTGTCTTTTCAAAAGCCTCTGTGTAAATCTGATAAGCAGATTTTCCCCCGCACGCTGTCAACAGCATTACGGACGCGATCATAACGATCGCAAGCGCGATGGATGTTAGTTTCTTCATTAGTTGTTTCCTTTCAATTCGCGACTGTCGCC
>DHMB01000034.1:3136-21206 GCA_002405565.1 Clostridiales bacterium UBA4653
GGAAGGAAGGAAGGAAGGAAGGATATTGTTGCACAAAAAAATCCGTCGTTTTTTATGCAAAACGACGGATTTTGGCGAATTTTAATCTTCTTATCAGAGGTAAGCCTTGAGATCCTCGGGAAGATCCTCTTCCTTCACGGAGGATGTAAGTACGAGGTTTATGCCAGCCTTCTCGGCAAACGCAACAGCGGGACGGAAGAACTTTGCAAGCCCTTCGACTGTATCGTCGCACATTTTCATCGCAGAGTCGATAAAGATGTGTGTTATGTCGTGGTTGGAGGCATAAATGCCGCATACAAAACCATAAAGAGCGTCCGCGCCGGAGATACCGTATTCGGATGTATCCATAAGTCTTGCCTTGTATGTTACGTCGAAACGGAGCTTATCGCCCTTTTCAAGGCAAACAACTGCGCCGTTTGAAGAAGAAGTTGCGGCGTTTACCATCTCGATGAGAGTTTTTGTTTTTCCTGTGCCCTTAAGGCCTACGATGAGTTTAGTCAAGATAATCACTCTTTCTCAGCGGATTTGGATTTTTTATTCCTGCGCTCGTCCGCTGACAATGGCGCAGGCTGTTATCTGTTATTATAATACTACATTCACATGCATTTTGCAAGTGATATTTTCGGTAAATTGATTAAATATTTTTGAATTTTGCGTTTTTATTCCTTCGGAATGATGTTTTTTATCATTTTTTCGGCTTTTATCCTCTGAATGATGACGTCCCTGCCGCATTTTTCGCAACGCAGCTTAATGTCCGAGCCTGCGTAAAGCACGGAAAAACGGTTTCCGCCGCAGGGGTGTGATTTTTTCATTACGGCAATATCGCCGACGTTTATTTTCGGTATTATCACAAAAGTCACTTCCCTTCGCCTTCATTATATCACACCTCCGCAAAAAAAGGCAACCCATTTATGCAAAAAGAAAGCGGCGGAAAAATCCGCCGTTTCTTCATCCTTTAACCGTTATTTTCAGAGTATGATTTTTTCCGTCCGGATAAAACACCGTTTCCGAAACGGGCTTTCCTTTTGATACAATGTCGCCATCAAGACAGACTGTGTTTTCCTCGCCGAGAGATACACAAATGCGGTAAACGCTTTTTCCTTTTATTATATCGAGCGAAAAACTGCGGAAGCGCTCCGAAAGCGCGGGCGAAATATAAAACCCGCCGTCGACCTCCCTGTAACCGCAAAGCGACGATATAACCGCCGTCCTGTACCAGCCTGCCGCTCCGGTATACCAGCTCCAACCGCCGCGCCCCGCGTTTCTCATTTCAGAGCCGACGTCACCGCAGAGAACATAAGGCTCCGCGCCGTACCGAACAAGCTTTTTGTCGCTTTTGACCGCCGGATTTATTGCCGTGAGCATTTCATAAGCAAGCTCGCCCTTGCCGATTTCAGCCGTCGCCATCGCGCCCCACACTGCGGCGTGCGTATACTGACCGCCGTTCTCTCTTATACCGGGCGGATATCCTTTTATATATCCCGGCGAGCGGGCGGTTTTGTCGAACGGTGGCGAAAGCAGTTTTATAATGCCGATGTCACTGTCATAAAGCTCATTTATCGCCGTTGCCATTGCAACTTTTGCCCGCTCCGGGGGTTTTCCGTCCGCACAAAGAGCGGAAAATGCCTGCGGGAGAATGTCTATTCTGCATTCGTCACAGGTCTTTGAGCCGAGAGGCGAGCCGTCGTCAAAAAATCCGCGCAGGTATCTGTCGCCTTCAAAACAGTATACGTCGACAGACTTTTCAAGCATAGCCGCCGTTTTTTCAAAGCGCTCGGCATGCTCTTTGTCGTCGCGCTCCGCGCATATGACGGCAAACGCGGAAAGTCTTGCCGCGGCAAACTGCGAAAGCCAGACGCTCTCTCCTTTTCCACCCTTACCGACCTCGTTCATTCCGTCATTCCAGTCACATGTGCCGAAGAGCGACAGTCCGTGACGTCCCGTCCGGCAGAGCCTTTCCGCCGCGCGGAGCAGATGTTCAAAAAGCGTGTATTTTTCTTCCGTAAATCTGCCGAATTCATATCTTTCGAGCTCTCTTGCGTCAAGCGGAGGAGACGAAACAAACGGAAGACGGACATCCAGCAGCGATACATCGCCGCTGCGGCGGATATACTCCTCTGCTCCGTAAAGCAGCCATGCGCAATCGTCCGAGCAACGCGTTCTTATGCCGTAATGCCCGCGCCCGCCTTCATAGAGATTGTGCCACCAATGCATAACGTCGCCCTCCTCATACTGATGGCAGGCGCAGAAAATTATCTGCTTTTTCAGCATATCCCCGCCGACGGAAAGAGAGTCCTGAAGCTGATCGCGGAAGCCGTAAGCGCCGCCGTTCTGATAAAAGCCAGTCCTTGCCGTAATCCTCGAAACGACGCATTGATAATAAAACCAGTCGTTGACCGTCGTATCAAAAACGGGGTCGGACGTTTTTATCGTCACCGCAGGACTTATTTTCGTGCAGGCGCGTGGTCTCTCGGCTGAAAGAAAGGCTTTTTCGCAATATTTTCTGTCGGTCTCCGTGCGATGGGCAAACAGCGCAAACCGACATGACAACGTTTCTTTTCCGACATTGAGCTCCGCGCCGACGGCGGCACAATCAGCACCCCCGCCAAACACCGCTCCGGCGGTTTTAAGTGACGCTTTGTCAGTATAGACGCGCTTTTTCTCTGCGTCCGTCATAATGCAGAGCTTCGGCGCAACCTTATCGCCGCACACTCTTCTGACGTAAACCGCCCCGCGCTCCGTATCCGCCGAAAAGGAATATTCTCTTGCTTCCGCCGCGGACGAACCGAGACACGGCGTCGCCGAATATATTATTTCAACCGACGTTTCTTTGTCTGCCGAAAGCTCTGCGGAAACATATTTCATTGCGAGTTTTTCGTCAAGCGTGACCTCAACCGTATAGCTGATCCCGCAAGCCCTTCCGATATATCTCACCCCGCCGAAAAAGTAATCCGCATATGCCGCGCAGGCGCACATGTCAAAGTCCGATATGTGCTTTTCCCCGTCCGTGATACGCATTGTCAGAATTTCGCCGCTGTCCTCGGTCATTGCTCTGCCGTCATGCGGGGTAAGTTTCAGCTGGGAGCTGTTTGTGCCAAAGGTAAATCCGAGCGAATTCTGCGTTGCGACAAAGCCCGCGGAATGGGTCGAAACTATCTGCGCCCATGGGCGTTTTATCTCTTTTTTGTCGCATATAAATCCACCGCGATAGAACATCCCGCCGGCGACCTTTTTTATTGCTCCGCAAACCGCAGGCGCGGCACACGCCGTCACGTCGCGGCGCGACGGAGAGCAAAGAATTCTCTCCGCGCTTTTCGGTAGCGGAGTGAAATATTTGTTTGAAAAAAGAGTGACGGAGAGCGGGAGCGAGCTGTCGCACACGGCGCCGCATTTCCGCGTAAGCGCGTATTTCTCGGACTCTGTCAGCTTATCGGCGTTTATCGGAAAAATCCCTCCGTCGACGGAAATAAAGCTCTCGCAACCCATATCGCGGACGAGCTTTTTGACATGCGAAAGCGTGCTCTGTCTGTATTCGTCGCTTTCTCTGTAAAGAATTACAAGGTCAAACCGCAAGCCCCTTATGCAGGCATAGCGGAACATTCCGATCATCGCCTTGAGATTTTCGCTCTGCTTTCCGCCGGGACGGAAAAACCTCACCGCAACAAGCGGCAGTTCTCCCGAGATAGAAAACCTGTAAAAATCGCTTGTCTTCACCTGACGGAAAAGCATTTCTTCCCCGCCGGAGCCCTCCGCCTGCGGAAAATGGACGGCCCTCAGAAGATAGCTCTCCATAGCGTCCGCATAAGACCCTATTCCGGCGGCGGACTTCATCATTGCGCAAATGCTTCCGAGCGACACCTTCCCGCGCTTTTTTCCGAGAAAATACATAATGTCATCCCTGTTCTTTGAATAACCGATTGAAAATACCGCGGCTTTGCTATTCTTGCAGACCGCCCTGAAAAACGGTACAGTCGGCGCGCCTGTTCTTTCCCCGCATGGGATTTTTATAAGCTCCGCTATCTCTTTTTCTCCGTAACCCGAAGAAAGACCGTCCGCGCCGGTGTCGAATTCAAAGCCGCTTTTCGCAGACGCAGTAATTCCGAGAAACGTCGCTTCCTCGCCGCCTCTGGGTCTTCTGCGGACAATGACGGCTTTTTCGCCCGAGTCATAGTCAAATTCAAGAAACAGCCCCGAAAAGCACTTGTGCGCTTTATATGCCTTCTCTCCGCGCATCACCGGCTCAAAGCAAAGCATTATCTTCGATTCCGGACTTGCCGCGTTCAGTCTTGTCGATATTATAAACTCCGGGTATTCCGGAGAAACCGAAAGAGAAACGGAGAAACCGCAGGAAAATCCTTCTCCGCGATGGAAGGAAGAATAAGTTATTCTGTCCGCTTCGCATGAAAACGAAAAGTCCGTGTCGAGGCTTTCGTCCGTATATCCGAGCGGCACAGCCGAGATTATCTTTCCTCCGACCTCCGCAACGGCACACAGTCCGCCCGAAAGCGAAAAACGGTCAAAATCAGAATATGAAATGCAGTCATCACCGTCCGAAAGCATGATGTGTCCGGAACTTGAAGCGGTTATTCTCGTTTTTCCGTTCGATACGGAGCCCACCTCCGGATAAAGAACGTTGTAATTTGCCTTTCGCTTTTCCACAGTGCCGACATCGGGAGGAAGCGGTCTCAAAGGCGCCTTTTTCGTTCTCTGCGGTTTTGAAACCGGCGCTTTTTCCGGTACTCTTTCGCAGAGAAGAATTCTTCCCGCACGCATAGTCGGCGACTGCATGAACCTGCGGACAAAAACGTCTCCAAAGCATATATTTGCCGCCGCGACAAGGCTCATCCCCTTGTGATGAGACATATGGCTTTTCATAACGGCATAACCGTCTCCGACACGTCCCGGGGAAAAGTCGACAGCCTCGCAAAAGCCGTATTTCCCGCTTGCGCCGAGGGCACGGAGCGCGGATAGCTGTCCCATCGCCGCTCCCGGGTTTTCCTTCATCATGAGAAACACCGAATACGGAGATATTACCTCGTTTTTTTCAAACTCCGGATCAAGGGAGAGCGCCTCCGTGCCGAACGCTCTGTATTGATAATTCATGCGACCGTCAAAGCCGAAATATTGCGACTCGGATATTCCCCAAAGCAAAAAATATCTTCCTCTGAAAAATCGGTTCACGGAATATTTTCTCTGCATTGCATATGCGAAATCAAGACCGTACCGAACGGCAGAGTCCTTTTCCGCGGGCAAAAACAGCGACGGCATGAAGTATTCAAAGGCAGTACCGCTCCACGAGAGAAGTCCGCGTCTGCCTCCGCCCGCGCCGACCTTCCTCGCCGGAGAAAAATAGTGCTCGGGCGGCACCTGCCCCGTTGCGACGGCATAATAGCTTGTCAGGCGCGCTTCGCTCATGAAAACGTCATATCTGCTTTCGGAATACCGCCCCGAACCGACGTTATAACCTATATAAAAGAGCTTCTTGTTCTCATCATAAAGCGAAGAAAGGTCGATCGACGAAAGTATATTTTCAAGCTTTCTGACACTGTCAAGCAGTGACGGCTCCTCGCCGGCGTATTCTTTGAGTCCCTCGCAGACAGCCACAAGGCAGACCGCAAAATTGCCGCTGTCAACGGATGAAACAAACGGCTCGCCGATGACTTCAAGCGTCCTCAGGTCATACCAGTTATAAAGGTTGCCGCGCCATTTGAGCAGTTTTTCGATTGAAAGCGCCGCGTTTTTCATATAGACGGCAAGCGTCGCGCTGTCAATATACCCGAAATCTCTTGCCGCAAGCGCGGAAACAAGAAACATCCCAATGTTTGTCGGCGACGTTCTCATTGCAACTCTTTCCGTCGGCGAGAACTGAAAGTTGTCCGGCGGAAGCCAGTTTGTCTTCTCTCCGACGTTGTCCGCAAAGAACCGCCATTCCCTTGCACAGAGCTTTTTCAGCTTCGTCCTGACGTTTCTTGATATACGCTTTTTCGCACTGTCGCCGACGGAGCAAAAGTAGCTCATGCCGGGAAAAAGCGCCCAAAGAGCGCCGAAAATCCTTATCTGATCAGGAAAAACGCACACAGCAAAAAGCCCGAGAACGGTCGACGCAAGCATTTTCCCGTAGTGAGAAAGAATATCCGCATTTTCGGTTTCACCGTCGGCTGCCGTTTTCCAGTCGAGAAAGTGCTCTCCCGAAACGGAAAAGCGATAGATCGTTCTGACCGCAGCGTCTGCAAAGACAAGCGCTTCGTGCGCCGTCGACATAAAAGAGAAAACAAAACGTTCAAAAGCGCAGATAACGTCTTTTGCGTAACCGTAAATCGCGCCCGCGCGGAAAATTCCGCCGGTTATAATCGGAAGGATTATGCTCTCCGCAAACGGATAAGCAATATAGGCAAAGGCAAACAAAGCCGTGACGCATGCCGTTCCCACGCCCGAAAAAAGCGAAAGAAACAGTGCAATTATCGCGGAAAGCGGAGCAAAATGCCTTATGGCGTTGTCCGCTATGCGGTATTTTCCCGCCGCGCCAACGGGATTTTTTATCCTCTCGCCAGCGCTGTTTTCCGCGCTTTTACAGAGATAAGGCAACGATTGCAGGTCACCCCTTATCCACCTGTGCAGGCGGATGTAATACGAAAGCGCATTTGACGGAGTTCCGTCCGTCAGCACGACGCCGCACGCCGCACCGCACCGCAAAAGGCTTCCCTCGATGATATCGTGACTTAAAATTCGTTCTCCCGCAACCGAGCTGTCGCATGTTTTCAGAAATGCGGAAATATCTATCATTCCCTTTCCGCAGAAGCACCCAGTACCAATCACATTCTGATAAAGATCCGTGCCGCTTCCGGTGTAGACGTCAAGCCCGCCGTCGCCGCCTGTAAGCGAAGCGAAAACCGTTGCGTTTGCCGAAAAAAGCGACGGTGTCACCGCCGGCTGAAGGACGCCGTAGCCGGAAACAATCCGCCCTTTTTCTTCGTCAAAAACGGGACGGTTTGCTGGATGGAGCATTATGCCGAGGAGCTTGCGAACAGAGCCGTAAAAAAGCTCGGTGTCCCTGTCAAGCGTCAGAAGATACTTACATTTACGTATTTCGCAAACGTCTCCTTCAAAGCATATCCAGTCGCCCTCGCCGCCTGCGGCAAAACGGCAGAGATTAAGTATTCCCCCGCGTTTTCTCTCCCAAGCCATATACTTTTTCTGACACCTGACGTATGTCCGTTTTCTTATGAAAAGCGCAAATCCCCCGCCGTATTTTTCGTTCAGTGACGATATTCTCGCCCTTGCATAAGCGATTTTTTCCCCATCGCCGCCGTCCTCTGTCATGTCGGACTCGCCGAGGTCGCCGAGGACGGAAAAAATATAGCTTCCGTCTCTGTTGCGGAGATAAAAATCTTCAAGTCTGTCAAAGACCTCGCGGTCGCTTTTTTCTCCGTAAAGCAGGGTTGCGACGGTCACAAGGCAATGCGCTCCGTCAAGCGTTTTTCCGGAGGAAAGCGCAAGCGGACGGCGTGAGCCCGCATGACGGAGATAAACGGTTGACGTAAACCGTTTTGAAAGCTCATAAAGCGGAGCGATGACAAAGACGGATAGCCATGCGGCAGGCGTGCCGAGACAGAGATAAATATAAATTCCGAGCAGTGCAAGCGTCAGCGCAAGCACCGAGACAAAATACCCGACAGCAGGCTTTTTTTCATCCGAGAAAAGCATTTTCCCGAGATCCGTGCCACTCTTCCTTGCCTCCGAAAGGCACTCCCTCGCCGCGTCATCCTCTCCGATTTCCCATTCAACAGCCTTTTCCCTTACGCGGCGGATATATTCGCGTTTGCTTTCGTCCGAGCAGCACACGAATGTTTCGTCTTCCGAAAGAATACGTGCGACGGGAGAAAACCCGAAAAGCAGGCGCGAAAAATCGATTTGCGAGATTTTTCCGTCGCAGATAAGGAGCTCCGCGGCTTCCCCGTCCTTCATTTCGGGTACCGTTATTATACTGCAAAGTCTTTCCGCCGCGGCAATGCGGAGCATATCCGGAAGGCTCTCGATTTCGACGGAAGAAAGTCCGCGTTTATCAGCCGAAAGTGCGGCGCAAAGGCTCCCCTCGCCTATTCTGCCGCCGCATGACGATATATAGTCCTCCGCAAAACCGTAGACAAAGAGCTCGCCGCTGTCGTCCGCGGGCAGTATTTTCGTCCGTGACAGACTCCTCAGCGCCGCTGTCGCCGCTTTGAACGTCCCATCGGCGCTTTTATTTTTTTCAAGTGCGGAAATCACTTTTTTCTTTCTTTTCACAAAACGCAGAACGTTTGCCGTTCCTGCTTTTTTCATACCGAAATCCATCGGAGCCGAAGCACCCATAAAATCCTCCGCAAAATAATTTTTATTTATATTATTTACCTTGCGACAGCTCAAATATACGGTTTTCGGGCAACATAAAAACCGCGGAAAGCAAAAACGGCTTTCCGCGGTATTCCTCATTTTATTTTTATCGTAACCTTTCCTCCGCGCTCGGATATTATCACGGAAGAATCGCACCCGTCGACAAAAGCGCTGACATTTTCGTTTGAAAAAATTATGCTCTGAGCCGAAAGACATCTGCCTGTATCAATTCTTTGCTTCCGGACAGGCCCGTGCGCGCCGAAGAACACAAGTGCTGCGGAATATATTTTTTCGTCGTCCGTTTCCTCCGCTCCGGCGCCGCTGTAAAGCATCGCCTGCGTTTCGCCGAGGTAAACCGAAAATGTTATCACGGGATGAACCGACCTTTCAAGAAGCGTGTATTCCGGAAGAAGAATCTTCATATCGCCGCAGGCAACGGTCGACTCCGCCCTGCGGTTATAAAATTCAACAGGCACTCCGTTCTCTTCGGCAACCTTCATAATGTTTATCATATGTTCCGCGTCTGACGCGCTCTCCGACGCCGGAATAAGCAATTTGTCTATCTTATAATAGCCACAGAGTCTGTCGATTGTTGCGGCGTGATACCTGTGAATATGCGTCAGTATCAAAATGTCCGTTTCGCTTGCGGCATAGCCCGATGTCTCCGCCATTGCCGAATACGGGACGGAAAATCCACCAGTTGAAACATCGATGACGAAGCTCCTGCCTCTGTAAACAATGCCGAGAGCGTCGCTTGACTTTTCGCTTACGGCGACGGCATATATCTCGTTTTCCGTAATTTTATACATCACCGCCCCGCAACCGGCAAACGCCACGCAAAGCGCAACAAAAACCGCAAGCACTGACCTTGGGTTTATCTTCGGCACAAAAACAATAACGGCTACGAATATCAGAGCGGCGGCAATGAGATACGGAGTAAACGGGTATTTTATAGAAATATACACGCCGGAGGGAGAGGCAAACAGTCCCGCGAGCCGACAGATGAGCCATATCAGCCGCTTTGCCGCAAAAGCAAGCCCTGCACCGATAAACGGTACTTTGAAAAGCATGCAAAGCAGTGCGAGAAGATATAAAAGCACCTGCGAAAGCGGCACCAGAATGAGATTTGAAACCGGCGAGATGAGCGAAATGCCGCCGAAAAGCAGGTATGTCACGGGGAGCGTGAAAAGCGTCGCAACAACCGTTGCAGAGATAAGTCCGAGAACATATTTCACTGCCGCGCGGAAGAACTTCTTTGCGCGGGAATAGGTCTTTCTCGTCATCGGCGCAAAATGCGGAAGGAGTCTGTCTGAAAACAGAATCAGACCGAGCGTTGCGGAAAATGACATCCATAGCCCCGCGTCCCAGATAGCGTAGCGCCTGAATGTTATTATCAGCGCAAGCGCCGCAAAAAGCGATGTGAGCGAGTCTTTTTCCTCGCCGATAAGCTGCGCGACAAAGTAAATGACGAGCATTATTGCCGACCGCAGTACAGACGCGGAAAGTCCCGTTATCAAGGCAAACATAACCGTCACCGGAATCGAAACGGCGATTCTTATCTTCTTTTTCACTCGCGCGGCTTTGAGGGCGAATTCAAGTCCCGCTGCGAGCACGGAAAGATGAAGTCCGCTGAGGGCGAGCAGGTGCGATGTGCCGCTTCGCCTGAATGCCAGCTTCACCTTCTGCGATACCCTTTCCCTGTTTCCGAGAAAGATTGCGCCCGCAAAGTCCGCCTCGTCACCGCCGATTGTTTTATCGAATACCCCCGCGAGAAAAGCGTTTATTTTTTCCGGTAAGGTGAGCCTTTCTCCGTCACCGACGGTCAAAAACTCAACCGCTTCCGCACACAGGATTACACCTTTTGAGCGGAGCAATGCCGCGTTCGAGTCGTCCGGCTCCGACAAAACCGCCCGTATTTCCGTCTTTTCGTGAATCACAAGCTCCGGCAGATACGAAAATTCGAGCTGAATATAAAAATCCGCTTTTTCTCCGTCCACGTCCGAAACCTTTGCATAATAGAGCGAACCGAACTGCTTTTCGTATATCGCCCGGGTTATCTCAGCCGTTATGACGTGCTCCTTGCCGTCCGCATATTTTTTCGCCGCAATATCCTTTCTCATATGTAAAGTACCGCAGACAAGCCCGAGCAGCGGCGCGATGACGCACAAAGCCGCAAATACAACGGCGGCAGCCTTCTTTTTCGCCTTTATGATGGCAACCGTCGATATCGCAAGTGAAACTGCGGAAATGATGATGGCAAAAATTTTCCCTTTATCGAAAATGATCGTAACAGTGCACGCAAGAGAATAGAGCGCAAACATAAGCGCGCCCTTTTTGCCGTATACACTCATTTTCCTCACAACCTTTCATAAAAAAACAGAAGCGGACACAAAGTCCGCTTCCATTATAGTTATTTTTCCGTTTTTTTCAAGCGTTTTCGGATTATTTTATCTTTTCAAGACGTTTTTTGAGTTCTTCGGCATTTTCTTCATATCCGGGCTTGCCGAGAAGCGCAAACATGTTCTTCTTATAAGCCTCGACTCCGGGCTGGTTGAACGGATTTATTCCGAGCATATAACCCGAAATTGCGCATGAAAGCTCAAAGAAGTATACAAGATAACCGAAGTCTCTTGCCGTGCGTGACGTAAGCTCGATTGAAACGTTGGGAACGCCGCCGTCCGTATGAGCCATGACGGTTCCGAGGAACGCCTGCTGATTTACATAATTTATTGTCTTTCCGGCAAGGAAGTTGAGTCCGTCTGCGTTATCGGCGTCTGCCTCGATGACGAAATTGTCCTCGCAGTTTACGTTGATAACCGTTTCAAACATAACCCTCGTGCCTTCCTGGATGAACTGACCGATTGAATGGAGGTCTGTCGAATATACGGCGGATGACGGATAAAGTCCCTTTCCGTCCTTGCCTTCACTTTCGCCGAAGAGCTGCTTCCACCATTCGCACGTCATGGCGAGCGCGGGATCGTTTACGGCGAGAATTTCAACGGACTTTCCGTGACGGAGGAAGTAATTGCGGAGAGCGGCATATTTCATGCAGTCATTTGAGAAAACGTCGCCCTTTGAATATTTCTCTGCCGCGTCCTTTGCGCCTGCGAGCATTTCGTCGATATCGATTCCCGCAACGGCAATGGGAAGAAGACCGACTGCGCTGAGAACGGAATATCTTCCGCCGATATCGTCCGGAACGACAAAGCTCTCATATCCGAGCTCTTCCGCCTGAGGACGGAGCGCACCCTTGGATTTATCGGTCGTGACAAAAATTCTTTCGGACGCCGCCTTGCCGTATTTTTTAACGAGCATATCGCGGAAAATTCTGAAAGCGATTGCGGGTTCTGTCGTCGTGCCGGATTTGGAGATAACGTTTATGCAAACGTCCTTGCCTTCGCATATTTCAAGCACGTCGCGAAGGTGCGAGGAGCTTATGTCGTTACCGACAAAATATACGTCGGGCGTGGACTTTTTCTTGTTGTTGTAGCTTGCGCCTTTTACAAATTCGATAGCCGCACGTGCGCCGAGATACGATCCGCCTATGCCGATGACGACGAAAACATCACATGTTTTTATGATCTTTTCAGCCGCTTTCTTTATGCGGGAGACCTCGTCGCGGTCATAGTTTTCGGGGAGGTCGCGCCAGCCGAGGAAATCCGCTCCGGCGCCCTTTCCGCTGAAAACCGTGTCGAAAGCACGTTTCGTTTCGTCCGTCATAGCCGCGAGGGAAAAATCCGTCACGAACTCACGGAGATATTTGTCTGTGAAATTGAATGCCATTTTATGTACCTCTCAAATTTATTTTTTATGTAAGCGGGCACGCCCGCATGACTACATTGTTATCTGCCCTCCGGTCGGATTTCCGTCTCCGCCGGCGGAATGTTTTCCGCAATGAGCCGCCTCACCGCCGCAAAGGTGCGAGGAAAGGCACCTGCTCTCTCCGCCCGACTGCATAAGTATCACGGACGAGCCGAGATTTCCGCACCAATGCCTTGATATTTTATCTTTTTTATCTTTTTCTCTGTTATTCGACATAATTCTTTTCCCAAAAGCGGTTTTACCGTAGTTTCTCCCGCTTCTGAAAAATTATTCATCGTCATATTCTTTGATTTTCGACACCTTGTAGCCGTCAAGTCCCGCTCTCTGCATTGCGCCGAAAATTCTGTGACGTAAGCCCTTGTTCTCTCTTTCAAGCGTCGCGAGCAGGGTTTTCATCTCCTCGCGCTCCGTCTTTTTGTTTGCGGGACATTCGGATTCGACAACCGGCAGCTCCGCATTTGACGTAAAGTATCTCAGATCTTTTTCCTGCGCATAAACAAACGGGCGGATGACCGTCACGTCAGAGCGGTCAAGATAAGTAACCGGAGAAAAACAACCGAGCCTGCCCTCATAGAAGAGGTTGAGCATAAAGGTCTGAACGGCGTCGTCAAAATGATGACCGAGGGCGATTTTTGTCGCTCCGTGTCGCTTTGCTGCGTCACAAAGCATTCCTCTTCTCAATTTTGCGCAAAGCGAACAGGGATTGCTTTCCTTTCTTATGTCAAAAACAATCTTCGCAATATCCGAAGGCTCGATATAGTATTTGACTCCGAGCTCTTCGCAGAGCTTTTCAATCGGCGCAAAATCCGCCTTTTCCTTGCCGATCTCCTCAAAACGCATATCGATTGTCACGGCGATAAGCTCAAACGGCACAGGATAAAACCTTTTCAGGTTTGCCATCGTATAAAGCAGAGCGAGCGAGTCCTTCCCGCCGGAAAGACCGACGGCGACGGTATCGCCTTCCGAAATCATATTATAATCGTCGCAAGCACGTCTTGCAAAACTCAAAAGACGTTTAAGACCTTTCATAAAAACTCCCCGATTTTTCGCATTTTCCAATATATAATATCAAACCCGCGCCGGTTTTTCAATAAGTATTTCAATATTTAATTGTTAAATTTTATCCGTTGCGGGATGGTCAAAAAATTGGAAATATGTTGCGTACGTTTCTCTGAATAAACAAAATCCGACAAAGGCAATACTTATTTCGACGGAAAACTACAATTTGCTTTTGGGAGAAACGAAAAATGTATTATAATAAAGTTGAGCTTTGCGGAGTAAACACCTCAAAGCTGAAAACCCTTACGGCAGAAGAAAAAAACGAGCTTCTGAAAAAGTCGAAAAACGGCGATCTGCACGCCCGCGAGGAGTTGATTTCCGGGAATATGCGCCTTGTGCTCAGTATAATTCAACGGTTCGGAAGTCGCGGAGAGGACGCGGACGATCTTTTTCAGGTCGGCTGTATCGGACTGATAAAAGCTATCGACAATTTTGATCTTGACGTCGGCGTAAAATTCAGCACATATGCCGTGCCGATGATAATAGGCGAGATACGCAGGTATCTGCGCGACAACAGCATGATAAGAGTCAGTCGCAGTCAGCGCGACCTTGCATACCGCGCGCTACGCGCAAAGGAAGAGCTTTCGCTCCGGCTCTCCCGCGACCCGACAGACGCGGAAATCGCAGCCGAGCTCGGCGCGGAAACATCGGATGTCACGGAAGCGCTCACGTCGATAACAACGCCGCTTTCCCTTTATGAGCCCGTTTTCAGCGAGGGCGGCGACGCTCTCTATCTCATGGATCAGATAAGCGATGACAAGGAAAACGACGAAGCGTGGATAGACAATATCGCCGTCGGCGAAGCCATGAAACGCCTTTCGGACAGAGAACGTTCGATAATATCAATGCGGTTTTTCAGAGGAAAAACACAAATGGAAATAGCCGAGGAAATCGGAATCTCACAAGCGCAGGTGTCACGCATAGAAAAAGGCGCGCTTGACAGAATCCGTAAACAGATATAATCTGTCGGCATGAAAAAATCATCTTCCGTCCGTTGCGGAGGATGATTTTTCGTTTTTTGCTTTACAATGAGCCGTGATGATGGTAAAATAGTCATATATCACTTTACGGAGATGACAAAATGCGTCTTGACAAATTTCTGACAGTCACCGCCACGGCAACCAGAAGCGAAAGCAAAAAGGCGGCAAGAGCGGGAGCTGTTACGGTAAACGGCGTAGCCGTGCGCGACACATCTGTGCAGATAGATGAAGAAAACGACAAAGTGACCTTCCGCGGCGTGCCCGTTATATACAGAAAATTCACCTATATCATGATGAATAAACCCACGGGCTATATCAGCTCGACGGATGACCCGAGAAAGAAGACCGTTCTTGAGCTTCTTCCGGAAAACCTGCGCCGTCTCGGACTTTTTCCCTGCGGCAGGCTCGATATTGACACAACGGGGCTTCTCATTCTGACAAACAACGGTCAGCTTGCGCACAGGCTTCTTTCGCCGAAATATCACGTCGACAAAACATATTTCTTCACCTGTTCTCCTCCCGTGTCACGCGAGCAGGCAGACAGGCTCGAAGGAGGCGTTGACATAGGCGAAAAGGCGCTCACCAAGCCCGCAAAGGTCGCCCTTTCGGATGACGGCGCAAGCGGCTTTATAACAATATCCGAAGGAAAATTTCATCAGGTCAAGCGTATGTTTTTCGCCGTCGGCTCAGAGGTGACGTCTCTCAGACGGACGGAATTTGCAAAGATTCCGCTCGACGAGACACTTCCGGAGGGCGGATTCCGCCCGCTGACCGAAACCGAGGAGACCCTCCTCGAAAACGCCCCGCAATGACGGTAATTTTTATAATATATTAGAAACATTCGATTTTCAAATCGACATTTTTCTGTTTTTCGCAATTTATTGTGCAATTTTCACAAATTATATTTTGAAACTTTGGAGGATTAAACTCTTTCATTGTCAATCGCTTTTTGTTATAATATATCTGTAATTTTTTGTGTAGACGTCTCATTTGCGGGCGTCGCATGAAAACATCTCCCATCGGCGGCTGGAAGATGTAAAAAAAATCTCGTTTTTTGTCGCCGGGAACGGAGTCAATAATGGCAAGCTTATCACTCAGACACATTTACAAAAAATATCCGGGCGGTGTTACAGCCGTTTCCGACTTCTGCCTTGAAGTCAGAGATACGGAATTCATAATTTTCGTAGGCCCTTCGGGTTGCGGTAAGTCAACGACACTGCGTATGATCGCAGGTCTTGAAGAAATTACCGAAGGCGAACTTTACATCGGCGACCGCCTTGTAAACGACGTTGCCCCCAAGGACAGAGACATCGCAATGGTGTTCCAGAACTACGCTCTGTACCCGCACATGACCGTGTTCGACAACATGGCGTTCGGTCTGAAGCTCCGTAAGGTTCCGAAGGACGAGATCAAGAAGCTGGTTGAAGAGGCTGCTAAGATCCTCGACATCTCCCACCTGCTCGACAGAAAGCCGAAGGCTCTGTCCGGTGGTCAGAGACAGCGTGTAGCGCTCGGCCGTGCTATCGTGCGTGATCCTCAGGTCTTCCTGCTTGACGAGCCGCTGTCCAACCTGGACGCTAAGCTCCGTGCACAGATGAGAACCGAGCTCTCCAAGCTCCACAAGAAGCTGGGTACTACATTTATCTATGTAACACACGACCAGACAGAGGCTATGACGATGGGCGACCGTATCGTAGTTATGAAGGACGGTTACATCCAGCAGATCGATTCTCCTATCAACCTCTATGAGAACCCTGTTAACAAGTTCGTTGCAGGCTTCATCGGCTCTCCGCAGATGAACTTCATCCCTGCAAAGCTTCTCCAGGTAAACGGCAAGTACACAGTTGAATTCGGTTCTGAGGACACCAAGACCTCCAGAGGCCGCAAGTTCTATGTTGAGCTTCCCTCCGCTAAGGCTGACAACGAGGCTCTCAAGTACTATGTAGACAAGGAAGTTATCCTCGGTATC
The DNA here is from genome assembly GCA_002405565.1 of Clostridiales bacterium UBA4653. GTDB lineage: Bacteria > Bacillota > Clostridia > Oscillospirales > CAG-272 > CAG-841. The sequence continues at coordinate 19,337 of DHMB01000034.1, forward strand.
CGTCCTGAGAATATCCACGATGAGGAAATGTTCCTCTCCGCTGCTAAGACCGGTATCATCGAGGCTTCCGTTGACGTAACCGAAATGCTCGGCGCTGAGACCTTCCTGTACCTGACCTGCGAGGGTATCCCGCTTACTGCAAGAGTATCACCGAGATGCACCGCTCGTCCCCAGGACGTTGTTAAGCTCGCTCTCGACCCGAACAAGATCCACCTGTTCGACGCTTCCGACGAGCACTCCCTGCTCAACTGATTGTTGGCAAATAACATACGCTGACTGCGGCGCAGCTTTCGGGCTGCGCCGTTTTTGCATTCACGCTCCGACATTCAGGAGGTGTACCATGACTAAGCTAAAATTCGCAGGCTTCTGCGCGGCGGGTCTTGGAACTGACCTTGCCTGCACAGCCGTATCATTGCTTCTGACCGGGATTATGAATAACTTCTTTAGCATGGACTTCCGTGATTCCCTGCTGGTATTCATAATAGCTGGGGTGATTATGTGTATAGGCTCGGGCTTTGCGCACAACGCTTTCCGCAACATCATCAGGGAAAAGCTGCGGATACGCTCGATATGGTATACTGTCGCAGTATTCGGCACTCCGATGATCCTGGGCGGACTTGGCGTGCCTCTTGCCTGGGTGCTCGGTCAGACAATATGGACTGGCTGGGACAAACTTGGTTATGCCATGTCGCTGTTCACCTATTCAATAGCCATAGCTGCAGCATCCACCCTCTCCTATATATCCACCAAATGCGTGGAAGCGCGCTTCGGCTGTGACGAGCCTGCCCCTCCTGACAAATCGGACGAAACTAAGGAAGAAATATGAACAAATGCAAATACGCAGGTCTGTCCCTCGCGGGATTCCTGCTTAGCCTGATATGCGCAGCCGCCATTCTGGGCGGGCTTGTGCTGCTGAAAGACCTGCTGGGGGTGACTCTCCTTGCAGGGCTTGTGATATGCGCGGGTATCGGCGTGATTTTCCGGCTGATCCGCCGCTTTATCCGCAGAAAGCTCCATGCCAGAACCACGCTGTTCTCGCTGATCTCCGTTCTGCTTCCCATTTTGCTGGGGGCAGCCGGAGCGATCCTCGGTGCAAACGCGGCTTTCAGCGGGGAAATGGTGAATTCATGGTTCTTCCTCGGGGGCGTTGTGCTGATAATTTCGTCAATTTTCTGCGGACTTTTCGGCTCCACCCTCGACAAGCTGTTTGACGCCTGACTTCCTGACGAAGGAGAATAATGTGAAATACTGGAAATGCGCAGCTCTCTGCGCGGCGGGATTCCTGCTTGAAGCGGCAATAAGCGCGGCTCTTTCTTTACTTGTATTCTATATGTTTGTTTTCTGCCTGCTGATCACAATTCCCACCTGTATTCTTATCGGAAAGGCGCATTATTTTATCGCACGGAAAATACGCGGGGAGCTCGGAATATGCCCGGCTTCCTACTACATAGCCGCAATGGCGCTCCCGGTCGTTACAGCGGCGGCTGTAACGCTCATAACGCTTTTTTATCCGGATTTGCTGACCCGGGGCACGGTAAGCTCATTGTCTGAGGGCTTCGCGGGGGTGGCAAGGTTCATTATCATCGCCGGAACCGCAGTGAACTCGCTGATCTGCACCCTCAGCGGGGTACATTTCATAAACAGGAGTGAAAACGATGAACCCAAAAGTTGAACAACTCATAGACAACATCGAGCGCGTGATAATCGGAAAGCGCCCGGTAATTGAAAAGATAGTCTGCGCCATGCTCGCGGGAGGCCATGTGCTGATTGAGGACGTCCCCGGGGTCGGCAAGACCCTGCTTGCGGAAACGCTGGCAAAGAGCGTTTCCGGCAGCTTCGGACGTATCCAGTTCACGCCCGACCTCATGCC
>DHMB01000037.1 GCA_002405565.1 Clostridiales bacterium UBA4653
CAGATGGGCAAAACAAAGCCGTCGGATGAGCTCAATTGCGGCTCCTGCGGTTATGACACATGCCGCGAAAAGGCGATTGCAATCTGTCAGGGCAAGGCTGAGGTATCGATGTGTCTTCCCTACCTCAAGGATAAAGCGGAGAGCTTCTCCGATACGATTGTGCGTAATACGCCGAACGGGCTGATTGTTCTCAACGAAAAGCTTGAAGTTCAGCAGATAAACCGTGCGGCGCTGAAAATACTCAACCTCCGTCTCGCCTCCGATATTCTCGGAGATCAGGTGGTGCGTATAATGGAACCCGGCGACTTTGTTTCCGTTCTCAGCAAGGGCGTGCCGATACACAACAAGCGCGTGTATCTTGCCGAATACGAAAAATATGTTGAAGAAACGATCGTTTACGACAACGAATACCGCCTTCTTATATGCATTCTCCGCGATGTAACAGAAGAAGAAACACAGCGCGAGAAGAAGGAAAGCATCAGTCGCCAGACCGTTGAAATCGCCGACCGCGTCGTTGATAAACAGATGAGAATAGTTCAGGAAATAGCTTCCCTTCTCGGAGAAACCGCCGCGGAAACAAAGATTGCACTTTCAAAATTGAAGGAGTCGATCAGCAATGAATAATTTATGTGCCGATATCGGCTGGAAAAGCATAAATCATGAAGGCGAACAGCTCTGCGGTGACCATGTTGACATAATCGAGCAAAGCGAAAATTCGACAGTCATTGTTCTTGCGGACGGACTCGGAAGCGGAGTTAAGGCGAGTATTCTCTCGACGCTTACATCAAAGATAATATCGACAATGATGGCGGAAGGACTTCCGCTCGAAGAGTGCGTTTCGACAATTGCGGCAACCCTGCCGATATGCTCCGTGCGCGGAGTTGCTTATTCGACCTTCACGATTATTCATATAATTGACAATTCCGTTGCCGAGCTTATTCAATATGACAATCCGCATGTTATCCTGCTCCGCGACTGCCTAAACTATGAATATCCGAAAAGCGAGCTCAATATCGACGGAAAAAAGATATATAAGTCGACGATAAAGCTCCAGGAAAACGATATTTTCATCGCCATGAGCGACGGTTGCACCCACGCCGGAATAGGACTTGCATTCAATTTCGGTTGGAAACGTGAAAACATTGCGGAATTCATGCAGACGGTTGCGGGCGTCGGATATACTGCAAAAACGCTTTCAACAATGCTTGTTGACGAATGTAACAAGCAATACGGTTATCACCCCGGAGACGACACGACAGCCTGCGTTGTCCGTATACGTCGACGCGAGCCGATGAATATCCTCTTCGGGCCTCCGCGCAACCGTGACGACTGCGACAGGATGATGTCCCTCTTCTTCTCAAAGGAAGGAAAACATATCGTCTGCGGAGGAACAACATCGTCGATTGCGGCAAAGTATCTCGGAAAGCCGCTCAAAGCAAGTCTTTCGTTTGAAAGAAGTGACGTTCCGCCGACAGCTGAAATCGAAGGCGTTGACCTTGTCACCGAAGGCGTTATAACAATAAACAAAGTTATAGAATATGCAAAGGACGCGCTCGGCAAAAACGAGCTCTATGAACAATGGAGTCTGCGTCACGACGGCGCTTCAATGATATGCCGCCTGCTCTTTGAAGAGGCGACAGACATAAACTTTTTTGTCGGCAGAGCCGTAAACCCTGCGCACCAGAACCCCGACCTTCCGATCAACTTCAATATTAAAATGAACTTGGTAGAAGAGCTTTCGCTTTGCTTAAAACAAATGGGTAAAAGAATAAAGGTAAGCTATTTCTAAAAAGGAGAAGTATAAATGAGAAAATTTGATACAAAGGTTCAGCACCTGAAATACAAGGTTCTTCGCGAAGTTGCAAGACTTGCATGGAACGATAACCTTCTTGACCATGTGCTGGACATACCTAAAACAATCGTCCCCGGAAATACGCCGACAATGCGTTGTTGCGTATATAAAGAGCGCGCCATCCTCGGAGAGCGCGTAAAGCTCGCAATGGGCGGCGACTACGAGAACCCCAATGTCATTGAGGTAATTGACATTGCGTGCGATGAATGTCCTATGGGCGGTTATGAGGTCACGAACGCTTGTCGCGGCTGTCTCGCTCACCGCTGTGAGGATGTTTGTCGCTTCGGCGCAATTACATTTGATGAAAATCACGTTGCGCACATAGACAAGTCAAAATGCAAGGAGTGCGGGTCATGCGCGAAGGTCTGCCCCTATACGGCAATCATCGGCAGAAGACGTCCCTGCGAAAACGCCTGCAAGATAAAGGCAATCAGCATGAACGAAAACAAAGCCGCCGCGATAGATAACAGCAAATGTATTGCCTGCGGCGCGTGCGTTTACCAGTGCCCCTTCGGCGCGATTTCTGATAAGTCATACATTCTTGACGTCATTGACATAATCAAAAAGAGCGAAAACAATACAAAATATAAGGTATTTGCGGTTGTCGCTCCTGCGATTTCAAGTCAGTTTACATACGCAAAGCTCGGTCAGGTTATCACAGGCCTTAAGGAGCTCGGCTTCCACACTGTTATCGAGGCTGCTCTCGGCGCCGATATGGTAGCCGAAGCGGAATCCAAGGAGCTGGCTGAAAAGGGCTTCCTTACAAGCTCATGCTGCCCCGCGTTTGTAGATTTTATCCACAAAAACTTCCCGGCGCTCATTCCGCATATTTCGCATAACCTCTCGCCTATGGCGACGATAGCAAAATATATCAAGGAGCATGAAGCACCCTGCAAGGTCGTATTTATCGGTCCCTGCACCGCAAAGAAAGCGGAAATACAGCGTGAAGATGTAAGCAAATATGTCGATTCGGTTTTGACTTTTGAAGAGCTTCAGGCTCTGTTCGACAGCNNCGCAAAGCTCGGTCAGGTTATCAGCGGACTCAAAGAGCTCGGCTTCCACACGGTGATTGAAGCGGCGCTCGGCGCTGATATGGTTGCCGACGCAGAGTCGAAAGAACTTGTCGAAAAAGGCTTCCTTACCAGCTCCTGTTGCCCGGCATTTGTTTCGTACATCGAAAAGTCCTTCCCTGCAATGCTCCCGTTCGTATCTCACAATCTTTCTCCGATGGCAACCATCGCGAAATATATAAAAGAACACGAAGAGCCCTGCAAGGTTGTATTCATCGGCCCTTGCACAGCGAAAAAGGCAGAGGTCAAGAAGGAATCCGTCAAGGAATATGTCGACGCGGCAATGACATTTGAAGAGCTTCAGGC
>DHMB01000136.1 GCA_002405565.1 Clostridiales bacterium UBA4653
ACGACACGCACAAAGCCGACCTTAAGGAGCTTAAGCGACTTGTAAAAAAATACTGCTCGGATGATGAATACAAGGAGTTTTTTACAAGCGAGACCGGAGCATATTCTGCTTACTCGGCTTATTTCAAGTTCTCCGAGAAGAAAAAGGGGAAGAAGATTACCCGTGAAGATTTTTATAAGGCCGTAAAGAAGCTTATTGCAAAAATAAAGGGGAGAATCGGCGAAGGAGACGACGCGGATCTGCCCATTGCGGACGGAGTGCTCAGCCGGATAGAAGCCGGTACGTATATGCCGAAACAAGTAAACCCCGATAACCGTCTCATCCCTTATCAGCTTTATTATGCCGAACTTGATGCGATACTTTCAAACGCCGAAAAACGCTTTGCTTTTCTTTCCGAGCGCGATTCGGACGGGCTTTCCGTATCGGACAAGATCAGATCAGTTTTCACATTCAGAATACCGTATTTTGTCGGCCCGCTCAAAAAGTCTCCCGGAAACAAACATGCGTGGATAGAGCGCAGGGCGGAGGGACGTATCCTTCCTTGGAACTTTGAAGAGATGGTCAATCTTGACGCGAGCGAAGACGGCTTTATCAAGCGCATGACAAATAAATGCACATACCTCCCCGGGGAGAATGTTCTGCCGAAGCAGTCGCTGCTTTACTGTAAATTTACCGTTCTCAACGAGATAAACAATATCAGAATCGACGGAAAACCGATAAGCGTTGATCTGAAACAGCAGATATTCCGTGAACTTTTTGAAAAGGAAAAGAAGGTCACAAAGAAAAAACTTATTGATTTTCTCGTGTCTGTCAAAAAGATTACAAAGGGAGAGGAGACGCGCATAAGCGGGCTCTGCGACGAGATAAAGTCATCATACAAGCCCTATATTGATTTTCGCAGGCTCATTTCTGCCGGAATTCTTACGGTGGACGACGTCGACTGCATAATTGAAAGAATCACCTGCACGGAGGACACAGCAAGGCTTAAAAAATGGCTTCTGAAATGGTCGAAGGAAAACGGAAAGAATCTTTCCGATGACGATATAAAATATATATCGCAGAGGAAATATGCCGATTTCGGCAGGCTCTCGCGCAAACTTCTCAACGGTATTGAGGCGACCTGCACGGAAACGGGTGAGGTTGGCACCGTTATGCACTTTATGTGGAACACAAATGACAATCTGATGCAGATAATCGGCGGACGGGAATACGGTTTTGGAGCCCAGATTTCCGAAATCAGCAGAGAATATTTCTCCGGGCATCCGACAACTCTTGCCGAAAGGTTGGACGAGCTCGGCATATCAAACGCTGTCAAGCGTCCGGTCATGCGCACGCTTGACATAATAGCGGACGTTGTCAAAGCCGAAAAGTGCCCGCCAGAGAAGATATTTGTTGAAATGACGCGCGGTGAGGACAAACGCATTGACTCGGACAAGCTCAGCAGAAGCAAGCGACTGCGCGAATTTTACAGCAAGATTGATTCCGAGGACACGGCGAGACTCCTGAAAGAGCTTGACGCCATGGGCGACGAGGTCGACAGAAGACTGCAAAGCGAAAAGCTGTTCCTGTATTTCTGTCAGATGGGGAAGTGTGCATATTGCGGAAAGCCCCTTGATATTTCCGCCATCGGAACAAACGAATACAATGTCGACCATATCTGGCCGAGAGCATATATAAAGGATGACAGCGTCATTAACAACAAAGTGCTTGTTCATTCCGAAGAAAACGGAAGAAAGACCGATACATATCCGATAGAGAGTGATATAAGAAGCAAAATGCGCGGATTCTGGGAAAAGCTCCGCGACGCAAAGCTCATAAGCGAGGAGAAGTTCCGCAGGCTGACGAGAGATCATGCATTTTCACCCGATGAACGCCTCGGCTTTATAAACCGTCAGATTGTCGAGACGGGACAGTCTACAAAGGCGGTTACGGAGATTTTACAGGAGCTCTATCCGGAAACGGAAATCGTTTTTGTCAAAGCGGGAAATGTCAGCGAGTTCAGACACGAATACGGAGAAATATGCAACTATGCACTTTTTGACCGCACACTTACGGACGCAGAGAAAAAGTCGAAATGCCTTGTGAAATCCAGAACCGCGAGCGACATTCATCATGCGCATGACGCATATCTGAACATTGTCGTCGGCAATCTGTTCCATGAAAAGTTCACAAGGAGATACTATCTTGACGCGCTGAATGACTACTCTCCGAAAATGCATATACTGTTCGGGAGAAAATGCGTGATCGACGGAAACGTCATATGGAATCCCGAAAAGCATTTGCCGATTGTTGACAGAACAATGGCAAATGTACATATTCATCTGACGAAATATCAGACGAGGCAGAAGGGCGGATTCTTTGACCAACAGCCGTTGCCTGCGGGATCGAGCGACAGTCTTGTCCCGCTCAAGGGAGGGCTTGATACAGCGAAATACGGCGGGTACAATAAGCCGACGGTCTCGTTCTACGTGCTCGCGAGGTACAGAATCAAGAAGAAATATGAGCTGACGATCGTTCCCGTTGAGCTGCTTGTTGCAGATAAATATCTTTCCGACCAAGGCTATGCGGAAGAGCATATAAAAAAGAAGCTTCCTGCAAATGCGGAGGACATATCGCTTCCGCTCGGTAGCAGAATAATCAAGGTGAATACCGTGTTTTCGCTTGACGGGTTTGAGGCGTGCATTTCCGGAACGTCAAGTGGTGGACGACAAATTGTTATGCGTTCTCTAATGACGCCGAGATATACGGCCGAACAGATCGCATATATCAAGAATCTGGACAATATCTCCGAGAAACGGAAGAAAAATCCCGAATATGTGATTGACGAAATGTTCTCCGGAATATCAAGGGAGAAGAATGTTGCGCTCTTCGTCGACCTTGTAAATATGATGAGCGGTAGCGTCTATTCAAAGCAACCGGGAGCAAAGCTGAGCGTTACAATCGATAAAAGAGAGGAATTTGAGGCTTTGAGCTTGGACGGACAGTATGAATGTCTTAAAAATATGATTCTGTTCCTTAAAACAAATCGCGCCGGAACATGTAATATAGAGGCATTAGGCGGCAGCAAGAACGAAGGATTTATTCTTATGAGCGCAAGTCTGAGCAACTGGAAAAAGAATTATTCGGATGTCCGTATAATCGACAGGTCATCCTCGGGACTCTTCGGGCACCGCACGGGAAACCTTCTTGATCTGATATGAGCTGGAGGACAGTGCTGATCTCAAACAGGTGCAAGCTCGATTATTCCATGGGATACATGGTTATCCGCGGAGAAGAAACGGCAAGGATATTTATCGATGAAATAGCTGTTCTGATGATAGAAAATCCTGCCGTTTCAATGACGGGTTGCCTGCTCTCCGAGCTTACGGAGAAAAAAGTCCGGATAATATTCTGCGATGAAAAGAGAAGTCCCTATGCGGAGCTTCAGCCGTACAGCGGTTGTCACAACGCGTCACTGAAAATCAGACAGCAGATGGGATGGACGCAGGAGCAGAAAACAGAGGTTTGGACGGCGATAGTGCTTGAAAAGATATGCAATCAGGCAAAAACGCTTGTTGAAAACAATCATGAAGGCGAAGCCGCCATGCTGACGGGATATATGCGGGAGCTTGTTCCAGGCGATGTGACTAACAGGGAAGGTCATGCCGCAAAGGTGTATTTTAATGCGCTTTTCGGCAAGAGCTTTTCCCGCGGACAGGAAAACCCGATAAATGCCGCTTTGAATTACGGTTACGGTCTTATTCTTTCGGCATTTAACCGCGAGGTTACTCTCTGCGGGTATCTTCCGCACATAGGTCTTTGTCATGACAATATGTTCAATCCGTATAACCTGTCGTGCGATATGATGGAGCCGTTCCGCGCCATAGTTGACAGAAAGGTGATTGATATTGCGCCGGTCGAATTCGGCAAGAAAGAAAAGCTGGAGCTACTCGGAATTCTTCATTCCCCCGTCCGCATAGCGGGGGCGGAGCAGACAGTCATGAACGCCGTGAAGCTATATTCGCGAAGCGTATTTGAAGCGATAGAACTGTCGGACGCGGACAGGATAAATTTCATTGAATTATGAGTTACAGATTTATGAGAATGATTGTATTTTTCGATTTGCCGACGGATACCGAGCCTGCACGCAGGGAATACCGTCGTTTTCGCAGGATGCTCATAAAGAACGGATTTCTTATGATGCAGGAATCGGTTTACTGTCGTATGGTTCTGAATGCAACCGTTGAAAAATCCGTCGCCGAAACTATAAAGCGCGAAAAACCGTCGGCAGGGATAGTTCAGCTTCTGACGGTTACGGAAAAGCAATTTGCGGCAATGACATACATAACGGGAAAATATGTAACGGATGTTGTCGACAGTGACGAAAAGGTGGTGATACTTTGAAAATAGCCTGTCCGTATTTCAATTCGCTTATAGAGATAAACGAAGGTGTGCCGTTTTCTCTGATAATCGAAAATCAGCCTTTGTTCCGTCGCTTTGCGGAGGATATACATTCTCAACTTTCGGGGAGTGACGGTGATACTGTTCTTTCGGTTGACAATACTCCCGTGGCAATGAATAAATACACCGATATTCTGGAGAGCTTTGCTCCTTTTGACATAAACTCAAAGACTATGCTCTCCGGAATATCGACTGCGATTGAAAAAGTTTCTGTCGACGAAAATCATTATATTGAGACGTCGCGCCTGATTGCCGAAACGGAAAAATATATTTCAGAGCTCAGCTTTTCGCTGCCGGTGACAATCGAATGCAGAAAGCTGAATATAGGAGCGATAATCAAGGCGGCGTCTGTTGCGATAGCGGATGATTTTGAAAACGTAATTGAAAAGATTATTTCATATATGTCGCTTATCCTTGACTTAAGCGGCAAAAAGCTTTTCATAACACTGAATATGAGGTCATATTTCAGCGACGAAGAAATTGAAGGATTTATCGGCGAAATAAAAAAGAAACAGCTTTGCGTCCTTATGCTTGAAAATTGCGCAAGAAAGAAAATTAATGGGATGGAACAGCTTATAATAGACTCCGATTTATGCGAATTCTGAGACTGAATTTGACAAAAATGCTTGATTTTCTTAGCATTTTATGATATAAAATGATTGAGGTTTGTTTTGCCCTATATGCGTACACGTGCCGTCCGTAGCGGCATTTGAGCTCAAATTTGAGGTTTGAGAGTAGTGTAATTTTATAGGGTACTAAAACCGACATTGCGTACAATTTATCAACCGTTAGTTTGAGAGTAGTGTAATTTTATAGGGTACTAAAACCGTAATGTCATTGAAAAGCACTTCTTCAAGGTTTGAGAGTAGTGTAATTTTATAGGGTACTAAAACCTCTGGACAACCGAGAGCTATTGCCGTAGGTTTGAGAGTAGTGTAATTTTATAGGGTACTAAAACTTTTCCACGGCTCGACCTCTTGCGCATAAAGTTTGAGAGTAGTGTAATTTTATAGGGTACTAAAACAAACCTATTGACAAATTTAGAACATTGTGAGTTTGAGAGTAGTGTAATTTTATAGGGTACTAAAACCGCTTTGCGGCGTTGTTGCCGCCGTCGTTCGTTTGAGAGTAGTGTAATTTTATAGGGTACTAAAACATTTCAGCGAGCTTGACCGCTTCTTTCAACGGTTTGAGAGTAGTGTAATTTTATAGGGTACTAAAACTTCAATTCCTTCAATTTCATCGTATTCCTCCGTTTGAGAGTAGTGTAATTTTATAGGGTACTAAAACCGTATCTTGTTATGCGAGGGTTCAGCCCTCGTTTGAGAGTAGTGTAATTTTATAGGGTACTAAAACACAAACAGCCAAGCAAAAATATTTGTTGGAGTTTGAGAGTAGTGTAATTTTATAGGGTACTAAAACTATTCTTGCCTCTGCTTGTTCTCTGACCGGTTTGAGAGTAGTGTAATTTTATAGGGTACTAAAACTTTCGTCGTGTTTGTCTTTATATCGGTCTAGTTTGAGAGTAGTGTAATTTTATAGGGTACTAAAACTTGGCAAATGAAATGATTAAACAATATGGTGTTTGAGAGTAGTGTAATTTTATAGGGTACTAAAACCTTACCTCCTCATATTACTTCTCCGTTTATGTTTGAGAGTAGTGTAATTTTATAGGGTACTAAAACTTATATAATAACTCAATAAAGCGTTATAAGTTTGAGAGTAGTGTAATTTTATAGGGTACTAAAACGTGTGTATTCTGATTCTGACTTTCTGTGCGTTTGAGAGTAGTGTAATTTTATAGGGTACTAAAACAAAGAAGAATTTAATGAACTTTCACCTTTGGTTTGAGAGTAGTGTAATTTTA
>DHMB01000120.1:0-1681 GCA_002405565.1 Clostridiales bacterium UBA4653
CCGGGCGACTGTAAAACCCGATGACGGGAGGATTTTTCAGATATTTCTTTCCGTATTTTTCAATTCTTTCGAGCAGCGGCCCGTTGCCGGCAAAGAAAAGCTGAATCTTATCCGCATATTTTGACTTTCTGACAGCTTTCATAAGCACAATGTGCGATTTTTCCTTTGAAAGTCTGCCTGTGAAAAGTATGCAGAACTTGTCCTTATATTGCTCGGGCTTTTCGACGGGCGTTGGTCTGAAATCCTTGCAGACGCCGTTTGAGATGACATAACCGTTCGTTTTGCGGTGAACCTCACCCTCAAAAACGTCGCGGATGAACTGCGTCGGATAATGGATTGCGTCCGCGCGGCAGAAGAGGTTTTTATCATACCATTCGTATGTCAGATGGTTTGCGAGATGATTTCCCATCAGTCCGACGATATGCGCCGTGAGATTTTCCGCCTGCGCATGAAAGCCGGCGGTTATGGGTTTGCCGAGACTGACGGCGAGCTTTGTCGCACGTCTTGCAATGAAGAGCGGAACCATGAAATGAACGACGTCCGCGTCCTTTATTGCGTCATAAATAATCTGCTCGTCATATTTTGCGAGCGTGACGTGATTTTTTTCGAGTATACCGTTTATAAGACTTCCCATATTCGTGACGGGAAGAATGTAATAGCCTTCGAGTCCTTCTCTGTCCGCGTCGGGGCAGATGACCTTGACTTCATGACCTTTTTCTTTCAGTGAGCGGATGAGATTGAGGGCGGCGACGGTTGTTCCGTTGTTTGCCTTGCCCAAAACTTCGCATACGATTGTGACTTTCATTTTTATCTCCGTTTTTATGAAATTCAGCCTTTCCGGCACGATAATGATATCACAAAGCGACGAAAAATGCAATCTATTAGCGGATTGTGCGTCTATATCGCAGGCTCTACCCACAGTAGAGATGACAAAAAGCCCGATTGCGGCTGAAAATTATTGACACGACGGAACAGCATATGATATAATAAAGAAAAACGGTATAACGGAGGGCGAAAGATGAAAAAGAAAAAAAGAGACGATCTTACACTTGGCTATGAAAGCGATTTCACCTATGCTCAGAAGCTGAATCGCGGCAAAAAGTCGCGCGTCGGAATTTCCGCGCAGAACTTTGCGGCGCGACTGCTCGCCATAATACTTATGGTTCTGTGCTCGCTTTTTATTATCGTTCCTCTTGTTGCATATACGGTATATGAGCCGCTGACTGTTGCGATTATCGCGGCGGCAATCATAGTCGTGTTTGCGCTCGTGTGCTTTATTCGCGCGATGGGAAAACGCGGAAAGCTCGTCCGCGCACTCAAAAAGACGAAAAAGGGAAAGGTCGAATGGATTTCAAAGCCATACGGCAAGCTCTTTTCGATGTCCGGCAAAACAGATTTTGTCTTTGAAACCGACCGCTCGGTCTTTGAGGTTATGATAGTGCCGACGCTTTTCGGAGACCGTAGTCTTGCGGTATCGCTGCGCGGCGATGTGATATGCACTATTGCTCCTGTTCCGCTCGGAAAAGTCGGCAGGATTATCGGCTTTTCCGCGCCTATGAAGGCAAAGGCTCTTCAATTTGAAACAACCGGCAGGGATTACGGCGAAAAGACGCTTAAAAAGGCGATTGTGCTGTGTCCGTCACCGAGGGAATTTTATATTGCAGACAAGAAAAGCGGAAAA
>DHMB01000120.1:1744-2675 GCA_002405565.1 Clostridiales bacterium UBA4653
TTGCAGACAAGAAAAGCGGAAAAGAGGAGCCACAGGTTGATATCCGTCAGGTTTACGTAAACGGAACGAATATGCACGGCAACCTTGCGGGCAGAACGATGATGATTGCGGGCGGCGAAGGCACGGCTCCCCTGGCGAAGAACTATTCGTTCAGAATCAGCGGGACGGGAGAGAAGATTGCGGATTTCACCGTCGAAAATATTTCATCGCTTGAAAGACTTCTCGAAAGCATTTACGAATACGATGAGTAAATTAAAGCCGACGGCACGTTCCGTCGGCTTTTTTATGAATTATGCACATCGGCGGATTTGTACATTCGGGCATTTTTGCATATTGACATATTATTTCGCTGTTTGATATACTGATTACAGTCGGGCGGGCGACCTTCGGTTTTCGCTCCGCGCTGACTCAAAAATCATAAAACAAATTTAATACGGAGGATTTTATGAAGAAAATCACAAAAATCGTAAGCCTTGCGCTCGTGCTTGTTATGGCGCTGACGATGCTCGCGTCCTGCGGTTCCAAATATTCCGCAATTGAAAAAGCATTTATTGACGCAGGTTACGAAAACAACACAACCTTTACCGGCGTTATGAACACGATAAAGGAAGAACTCGCAAAGGACGAATACGCAGTTGAGCTTCACATGCTCACAAAGAAGTCCAACGGACTTACTTCCGCAATCGTTGTTGAATTCAAGTCGACAAAAGAGCTCGTTGAATATTACGAGAGCAGCGCGACGGTTCAGGGTCTTGTAAAAGACGTTTCCGAAAATGAGGACGTAAACAAGATGTATAACGCGCTTGTCAACGCAGGCTATGCAAACGGCAACTGCCTCGTTATTCCCGCAAGCATCCTTTACATAAACGAGATAACAAATATCGTTAAGTCGGTTAAGTGACAAAACAGAAAATCCCCGCTTCGGCGGGGA
>DHMB01000092.1:0-3221 GCA_002405565.1 Clostridiales bacterium UBA4653
CGGCGGGAAAATATCCCGTTCAGGCTGTGAAAACGATGGCCGAGATTGCGGAGGAGACGGAAAAACACATAGACTACGCAAGCCGTTTCCGCGCGAGCGAATTCAAAATAAAAAATCTTGTCGACGCGATTTCTCATGCCACGTGCGGGATGGCGATTGACATCGGCGCGAAGGCGATAGTCGTTTCTTCGATGTCGGGAATGACGGTGCGCATGGTGTCCCGCTTCCGTGCTCCGACGGATATAATCGGTATGGCGACGACGAAGGATGTATGGTATAAGCTGGCGCTTTCATGGGGCGTAATGCCCGTGATGAGTCGCCATTTCGATTCGACCGACGTGCTTTTCTATCATGCTATGCAGACGGCGCAGAAGCAGATGAAGCTGAAATCCGGCGACAGAATCGTCCTCACCGGCGGAATGACGAACGGAAAATCCGGAAACACAAACCTCATAAAGGTTGAAACGATAGGCGATATCGACTGAAAGGAGCGTTTATGCTCATAAAAAACGACATTCCGATACTTGAATTTGACGAGGCAAAGGACGCCCTTATAAACCCTTGCGACATTGCTGAGCGTACGGGGCAGATCGGGTGCGAAAGGCTTGTGATCACCTTTTTCGGGGAGGTCATAGAGGGGCTTCTTTCGGACGGAAAGATTGAAAAAATCAAGACCGTAATCGGAGAAAATCCTTATAACATCTATAAATTCAAGGATTGCGACGTTCTTATCATGCATGGCGATCTCGGCTGTCCCGCAATGGGCGGCGAGCTTGAAGAGCTCATCGCCATGGGCGTGAAAAAGGTTATGTTCTGCGGCGGCGGAGGCGTGCTCGACAGGGAGACCTGCGTCGGCCATTTTCTTGTTGTTGAAGGCGCAATACGTGATGACGGATTTTCGTATCATTACATTCCGGCGTCGCGGATAATATATACGGAAAAAGGCACGAGAAAGCTCATCTGCGATTATCTTTCAGAGCGGGGAATTCCTCATTCGGAGGGGCTTGTCTGGACGACGGACGCGTTCTTCCGCGAAACGAAGGACAGAATCCGCGCACGCAGAGAAGAAGGTGCAAAAATCGTTGAAATGGAGCAGGCGGGATGTATAGCCGTCACACAGTTCCGCGGAGTCGGTTACGGCGCTATAATCTACGGCGGAGACGACGTCTCGGGCGACGGCTGGGACAGTCGCAGCTGGCGCAACAGAGACGATATAAGGCGCGGACTTGTCGATATTTGCAGGGAAATTGTCCTTCTTATGTGATCAAAATCGGGCGGCGGGACGCAAAAACGTTCTGTCGCCGCTGTTTTTTGCCCGTAAACAGACAAAAAAGAAAAAAGTATAAACTTTTGAAAAAATCATATTGCATAAATGAAGATAATGTGATATAATAACCGGGAACGAGATATAAAATCAGATCATGCCGGCCGGGGAGTCAGCGGTGCCTTGTACCTGCAATCCGCTACAGCAGGGGCGATCCCGTATATGAGGCTTATGCTTGTGTGGTCTGCGCCGTAGCACCCATGCGTTGAAGGATGGGTCTCGCGCAATCCGATGCTTTGAACCATGTCAGATGGGGAACCAAGCAGCATTAAGGAGATTTCCGGATGTGCCGCGAGGTTGCCTGTCCCGAGCAAGGACTGCGGTGGCGCATGTGAGCGTAAGTCGAACTGCGGTGCATGGTCTGATTTTGTATCCCGTTATTTTTATAGCAGGAGGTAAATATGTATCAGGCGCTTTACAGAAAATGGCGTCCCGCCACTTTTGACGATGTTTACGGGCAGGAGCATATCACCTCTATCCTCAAAAACGAGGTTGAAAGCGGAAAGCTGTCGCATGCTTATCTTTTCTGTGGGCCGAGAGGGACGGGAAAAACGACCTGCGCGAAGATAATTTCAAAGGC
Source organism: Clostridiales bacterium UBA4653 (assembly GCA_002405565.1). GTDB lineage: Bacteria > Bacillota > Clostridia > Oscillospirales > CAG-272 > CAG-841. The sequence goes on from DHMB01000092.1 coordinate 1,905, forward strand.
GGCAAACTGCGAACATCCCGTCGGCGGCAACCCTTGCGGCAAGTGTCATTCATGTCTTTCGATAGCCGAAGGAACGGCGACGGACGTTGTCGAAATGGACGCAGCGAGCAACAACGGTGTCGACAATATCCGTGACCTGCGGGACAGCGTCGTTTATACGCCTGCCGACCTGAAATACAGGGTTTACATTATCGACGAGGTTCATATGCTTTCGCCGAGCGCGTTCAATGCGCTTCTCAAAACCCTTGAAGAACCGCCGTCACACGTTATTTTCATTCTGGCGACGACGGAGCTTCAGAAAATTCCCGCGACGGTGCTTTCCCGCTGTCAGCGGTTCGATTTCCGGAGAGTTGCGCCGAGCGCGATAATTTCGAGAATGAAAACCGTCTGCGAGGGGGAAGGGATAAAAGCCGACGAAGGCTCGCTTGAACTGATTGCAAGACTTTCGCAGGGCGGCTTCCGTGACGCTCTCAATATGCTTGAATACTGTGCCGGCGGCGGTCACGAGATAACGCTCAAAAATTCGATTGCGCTTCTCGGCGCAAGTCCGATTGAGCTTTTGTCCGGAATTTGCGATAAAATTGCGGAAAAAGATATATCAGGTGCGCTTGAAAAACTCGATGAGGTCTATTCATCGTCGAGAGATATAGCGGTTTTCTGGCGGGAGCTGATTTCATTCTGTCGAGATATGCTTCTGTATGTTGCGACGAGGGGCGGGCACGCCTGCGAATCGCTTACGGCTCGCTCCGCAGAGCAATTTACCGTCGCGCAGATACTGAATATACTTGAAGTTTTTACGTCCGCCGAGGGCGATATGACAAGACTTCCGTCCGGCGCAAAGCTCTATGCGGAGATGGCGCTTGTCAGAGTATGCGACCCTTCGCTCGACGGGGATATGTCATCGGTGCTTGCGCGCATTTCGGCTCTTGAAGAGAGACTGAACCGGGCGCCGCAGACTCCGCCGCAGGCGGAGGTAAGCCGCCCGCAGGAGCCGAAGTCCGAGCAAAAAGAAGAAAAGCCTGCCCCGGCGAGCGGCAAAGCGCTTTCGGAGAAAGCGCCGGCGGCGCCCGAAAAGCAGGAAGCAAAGTCAGAGCCGAAAAGCGTGCGCGTGTGGGCAGAGGTGATACGCAAGGCAGAGCAGAAGGATATGTCCGTCGGTTCGTTTTTGAAGGACACCCTTGCATTTACGGACGATGACGGCAGGCTCTTTATAAAATGCTCAAACGATTTTGTTATAATGATGCTTTCTGATAAAGAAAGAAAATCGCTCATAGCGTCGACCGCGAGCGCGGTTCTCGGAAGAAGCATAACAGAGCA
>DHMB01000092.1:3278-4083 GCA_002405565.1 Clostridiales bacterium UBA4653
AAGAAGCATAACAGAGCAGAACATAATTTTTTCAAAAATGCAGGCAAACGAAAAGAAAATGCCTATAAATGACCTTATTGATACGGAGGAGAATTAAAAATGAAAGCAAGAATACCGCAGGGCCCTTCAATGAACGATATGCTGCGTCAGGCGCAGAAAATGCAGGAGGATATGGCGGCAAAGCAGGCAGAGCTTGAAGCCAGAGAGTATGACATTTCCGCCGGAGGCGGCGTTGTCAAAATTAAGATAAACGGAAAAAAGGAAATAGTTTCTCTCGAAATCGATCCGGCAATTGTTGATCCGGATGATATTGAAACGCTTTCCGATATAATCACGGCCGGCGTAAACGAAGCGATCCGCACGGTTGAAGACACGAGCTCAAAGGAAATGGAAAAGATAACCGGCTCAATGGGTATGGGAATGGGTATTCCCGGACTGTTCTGATAAAGGCGGAATTTTGAACTATGGAATATATACTTCCTGTTCAGCGACTTATTGAAAAATTCGCGTCTCTGCGCGGCGTGGGAAGAAAAACGGCGGCAAGATATGCTTTTTCCGTTCTTGATATGACGGAGGAGGACGCAATTGATTTTGCCAATGCCATAATTGCGGCAAAAAAAGAGGTTATGCCTTGCAGCATATGCGGCAACTTAAGCGACAAGCCCGTTTGCGATATATGCGGAGACGACCGCAGAGACAAGAGCGTTATATGCGTGGTTGAAGACCCGCGCGCCGTTATCGCCTTTGAAAAAACAAGGGAATACCGCGGACTTTATCACGTTCTCGGCGGGGGGATTTTTCCCGC
>DHMB01000018.1 GCA_002405565.1 Clostridiales bacterium UBA4653
GAAGCGCGAAGGAATACCAGCTGACCTATCAGCTGACGCTTCCGAACGCCGTGCAGGCGTCTGCGGTGCAGGACACGGACCGCAATCCGTCCGTCATCACCATTCAGGTCGAAAAGCTTGCGCGGCGCGAGATTGAGGTGCGCGGCGACTTTACGGGCGTCGAAGTGGCGGAAGGGTATCTGCTGGAATCGACGAGCTTCGACTACGACACCGTGACGGTAGAAGGTCCCGAGTCCATCGTATCGACGATTTCCTGCGCGCAGATCGTCATGAGCCGGACGAACGTGGATAAGAACATTACCGAGCGCGTCGATTATACGCTTGTGGACGCTGACGGCAACGCGGTCGATACAACGGACCTGACGACGGACGTCGATTCCATCGAGGTCGAGCTTGACGTGGTCAAATACAAGCAGGTGCCGCTCTCTGTAAACTTCATCGACGGCGGCGGCGCAACCGGCGCGGACGCGGATGTGGATATTGATCCGAAATCCATTACCCTTGCGGGCGACGCGACGGTGCTGGACAGCGGCATGTACGCCTGTATCTATCTTGATCGTTATGACGACGAGATCTGCTATGCCGAACGGCTTCTCGAAGCCTGTCGACGTAACGGCTGGCATATCAGCGGCGACTATATATGCGAGGTGCTGACGGAATTCAACGTCTTTGACAGTAACCGACGAAATATGTTTCTGCGCTTGCAGGTGCCGGTTACCTTCGGCGAACAATAATTGTGAATTTTTTGAAAACCATCTTGACTCTCATCCAACATGAGAGTATATAATGAAGTAAAAGAGCGGAGGAGTAGGGTTTTTATTCCGCTGTAATAAATTTTCAAGGAGGAATTTCACATGGAAAAAATCAAAGTTGTACAGTACGGTTGCGGCAAGATGAGCAAGTATATTCTTCGCTATCTGCACGAGCACGGCGCACAGATTGTCGGCGCTATCGATGTCAATCCCGCCGTTGTCGGACAGGATGTCGGCGATTTTGCCGGTCTCGGTCTGAAAACGGGCGTCATCATTTCAAACGACGCGGACAAAGTGCTTGACGAATGCGACGCCGACGTTGCCATCGTAACGTTGTTCAGCTTTATCGGCGATATCTATGAGCACGTTGAAAAATGCGTGACGCGCGGTATCAACGTCATTACCACATGCGAAGAAGCTATCTATCCCTGGACGACTTCGGCGGCGCAGATCAACCGTCTTGACTCCATAGCCAAAGAGACCGGCTGCACTATCACGGGCAGCGGTATGCAGGATATTTTCTGGATTAATATGGTGGCGCTTGTTGCAGGCGGCTGCCACAAGATTACAAAGATCAAAGGCGCTTACAGCTATAACGTCGATGAATACGGTCTGGCACTTGCTAAGGCTCACGGTTGCGACCTGACAAAAGAAGAATTTGAGCAGCAGATCGCTCATCCCGAGTCATTTGAGCCATCCTATGCATGGAACGCAAGCGAGGCTCTGGCAAACAAGCTCGGACTGACAATCAAGTCCATCACACAGAAACACGTCCCGTGCATTATAGATCACGATATCGAGTCGTCCACGCTCGGCAAGACGATCAAGGCAGGTCGTTGCATCGGTATGTCCGCTGTCGTTACCATCGAAACAATGCAGGGCATTACAATCGAAGAAGAGACAATCGGCAAGGTTTACGGACCCGATGACGGCGATATGTGCGACTGGAAGATAACGGGCGAGCCCGATACAGAGTTCCATGTTGTCAAGCCCGCAACGGTAGAGCATACCTGCGCTACGATTGTCAACAGACTGCCCAGCCTTATCAACGCCCCCGCAGGCTACGTCACAGCTGATCAGCTCGATCCCAACGAGTATCTGACATACCCGATGGAATTTTATTGCTGAGTGTTGTAAACGATACCTCACATCGGAATCCCCCGACCGCAAAACGGTCGGGGGGATTTTGTTGCACTGATTATCGAAACAAATGTGATAATTCTCCGGTTTTGCACACAAAAATTCGTATCTGCTATTGAAAAGCGTATCGCTCCGTGCTATAATGTGACCGGATAAACAATTTCTGTCGTATGACGGGCGCGGGGGGCTTACTTGCGAGCCCGCAAAGAAGTATTTTCATAAAAACAGGGCTGCCGTATGGCAGCTTTAATGAAGCAGTTGAGTTAGCCAATGCTAACGCACTGCGCAAGGGAGGAGAAAATGAACTCAAAAGAGTTGAAGACCTACAAAACGGACTGTCTGCTCGGTGCGCTCGGCGCGTTTCTGATATTTATCGGGGATTTGTGTCTGAGCGTTATACCGGCAAGTCAGAGCGACAGCGGACTTTTTGTGCGCGAGGCATATCTTAATGGCTCGTATGAAGCATGGAGATTGCCGCTTTTGCTTGCGACGGGACTTTGCGGCATGGCGCTTGGCTTTTTCACCGTCCGCGCTATGTACAGACAGGTCGGAGAGAAGTATCGGAAGACGAAAGCGGCGATTCTTGTCGGCGGGGTAATTTATGTAGCCACAGCCGGAACGTTGCACTTTTTCATCGGCAGTCTTGCCGACTGGACGAGCACACTTGCGCCGCTTCTCGGAAGAGAAGAGACGGTCTCGCTGATACAGTCATATTATAACCGACTTATGCCCGCTATGCTGATTTCATATGCGGGGATGATTCTGCTTATTTTAGTGAACGCTTTTGCGGTGCTGACAAAGAAAACCGTTCTGCCGCGCCGGATGTTTGCGGTTCACATGATTGTCTGGCAGATAGTCTTTGTTCTGATTCCGGATATCCGTCAGGCGCTCGGCGCGGATATTTCGACATGGAATTTTGTCCTGAACCGGGGCTCGGGCAACGCGGCGCTTTGCATATGGATGATTACAAATGCCGTTTGGGCGTGCAGAGAACAGAAAATTACGGAGGTGAAATAACATGGGAGAAAAAATAAAGCTTGTCGGCGTGCCGGAAACAATGCTTCAGACAGTATATGCGAGGGCAAAGGAAAGCGGGACGCGAGGCGCGATTCATGATGAGAAGGCGGAAGAGATAATCTCCGAGCTTGATTATGATTTTTCTCTTGCCGAGAAGGATACCGCCATGCGGAGCGGCGTTATCGCGCGCACGATTGTGCTTGACAGAATGACGTCATCCTGGCTTGCGAAAAATCCGGACGCGGTTGTTGTAAATATTGCCTGCGGGCTTGACACAAGGTGTTACCGCATGAGCGGGTATTCTCATTGGTACAATCTTGACCTGCCGGAGACGATTGTTGTCAGAGAAAAATTACTGCCGGAGAGCGGCGCAATATCGCAGATTGCAATGTCGGCAATGGATGACTGGGGAAAGGAAATTGTAAAGTCGGACGGACATGTTCTTGTCATCATCGAGGGGCTGACAATGTATCTCGGCGAGGCGGACGTGAAACGTATTTTTGAAATTATTGCTGGCAGATTTGAAAATGTGACGGTTTTTGCGGAAACAATGAACCCGATGATAGTAAAGCATTTCAAGGAAAAGTCCATAGAGGGAAGTCATGCAAAGTTTACATGGGGCGTAAAGAACGGTAAAGCGCTTGCGGTGCTTCTTCCGGATTTCCGGCTTGTCGAAGAGCACAGCCTGACGGAAGGCATGGCAGAGTTCGTTCCGATATATAGGCTGCTCGACAAGATTGGATTTGTGAGAAATATATCGAACAAAATCATCGTAATTGAAAAATGACGGAAATATTTTGAGCCCGAAACAGAAAGTCCGTAGCTTATGACAGACGGTGTTCAGACTTTGAAAAGCATAAAAAATCCACCCGAGCGGGTGGACTTTTTTGCGGAAAAGTGTATGAACAAACAATCTTATTTTTCAGAGTGTTGTGGGGATGCGACATCAGATTAACATTGCCTCGATATTCTCCAATATTTTATCATCATGGGCGTATTCGTTAAGTTTCCAAAATTCGCGTCTATACTGTTTAGCTACGATTTTTTTGTACATGTTGCAAATTTCTTCAAACGATATGTACATGAAAAAACTATAAAGAATATATTGTATTCTTCTTTCCTTAGAGTTTTCGTCAAAAATTCCAATCTTCTGTTTCAGAATTTCCCCGAAAAGAAAATGCGGTGCTCCGGATTGTTCATGATTGTATAGGAATATCAGTGCGTGTAACAAAAAATGCTCTATTTGATCTGCATATGTTAGCCTATCTTTTCTATTGTGTGGTTTAAGAAAGTCAAGCATTTGGATATCATTTTGTTCAATTGCTTTATTTGTCAATGTTGCAATATCCGGAACCTCGATTTCATCAATGTGATGTATAGAAAGCCATTCGGCTCCTCTTGTCCTGTGGGGACAATCATAGTCCGCAGAAAGACGGCCGTGCTTTTTCTTGAGATAATGGCAATACTTGTTGTAAAGATTTTCAGCTGTTTGGGGACAATAGTCGGTCGACATAACGAGATTGTATATTTCTCTCACGATGTCATTTTCGCGACAATTTTGCATGTCAAACTTTTTTTCTTCATCACGCAGGGACGGAATTTTTTCTATTATCTCTTTTTCGATTATACAATCTTTTAGTGCTGTGTGCGCCTTGTCGGTATTTATGCCCATCCATTGAGCAACTGTATCTTTGTCCTTACATTCATACGGATAAAATCCATCATTCCATAACGCTTCAACGAGACTTTTGGCATTGAAAAAATGGATTTTTTCGAGCCCGCTTAGGTTATTCTCCAAGAAATAAACCTCTAAAAAAGTCCTGTCAAAATAATTCTTCCCGGTATATATGACCACCGGCTTGTTTGCCAAATCAAATTGTTCTATAGCTTTGTCAACTTCTTCTTGCGTAAGTGCTGTCTTTTCGCTCAACTCTTCATCGCTGATATGATTCGTTTCATATCCTGTATTTGTACTTTTCTTTACGAGTGGCAAATACCTTACAATGTGATTGTTTTCAGATTCATATATTGCGATTTGTATTATATCATCAATAAGTGGCGAAAATCCGGTAGTTTCAATATCTAATACAACATACGGCTGATTTGCATTAAAATTATCGATGATTTTGCTTTTATATCTTGATTCGTAGTTGGTTTTCTGGTTCATTTTTATTATCACGCAGTGATTGCTTATGTTAAAATTAACGCTGCTATTCCCAAACATACTTCTTGGCCCGATAAGAAAAGTTCCTTTTTTCTTGGGCGTTGCGTTTTGAAAAAATTTATAAATGTGATTTTCGTACGAAATTCCAGAGTACTTAAGCCTATATTTTTTGATGATTTTAGCACAGTCAATTTCGTTGCCATTCAGTTCTAACAGTCGGTCGTTATCAATATTAAAGGTAACTGATTTTACTTTGCCTTTTCTTGGCCCGCTTCTAAACCTTGTTATGACTTTAGTTTTTTTATTTTTATCAATATATTCTGTCAATTCATCTAAGGTCTTAAACTTTTTGGGTGGTAACATCACATAAACCTCCTTAATAAGATATTTACAACGTAATATTAACATTGAAAATTATTGAAGTCAAGTGAAAATTACCCAATATGACGAAAAAACTTTTTGCCCCCTCTTGACAACCGAGCAGCAGAAAATTATAATACGCGTAAGTGATACTCAATAAAGCTTTGTAAAACGGTGAGACGGAAAAGAAAAACGCGAAGCGGCGGACACAGACGTCGCGGCATTTATCCGAGGGAGCGCATTGCGCCTTCGGAGCTCATCGGGGAAGGTGCGAAATGAATTATATAAGAATCACAAAGGACAATATTGATAAAGAACACATCTGTTGCGCCATGTCGGGCAGTCAGAGCGTTGCAAAAAAGGAATGGATGAAGAATCGTTTTGACGACGGGCTCGTCTTTTACCGCAGCGAGGAGCGCGGCAAATGCTTCATCGAATATATTCCGGCTGAAAATGCATGGGTGCCGATTGATGCCGACGGGTATATTTATATCAACTGCCTGTGGATTGCGGGGGCAATGAAGGGGCACGGATATTCAAACGACCTGCTTTCCGAATGTATCCGCAACGCAAAATCGCAGGGCAAAAAGGGCGTGTGTATTCTTTCCGCAGAGGGCAGGAAAAGAGAATTCCTTTCCGACCCGAAATATATGGCGTATAAAGGCTTTACCGTCGCCGACGTGTCGGACTGCGGGATAAACCTTATGTATCTTCCGTTTGATCCGGGCGCCGAACCGCCGAAGTTCAAAGACTGCGCAAAGCACCCGACAGCGGACGGAGAAGGCTTTGTGCTTTATTATACCGATCAGTGCCCGTTTACTTATTACTGGGTGCCGCGGGTGCAGGAAGTTGCAAAGGAAAACGGAATTCCGCTCAGAGTCATCCATATAACAAGCAGGGAAGAGGCGCAAAGCGTCCCTGCTCCCGTCACGACCTATGCGCTGTTCCGCGATGGAAAATTTGTAACTAATGCGATACAGTCGGATAAGAAATTTCTTGCGCTTGCGGGCTTGAAATGACTTTTGTAATGACTTTCGGAAAGAGAGGGGGAAATGGTCAACATCAGACGCGCGGGGCGCGGCGATGAAAAACACCTTGCTCACATACAGACAGAAAGCTGGAAGGCGGCTTTCGACAAAATAATTCCTTCGGAGCGGTGGAGGAAATGTACGTAAGAAAACTGTAAACTGCGCAGGGAAAGTAAGAAGAGAAGGTGGCGGAGTATGGAAATAAGGTCGATGAATAAGGCGCTTTTTGCGGGGAAGAAATTCACCGCCCGATATATAACAAACGGCTATTATGACATAGGAACGTCGGAGGACGGCTTTTTCGTGCGTTATGTGCCGTTTGAGGCGCCTGCCGAAAAATCGTTTGACGATGTGTTTTTCGGAGAATGGCTCGAAGCTCCGGTTGCGTTCGGCGCGTTTGAAGGGGAAGAGCTTATAGGATATGTTGAAGGTTCGCCGGAAAGCTGGAACAAGCGTTTTAGAATCAGCAATATATGTACATTTGAAACCTCGGAACGCAGAGGCGGAATCGGGACAAGACTCATGGAGACTATAACGGCGGAGGCGAAAAGCTCCGGTGCACGGATGATTGTTCTTGAAACGCAGTCATGTAACGAAGCGGCAATCGCGTTTTATAAAAAGAACGGCTTTGAAATTATCGGTTTTGACCTGTATGCTTACTCAAACGAAGATCCCGGACGGCACGAGGTGAGAATCGAAATGGGAAAGAAACTGTGACGCAATGAAATTTTCCGTCATGAAGAGCCCGAGGAAAAACGGGAAGCGGGAAAATGACAAAGCGTCCGCAGAGAAGAAATAAGTGTTGATGGAAAACAGCACCCTCGCGGGTGCTGTTTTCATATGCATTTTATTCTGCGT
>DHMB01000126.1:0-417 GCA_002405565.1 Clostridiales bacterium UBA4653
GCCTGCGTCGACGGCCCCGATTTTGACGGTCATCTCGTCGATTTTGACGAAGTAATGAAGCGAAACTCAATGTACCGCGAGTTTGAAAAGCGGTGCGATGAAAAGGTTTGCAACCTTCTGAAAAGGGGTGAAGAAAATGGCTGATATGTCGCAGGTACAAAACAGAATGGCGGAGCAGGAACCGAATGTCCGCAACAAGAATTTTTCGGAGGTTGCTCTCGGATATACGGAGGAGCAGGCTATGGCAGAGGCGAGGCGCTGTCTCGGCTGCAAAACGAAGCCCTGCACGCACGGTTGCCCTGTCGGGATAGATATCCCCTCCTTCATCGCCAAAGTCGCACAGGGCGATTTTGACGGCGCATATGAGGTGATATCAAAGTCAAGCTCGCTGCCGGCGGTCTGCGGCAGAGTCTGCCC
>DHMB01000126.1:480-18911 GCA_002405565.1 Clostridiales bacterium UBA4653
TGCCCGCAGGAAACGCAATGCGAGCACAACTGCGTGCGCGGAGCGAAGGGAGAACCCGTCGCCATCGGCAAGCTGGAACGCTTCGTCGCCGACCGTCACGCCGAAAAAACGGAAAGCATATCCTTGCCTCCGTCAAACGGGCATAAGGTCGCAATCGTCGGCTCCGGGCCTTCAGGACTTTCATGCGCCGGTGCGCTTGCGAAAATGGGCTATGACATCACGGTTTTCGAGGCTTTGCACACCGCAGGCGGCGTGCTTGTTTACGGTATTCCCGAATTCCGTCTGCCGAAGAGCATTGTCAAGAGCGAGACTGACGGTCTGCGCGCTCTGGGCGTAAAAATCATGACAAACACCGTAATCGGCAAAACGCTTACAATAGACGAGCTCTTTGATGACTTCGGCTTTGAAGCCGTGTTCATCGGCTCCGGCGCAGGTCTGCCCCGCTTTATGAACATACCGGGAGAAAACCTCAAGGGCGTTTATTCCGCAAACGAATTTCTGACAAGAATAAACCTTATGGGCGCGTATAAGTCCGACTCCGCAACTCCCGTTTTCACGGGGAAAAGGGTCATCGTTTCAGGCGGCGGCAACGTCGCGATGGACGCCGCAAGATGTGCAAAGAGGCTCGGCGCGGAGGTTACAGTCGTTTACCGCAGGACTGAAAACGAGCTTCCCGCAAGGAAAGAAGAGGTTCACCACGCAAAGGAGGAAGGCATTGAGTTTTCAATGCTCTGCACGCCGGTTGCAATCTCCGGAGGCGAGGACGGGAGCGTATGCTCTGTCACCCTTCAGAAAATGCGCCTCGGCGAGCCTGATAAAAGCGGGCGCGCAAGCCCCGTGCCGATTGAGGGCAGCGAATATTCCCTCCCCGCCGACTGCGTTATCATCGCAATCGGAACTTCGCCCAATCCCATGATCAAAAACACAACGGAAAGCCTTGAAACCGACCGCAGGGGCTGTATAGTAGCCGATGAAAACGGCAGAACGACCCGCGAGGGCGTTTTTGCGGGCGGTGACGCCGTAACCGGCGCGGCAACCGTCATTCTCGCCATGGGCGCGGGAAAGACAGCCGCAAAGGCGATTGACGAATATATAAAAAGCAAGTCATAACTGAATTTTTCAAAACAAAAATACCGCTCCGATCGGAGCGGTATTTTTTGTAAGATGAAATTATTCGGCTTCTTCGTCGCGGGCGAAAAGGTCGCCTTCGTCGATGTCGCAATCTTCCTGCTCTTCGGGCTCTTCGCCGCAGCAGTCCTCGCAGTTAGGGTCGCCGCAACCGCATGCATCGGAAAGAAGCTCTGCGCTCTTGCTTTCAAACTGCATAAATGAGCCGATTGCGCCGGAAACGACGCCAAGTCCGAGGAAGAAACCGCCAAGCTCTTTTTTCTTATTCGCGAACATTATCACGGATGTGATAAGCGATACAAAAGAGCCAATGGCCATTACAAAGCCTGCAAGAAATTTTTTGTTTTTCATCATGATGAAAATCTCCCTTCAAAATAATTATTTTCACGCTATACTTTTGAGGTATGCGTTTATGAACTCATCGATTTCGCCGTCCATAACGGCATTTATGTCGCCGTCCTCAAAGCCTGTACGGTTGTCCTTTGCAAGAGTGTAAGGCATGAAGACGTATGAGCGTATCTGCGAGCCCCATTCGATATTCGATTTGTCGCCGCGGATATCGTCAATCTTTTCAAGATTTTCGCGACGCTTTATCTCCGCGAGTTTGGAACGGAGCATTTTCATCGCCGTTTCCTTGTTCTGGAGCTGACTGCGCTCTGTCTGACAGCCGACAACGATTCCCGTCGGCTTATGAACGATTCTTATTGCGGAGTCTGTTTTGTTGATGTGCTGACCGCCCGCTCCGCTTGAACGGTGCGCCGTGACCTCGATGTCCTCGGGCTTTATGACGATGCTGTCGTCATCGTCCATTTCGGGCGTGACCTCAACGGAGGCAAACGACGTGTGTCTTCTGCCCGAAGCGTCAAACGGAGATATGCGCACAAGGCGATGCACGCCGTTTTCGCTCTTCATATAGCCATAGGCATTGGTGCCCTCGATAAGTATCGTTGCGCTTTTCAGTCCCGCTTCGTCTCCGTCGAGCCAGTCAAGCAGCTTTACGGTATATCCGTGACGTTCCGCCCAGCGGGTATACATTCTGTAAAGCATTGAAGCCCAGTCCTGCGCCTCCGTACCGCCCGCACCCGGATGGAACGAGAGAATAGCGTTGTTTCTGTCATAGGGGCCCGAAAGCAAGGTTTCGATATTCATCGATTCTATGCTCTTTTCAAGATCCTTGACCTCGGCGTCAACCTCGTCGCAGACGCTTTCGTCGTTTTCCTCAATGCCCATTTCGGCAAGAGTGAGCGAGTCTTCAATGCGACGGCAGAGCTTTTCATATGCCTCGATTTTGTCCTTTGTCCTTTTCAGCTCCTGCAATGTCGCGCCGGATTTCTCCTGGTCATCCCAGAAGTTTGCCTCAAAGGTCTTCTCCTCAAGCGCCTTTGCGCTCTCGCGGAGTTTGTCTATTTTAAGGGCGGAGCCAAGCTCTTTGACGGCCTCCTCCAGCCCCTGCAATTTGTATTTTGCTTCTTCAAGTCTTATTATCATTTTGTTACGTCCTTCCGCCGATATCGGCTTTCATGTTTATATTATATCAAAAAGCAATCCGTTTGTAAACCGCTATTTTTTATTTTTGCACGGGTCTGCAAAAAATGCGGAAAGATCCATATATAATTTGCCGTCCTTTTCCGAAAAACCGAGCGAGCGGACGAACGCCGTGTCCTCGCCGCCGTAATATGCGTCATGCGCGCCGACGCTGTCTATAAAGTTTTCAACTCCTCTTCCGAGGATGAACATCGCCTCGTCGTCAAACGTGCCGGTAACAGGCGCAAATTCGCTTATATAACCCGCCCCGCCCTCTATGATAAACTGGCTGACGCCGAGCGGAACTTCATTTTCATATGCGCCGTATGCCATGTGACTTTCCTTATATTCGACTCCGCACAGCGAGCACATTCTTTCCTGCTCCGATTTTTCTCTTATGGGCTTGATTTTCAGCATTCATTTCACCCCTTTCAGCTTGTCCACCTGAGCGCGGTCAAGCATTCTCCATTTACCCGTCGGAAGCTCGCCGAGCTTTATCTCGCCTATCGAAACGCGACGCAGCTCCGTAACCCCGAGCGAGCATTTATCGCACATTTTTCTTATCTGTCTGTTTCTGCCCTCGAAAAGCCTTATCGAAAGCGACGTTATCCCGTCGGTCTCGCCCAGCCTTTTCACCTCTGCGGGCTTTGTTATGTAACCGTCTATATTGAACGGGCGGCGCAGTCGCTCAATTGTTTTTTCGTCGACCGTGCCCCGCACCTTCACATTATAGACCTTCGGTTTATGATATTTCGGATGAGTGAGCATATTCGCAAGCTCGCCGTCGTTTGTCAGGAGCAGGAGCCCCTCGGAGTCCCTGTCAAGCCTGCCGATCGGATAAACCCGCACGCCGACATCCGCAACAAGGTCGGCAACGCATTTTCTGCCCCGCTCGTCCTCCATTGTCGTGACGTAGCCTCTCGGCTTATTGAGCATTATGCAGATCTTCCTGACCTCGCCGCCGGTGGGCTTTCCTTTATATAGAATGACGTCGCTCTCCGGGTCAATCTTCTCCCCGAGCACCGCTTTTCTGCCGTTTACCGTAACCCTTCCCGCAGAGATTTCCTCGTCCGCCGTCCGGCGCGACATTATCCCCTGCTCGGAAAGGTATTTTGAAATTCTTATCTTTTCCACTGTCTCATTTCCCGAATATATTTTTCTTTCTCTGTTTTATGGCGCACCCTTCGTCCGCCGTGAGAGCCACTTTTCCGATCGGCTCGCCGTCAAGATAAAAGGTGACAAAGCCAAGCTCTTTTCCCGCGTCAAAGCCCGCATATACAAACGGCGGAAGCGACACGGACGACGTTATCTTCCCGTGACCTTTCGGCAGAGTCACCGCAAGCCCGTCTTTGCACGAAGCCCTGACGCTCACCTTTTCCCCGCCGCAGACGTGAACCGTGCTTTCCATTTCACCGCTTTCGCAAAGCGTGACCTTTTCATAAAGATCAAGTCCGGCGGAAAGCAGCCTGCGATGGTCGCGCCAGTCGTCGCCGTCGCAAAGGGTCACGCAGATGACGGTCACCCCGTCCCTTTCAGCGGCTGAAACAAGCGTCCTGCCGCACTTTTTCGTAAACCCCGTTTTGACGCCGATTATATCCTCGTACTCAAAAAGAAGTCTGTTATGATTTCTGAAAACGCGGGAAACATTTCCGTCCGAGAGTTTTATCGCTTTCGTTTTTGTCGAAACGATTTCCCTGAATTTTTCGTTTTTCAGAGCCTCGCGCGCTATCATGGCAAGATCGTATGCCGAGGTATAATGACTTTCCCCGTCAAGACCGTGAGGATTTTCAAAATGCGTATCGGAAAGACCGAGCTCCGCCGCCCGCGCGTTCATCATTTCGGCAAAGCCTTCTGTACTGCCGCCTATATGATACGCTATCGCCGCCGCGGCGTCGTTTGCCGAGCCGAGCATCATTGCATAAAGCAGGTCTGAAAGTCTGACGCTCTCCCCTGCACAAAGATATGCGCTCGACCCTTCCGTCCCGACGGAACGGGCGTCGATTTTTACAATCTCCTCCGGGTCGCCGTTTTCAAGGGCAACAAGCGCCGTCATGATTTTCGTCGTGCTCGCGGGGCCTTTTCTTTCGTGCGCGTTTTTTTCAAATATGATATTGCCCGACTCCGCCTCGATCACAACGGACGCCCGAGCCGAATCGCCGGGAGACGGCGCCGCATATGTCGCAGTCGACATAAGAACCGCAAAGCACAGAGCCGCCGCCAAAATTTTAGTTTTCATAAAGAACCGCCTTCATTTTTTTATAAATGATGTGCGGTTTTCCGCTTTTTTATTCGGCGTCCTCCACGGCTGTTTCTTCCGTTTCGGGAGTTTCTTCCTCCGCCGCTTTCTTTTCGGCTTTTTCGGCTTTCTTTTTGTCGATGAATTCCTTTATCTTGCCGATAATTCCCTTTGCCTGCTCGGCAATCTCGCCCATGGAAAGACCGTCTCCGCCTGTGGGATTGTCAATGCTGATAAATTTGACGTCGCCTTCGGCATTTACGCAAACAAAGCCTATCGGAGTTGCCGAAACGCCCGTGCCGCCTCCGCCGCCGAAGTTCTTTTTATCATCCTTCTTTGAACCGAAGTCCGTCCCGCCGCCGACAAAGCCGACGGAAACCTTTGAAACGGGGATGATCGTCGTGCCCGATGGCGTGACTATCGGCGAGCCCATAACGGTGTTTGAGTCGACAACGTTTTTTACGCTGTCAAGCGTTGATGAGAAAAGATCGCTGATTTTGTTTTCTTCCATGTGTTTTATTCCTTTCCCGGAGCCTTCTCCGATGGGGTTTTATCTTCATTTTTGGGCTTCGGCATGCCGAAATTGCGGACATATGCCATAAAGGTCGGCAATACCATCGCAAGCGCGCCGAAAACGTTTATGCTGATGTCAATCCTAACGTCCGCCACGGTCTTTTCGCTCGTAAAGTCAACCCATACAAGCGAATTTTTCTTTGAAAAAGCGAAATTTATGTTTTCGCCGAGCGCGGTAAACAGATATGCCGTCGCCTGTTCCGTCGCGCCGTAAAGCAGAGCGGTTTTTGCGGCGTCGCCTGTCCCTATTATTATTTTATACCGCAAAACTCTGATTTTAACGTGCTTTGAAAACTGTCTGAGAAAAACAGAGAGCACGTCCGCAACGGAATGGATAAGCTCCGGAATACTCCGCTTTTCCTTCTCCTTTTTCTCTTCCTTCTTTTCGGATTTTTTCTTCTCTGCGGCTTTTTGCTTTTTCTTTTTTTCCTTCTTTTCCGGCTTTTCCTTCATGGGAAACAGCTTTATTCTTATGAAAAGAATCCGCAAAAAGACCGCCGCGTTGTCGCGTATGACCGCCGTCACATGGACGGGAAGAAAAAGTATCAGAGCAATGACAAGAAGGATCGCGCCGATGATTATCAGCGCCGTCATAGGCTCTCGCCCGTCGATGTTTTTATCGGCGGAAGCTCCTCTATCGACGAAAGCCCGAATATGCGGAGGAATTTTTCCGTAGTGCCGTAAAGTCGTGGTCTGCCGGGCACTTCAAGCCGTCCGACCTCCTCGATGAGCTCCCTTTCGGAAAGCACGCCGACGGAATACGAGCTGTCCGCCCCGCGCACCTGCTCGATATACGAGCGCGTCACGGGCTGGTTATATGCGATTATCGCAAGCGTTTCAAGCGACGCGCGCGAAAGGTTTCCTCCGTCGCGTATGCCGAGCGCAGCCTTGACATAGTCCGCAAATGCCTCTTTTGTCACGAGCTGACAAGCCTTTCCGAGCACAAGAAGCTGAATTCCGCGGGGAAAATCGCCCTCGTATTCGTCCTTATATTCAAGCACAACGTTCTTTGCCGTCTCCTCGTCCACGCCCATAACCTCCGCCAGCTTCGCAAAGGTAACGGGGTGTCCCGCGGCAAAGAGCACCGCCTCGATTATGCGCTTCATTTCGCTCGTTGTCAGTATTTTTTCGTCATTCATCGGTTTCACTTCCGCTCTTTTCGTCACGGGCGTGAGCATAACTCAAGCCCAGAATTATATTTGTTCCGTCGACATCGCCTTCGGCTCTTTTCATCGTCACCCTGCCCGTCCGAAGGAGTTCAAGCAGAGCATAAAATATCGTTATTATCTCCGAACGCCCCTCGGCGCCTTCGAATATTTCTTCAAAATGCACGGAGCCCCTTCTGTACATCTTTCGCATGATAAACATTACCCTTCCGCTGACGGAAACAACCTTTCTTCTCACCATCGGCGCGATCGCCTCCATCGGGGCGAGCTTTTCCGCTTCTCTTCTCTCCGCGTCGCGGATGAAGATCTTTGCAAGCGCGGCGGAAAGCAATGCGGAATCCATGCGGACGTTATCGTCAAACGACGGCTTTATCTCGTCCGTGTCCTTTTCAAATCTGCCGGCAAATTCGCTCTCACGCTCCGAAAGCAGCTTCGCCGCTTCCTTTGCCGTCTTGTATTCCATCAGCTTGCGGACAAGCTCCTGCCTCGGATCCTCTTCTTCGGGCTTTGGAAGGAGCATTTTGCTTTTTATATACATAAGCTCCGCCGCCATGGTGATGAATTCGCCCGCTATCTCCATATCGAGCTTCTGCATTTCGTCAACATACGCCATATACTGCTCAAAAAGCTCCGATATGCGTATATCGAAAATGCTCATTTTATTTTTTGAAATCAGAGAAAGGAGAAGGTCAAGCGGGCCTTCGTATTTCTCCGTTTTGAACACAAGCTCCAACTGCTTTTTCTCCTGTCTTTTGATTATCCGAAAATCGGTATACGGGTTATGAGCCAGTTCATTCCGTAAAAGATTTTGTCCGCAACCCAGCCGATTGTACCGTCAAACACGCCGAGGTAAAGAAGGACAAGCAGCGCAATCTGGATATATCTTTCATACTTCATTATGCCGAAATAGATTTTTGTCGGCAGGAAGATATAAACGATTCTCGAACCGTCAAGCGGAGGAACGGGAATGAGGTTGAACACGGCGAGATAAAGATTCATAAGAGACATCAGGTAGAAAAAGAGATATGCAACTCCGACAACCATAACTCCAAAGCCAACTCCGTCAATCCCCAAGACCCAATATGGGCCAATGGTATCTGGCAACAGACTTGCCAGATAGCTTACCGTAACAGTATATCCCCCCATACTCATGGGTATTATCCCGACAAGGTTCATGAATATAACATTAAGAAACGCCAGAATTATGTTTGAAAGCGGGCCCGCCGCGGCTGTTATCGCCATACCGCTTCTCGGGTGCTTATAGTATCTGGGGTTTACGGGGCACGGCTTTGCCCAACCGAAACCGAAAAGAAGCATACATATCGTGCCGATAGGGTCAAGGTGCTTTAAGGGATTGAGCGTCAGTCTGCCGTAGTTTCTCGCCGTATTGTCGCCGAGAAGGTATGAAGCGTAGCCGTGCGAAAATTCATGCACGGTCAGCGATATAAGCACAATCGGTATCGTTATCAGCAACTGTATCAGAACGCTTTTGAAGCTGTCCTGCCCGCTGATGAGTCCCTGTATCAGGTTAATAAGCATAAGCTCGAACTCCTTTGTTTATTTCAGATGCTCCGATATAACGGAGATGACGTCGTCCTTTCCTTCGCCCGTAAGCGATGAAAAGGCAATCACTTTTATTTTCTCCGCCGCCATCGGAGGGTTCAGAAGAGGATGGTCGCAGAGGGCTTCAAAATTACGTTTTCTGTCCGTCTTGTTGAGCTTATCCGCCTTCGTCGCGACGATTACATAAGGTATTCCGGACTTATCGAGCCAGTCAAACATCATGCAGTCGTCACCCGTCGGGCCGACCTTGAGGTCGACAAGCTGAAGCACGAGCGACGGAGCGCAGTCGCCTGTAAGATAGCCGTTTGTCAGCGACGACCAGACCCTCTTTTCGGACTCCGAGCGCTTTGCGTAGCCGTAGCCCGGCAGGTCGACAAGATAGAATTTTTTGTCTATGTCGTAAAAGTTGACGGTTATCGTCTTTCCCGGCTCGGAGCTCGTTCTCGCCAGCTTTTTTCTTCCGAGAACCGTATTTATCAGCGAGCTCTTGCCGACATTCGAGCGCCCCGACATCGCGATCTGCGGTCTGCCGTCGCGCGGAAACTGATTTGCTCTGCCAGCGGAGAGTGCAAACTCCGCTTTTGCAAGGTTGAATTTCATCGTTTTCTCCCGTCTTTTTTTATTCTGCGGCTCCCGCCTCTATCGTCGCTGCGGCGCTGTGGCTTTCGCCTGCGGAAATGTATGTTTTTTCCGTTTTTTCTTCCGTCCCGACTGATTTTTCGGCGGCTTTCGGCTCTGCGCAGAGCGCGAGTTTTATTGCCTCGTCCGCGTGCGATATGTAAACTATTTCAACATTCTCCTTCACCTCGGGAAGAATCTCGTTTTCGTCCTTACGGTTTTCCTCGGGCAGGATTATGGTTTTCACGCCCGCAAGATATGCCGCCATCGTCTTTTCGCGCAGACCGCCTATCGCAAGCACTCTGCCGCGGAGCGTAATTTCTCCCGTCATCGCAACGTCTCGGCGGACGGCGATTCCCGTAAGCTCGCTGATTATCGCAATCGCAATCGCAACTCCGGCGGAGGGGCCGTCCTTCGGGACTGCGCCCTCGGGGAAATGAATGTGTATATCCTTTTTCCTGTAAAAATCGGGGTCGATACCGAGCTTTTCCGCACGCGAGCGGACAAAGCTCATCGCCGCCTGCGCGGACTCTCTCATAACGTTTCCGAGACTGCCCGTCAGTTCGACCTTCCCCGCGCCGTCAAGCGAGAGCGCCTCAATACGCATTATCTCGCCGCCGAGCTCCGTATATGCCATTCCGCAGACCGTGCCGATTTCGCTTTCCGGAAGGATTTTATCCTTTGTCATTCTCTCCGTGCCGACGTAGTCCGAAAGGTTCTTCATCGTTACTCGGACAGACTTTTTCCCGTCGCAGACGATTTCCTTTGCGGCTCTGCGGCAACATTTCGCAATCATTCTTTCAAGCTGACGCACACCCGCCTCTGCAGTGTATTCGTCGATTATCGCATAAAGCGCGTCATCGTCGATTTTCAGCGTTCTGCCATTCAGGCCGTGACGTTTTTCCTGCTTCGGAATGAGGTGATGGCGGGCGATCGAAAACTTCTCCGCCCTTGTATATATCTTCATTTCGACGATCTCCATTCTGTCGATAAGCGGCTGGGGGATGGTCGAAAGGGTGTTTGCGGTTGTGATGAAAAGACAATCCGAAAGGTCGATCGGCGTTTCGATGAAATGATCGCGGAAGGTCTTGTTCTGCTC
This sequence comes from Clostridiales bacterium UBA4653, assembly GCA_002405565.1. Taxonomy (GTDB): domain Bacteria; phylum Bacillota; class Clostridia; order Oscillospirales; family CAG-272; genus CAG-841. The sequence continues at coordinate 10,388 of DHMB01000126.1, forward strand.
CGTATCGAGCACTTCAAGAAGTGCCGACGCGGGATCGCCGTGCGAATCGCGCGTGAGCTTGTCGACCTCATCCATGAGAATGAGCGGATTCATCGCCCCCGCCTGCGTCAGCGCATTGATTATTCTGCCCGGCATTGAGCCGATGTATGTCTTTCTGTGGCCGCGGATGTCCGCCTCGTCACGCACGCCGCCGAGCGAAATGCGGACAAACTTCCTGTTCATCGCCCTTGCGATTGACGAAGCAACGGACGTTTTTCCCGTTCCGGGAGGCCCGACAAGGCACAACACCTGATTTTTCAGTCCCGGATTCAGCTTCAGCGCCGCGAGGTATTCGATTATCCTCGTTTTTACGTCATCAAGTCCGTCATGATCTTCATCGAGTATTTTTCTCGCATGTGCAATGTCGATACGGTCTTTCGTTTCCTTTCCGAAGGGGATTTCAAGGCAGGTTTCTATATAGTTTCTTGTCACACCGCCCTCGGCTGAACCGAACGGCATTTTCGAGAGCTTCTTCAGCTCCTTTATGAGCTTTTCGCGCATTTCCTCCGGAAGATTTGCGCGCATTATTTTCTCGTGATATTCGGCAAGATCGTCATCGTCGAATTCTTCATCCTCGCCGAGCTCGCTCTTTATCGCCTTTATCTGCTCGCGCAAAAAGTAATCGCGCTGATTTTTGTCCATTCTTTCATGAACCTTGCGGTTTATCTTTGCCTCCGCGCGCATTATCTGCTTTTCCTCTTCGAGCTCGGTGAGAAGCGCGAGGGCGCGCTGCGCGGGATCGAAGGTTTCAAGCAGTCGCTGACAGCTTTCAACCTCCGCAACCATGTTCGACGATACGAAATCGCAGAGGAGCGAAAGGTCGTTTGCATTGCTGACGTTTGAATAAACGTCCTCCGAAAACTTCGGGAAAAGCATTGAAATATCCGCAACCGACGCCTTTATGCTTTTCAGCAAAGCCGCCTCTTCAATCGGGTCGCCGTAATATGTCACGCTTTTTTCAAGCGCCTCTGCGACCATGTGCTTTCCGACGTGATAAAAGTCGGTTATCTCGGCTCTTTCAATCGGCTCGATGAGCGCGCGGTATATTCCCTTTTCCTCTTTTACGAGCTGTTTTATTCTCGCCGTAACGCCGACGGTATAAAGATCCTCTTTTTTGGGCGACTCAATCGGAGCCATCCTCTGGCACACGAGAATCACAAGACCGTCCGTTCCGAGAGCGGCGTCGCACGCCGCCTTTGAGGCGTCCCTGCCTATTTCAAGATTGAGTGCTATCTTCGGAAAAGCAACCATGGCGCGCGTGGGTATGCACGGCAAAGTCACTTTGTTTACTACTTCGTTTGCTACTTTCATTTTACTGTCCTTCTGATGTCCTTTTTTGTATATTTTTTATTTCCGCTGCCGCGGAGCATAGTAATCTATTTTAGCTTTGAAATATATTATATCATACTCTGACGGTAATTTCCATATGTTTATCGAAAATTAACGTTTTTGCAACAAAAAAGTGCCGCGGAGGCTCCGCAGCACTTTTATATTTTTTTATTGTCCCGGTATCTGCGGGGTGTCCTTCGGAAGAGCGACCTCGCAGAGCTTCTGATTGCACGTCTGATAGATAAACTGTATCTTCAGCGCGTCTCTTGTGTAGACCGACTCGATATCGCTCGCTGTGACATTGTAGCCCGTCGTGTAAAGAATGTAGAGCTGATAATTTTTCAGATCCTCTTTGTAGTCGCTGTTTGTATACTCGATTCCGAGCGACTTTTTGACGGCGTGCGTTATCAGCGCTTCCTTTGCCGACTTCTCCGCGCTCGACTTGACGTATTCGTCAGCCGCGGCGGCACTTCCGTAGACGAGCTTTTTCGCCTCGTCCTCCGAAACGCCGTATTTTGCGGCGGCATTTGCAACGGTCGACGCGATTTCGTCCTCATAGAGCTTTTCATACTGCGTCAGAAGCGACTTCGGATACTCCTTGATTGTCGACTCCTCGACGATGACGTCCATCATCTTGTTTTTCATATAGTTTATGACGCGGAGCGCGTTTTTCAGCTCGTAATAATCGGCGAAATCCGTGTTCTTTCTGACGGTCTCGTCCGTGTTATACACCTCTTTGACCGTTATCGAAAACTTCGCCTTTTTGCCCGCGATTGACGTATCCTCGTATTTTTCGGGGAATGTCACCTCGACCTCGTATGTTTCTCCCGCGCTGCGCCCGATAAGGCTGCTGTCAAGGCTTTCAAAGAAGTATCCCCCGCCTATGCGAACCTTATAATCCTCGGCTTTGTTGCCGTCGAAATCCTTTCCGTCGACGGTCGCCGTGAAGTCAATGACGACCCAGTCTCCCATCTCGGATTTGTCTTTTTTGTAGCCGCATTTTTCAAAGAACGCGTTTATTTCGGAATATATCTCGTCCTCCGCCGTGCCGGGGAGCACATCTGTGACGGTCACCGTGAAACGCACGGGCTTTCCGGCGACGGTGTCATCTTCGTATGACGAAGGAACCGTCATTGTGAAAGAAAACGGCTTGTCGATGGAAACTTCTCTTTCCGCTTCATATCCGTCCGAAACGTCCTTTATGTCATAATGCAGACCGTTGTCAAACTTCTGATTTGCGGGATCCTTGCCGAGACAATAGTCCTCGACGCATTTGTCGTCGCCGTCAAAGCACCATTTTTCATAGCGCGTATAGGAGACGGTCGTCGTTGTGCCGTCCTCGGACGCCGCTTCGGAAATTATCTCCGCCGTAACGGACAGGTCGACGGAAAATCCGTCGTCTATGGCAAACGTATAATCGTTGCTCTTTATCTGTTCCGCAAGATACTTGCGGTATTCCTCGTATCTTTTTTCAAAGTCCGCAAAGGTGAAATTTTCGTAATCCGCAAGGTCGACGTATTTTGAAAGGTCTTCTTTGTCATAATTGAAGCCGCAACCGCAAAGAAGGGCGGCTGTCATTGCGACAAGCAGTATAAAACCAACTGTTCTTTTCATTTTCTTCTCTTTCGCATTTATTTTTTTCAATATACCACGGAGCGCCAGCTCGTTCAACCGTCCGCGGAGAAAGTTTGCATTTTATTCAAACATTATTTAAGGTCGGGACGGTAAAGCGCGAATTTTTCGCGCAGGAAATCAAGCGAACGGTTTAGCGTCGCAATGTCGACGCTGCCGTCCTCCGCAATAACGGGCGATTCAAGCGTCACGCTCTCCTCATAATGCGGCATATTGGAGATGAGATGGTCGAAATCGACCTTTCCCTCGCCCGGCTGAAGTATCGGACGGATAAGTCCCCATTCGTTCTTTGCGCCGAGGAATGAGCTTGCATGCATATGTTTTACGTTCTTCCATGTCGGACTTGCGAAAATATCCATATACTGATCGTGAAATTTGCCGAAGCGCGTATCGAAAATGAAGCCCATATCGGGAATTCTCGAATATATCTTTTCCCATATCGAAAGCGGATCGTTATAAACACAGGGGATATTTTCTATCAGAAGCTCCGTTCCCGCCGCCTCGCATATCTCCTTCATCTGCGGCAGAAGCTCGATCGAACCGTCGACGGCTCCGTCGGATTTCGGCCCGCCCCAGAGGTGGAACACAGCTTTTTTAGCGCCGATCATTTTCGCCATTCTCGCGTTCTCCCTGAACAGCTCAAGCGCCGCCTCGTTTACCTGCGGGTCGCCCTCTGCCAGCATAACGCCGATTTCCTTTTCAAAATGGATGACGGGCGTATAGAGCCCCGCGTCGGCAAGTGCCTTCGCTATTTCGTCAAGCCTTCCGTACCAGGCTTTGAGCATCATAAGCTCAAGGCCGTCCGCCTTTATGCTCTTTGCATTTCTTATGATAACGCCGTAATCGAAATTGTTTTCTCTGCCCACCAGCGTTCCCGTGGACGCATAAAATCTGTTTTTGATGTCACTCATAATAACGTACGTTTGCAATTACCTTTCCGAGGATATAGACCTCTTTTGCTATTATCGGTTTCATCGTTTTGTTTTCGGGCTGAAGCCGGAACACCCCGTTTTCTTTATAAAATGTCTTGACGGTCGCCTCGTCGCCTATAAGCACGACGGCGATATCCCCGTTTTCGACATAGCTTGTGCGGTTCACAATGACGTAATCCCCATCCATAATTCCCGCCTCTATCATGCTCTCGCCCTTGACGGCAAGCGCAAAAAGCTCGCTCCGCAGATCGCTTCCCGCCGTCGGGCAGAAATCTATGAAGCCATCGAAATTTTCCTCCGCAAGAATGGGAAGTCCCGCCGCGACCTGACCGAGCACCGGCACGCGCGCATTTGCGGGCGACGTCCTTTCGCTCTCCCCGCCGAGACGGAGCGTTCTGCTCTTTCCCTGCTCCTTGCGGATATAGTCCTTTCTTTCAAGACGTTCGAGATATGAATGGACGGTTGCCGTGCTCTTTATTCCGAGCGCGGTTTTTATGTCCCTGACGGACGGCGAATACCCGTTTTTTTCTATGGTTTCGCAGATATAATCATAAACTCTCCGCTCGCGTTCGGTCAGTTTTTCCATGAACTTTTCCCCTCTCCGACGTAAACATTATTTCTTTCCGCGCATATTATATCACACTTTCCGCAAAAATGCAAACTTTTGTTCTGATTTTTTGAAAATTTTTGAATTTTTCAAAAAAATTGAGTCCGCGCAGATTTTTTCGCGCTTTAAGCCGTTTACATAAAAAGACAGCCCCTCAGACAAGCAGAAGGGGCTGTTTTCTTTTATTTTGCTTTCTTTATCGGGTGCAGCTCGATATATCCGCGCGAGCCGATCGGTTCAAGCTGGATTACGGGATTTTCCCTGTCCCATTCAAAACCGATATTCTCAGGATTGAATTTTTTTATCGCCGCTTTGACCTGTGCGATCGCCTCGGAATAATCCTCTTCCTCAAACGGCTCGCCTGTGAACATCAGGTATTCCGCCGCGGGCAGGTCGATAATATCGAACCCTTCGGGAATGTTGCCGCTGTAATCGATGGGCACCTCGACTCCCTGAACATATTCGGATGTTCCCGGCTTTATCAGCTTTTCGGGAAGATAAAGGCAAACCGGCTCTCCGCAGAGGGAATCCATGCTGAGCAGTAGCCCCCATATGTCGCAGCCGACCTCGCCGCAGTATTCAAAATACTCCTTCGCCTTTACACCTCTTTTGACCAAAGCCTTTCTTTCCGGTTTTTCAATCCTTGAAACAAACACGCTTTTAACGTTTTCCATATTGCAGTTCTCCTTTCTTAGACTTCTGTATTTAACGCCGTAAGGAACGAAAAGCGTTATCGGTATCGGATTTTCGGCATATTCGCGGGGTGTGCAACCGAATTCGTGAAAAAACGCTCTTGTAAACCCATCGACGCTTTCATAGCCGCTTTCAAGCGCAACATCGATTATTCTGCAAGTTCCTGCTTTCAATTTCGTCGCCGCTCCCGAAAGCCGCAGTCGACGAACATAGTCTGCCGGAGTCAGCCCGGTAAGCGCTTTGAAAAGCCTGTATGAATGCCACGGAGAATAATATGAGACAGAAGAAAGTCCCTTCGTCGTTATTTTCTCCTCTGCGTTGGCTTTGATATAGTCCTGCATACGCTGAACCGCGAGTATAGCTTCCGTCACCGTCATCGCCTCCTTACGAAAAGCATTTTACACCTTTGAGAAAGATATCTCTCGACTTATTTTGCTATCATCAAAAAATGCCCCCGGGCGGGGGCATCCCAAATTATCTTTTTCTCGCTTTTTTGAGCACGTTCATCAGTACGTAAACGCCGACAAACAGCAGCATTGCGCCGGCAAGCACGGCATACATCGCAACTTCGGAGACCTTCGTTCCGAAGAAATAGATGTTGCAGTCGATTGAGTCCTTTATGCTGTCGACAACCTCCGCCGGAAAACCGATATTCGCCATTTCGGCATATACGCCGCGCAGGGCGTGATTGCGGAGCAGGCTCGTGCCGTACGTTCCGGGCAAAAACGAAATGACCTTCTGAAGTCCGCTCGAAAAGCTCGATATCGGCATGTAGGCTCCGCATATAAAGCCGTAACCCGCGCTGACAATCGTCCCGACGGCAGACGCCTGACCGTTTGTCGAAAGCGGGAAGTTGACGCAGGACGAAAGCGCCGTTCCGAAAAGCGTCAGAAGGAAGACGTCAAGCGCCATCAGCAGTACGTCCGAAAAAGACATATACCAGCCCATTTTGAGAAGATAAAGCAGTCCCGCTCCGAGAGCCGCAAAGCCGATGATGAGAGTTGCAAAGGCGGAAGCGAGGAAATAGCTTATCGCAAGCGTCGACTTTTTAACGGGAGAAACCGTTATATCCGCTCTCGCGCCGCTCGTCTTGTCCTGTATCATGAGAAGGTTCGAGCAGAACGCGACCGTCACACAGCAGACGGCGAGAAGCGATGAGATAAGTTGCGCTCCTACGGTACCGTCTATAATGGTAACGTCTATGTTCATTCCGGCAACAGCCGACGCAAAGCTGTCCCTGTATACGTTTGCGAGGAACGTTGCATAAAGCACGAGAAGCACAATCGGCGTTATAAGCGACGAAATGAACATTCCCTTGTCCTTGAAAAACAGCTTGACGTTTCGCCTCGTCAGGCTCCAGAGTCCTGTCATTTTTCTGCACCTCCCGTCAGCTTTTTGCCCGTAACCGCAAGGAAAACGTCATCCATTTTGCCCTTGGTTATTTCATAATCCGTAAATATTTCGGGGTGTTTTGTTATGAGGGCGGTCGCCTCCGCCGTGTTTTTGACGGCAATTCTCGCCGCGTCTCTTATCGTCTCGTAAGGAAGTCCGAGCTCGGAAAGCGCAGCCTTCGTCGGATTATAAAGCGTGATAAAATCGCCCGTGTACTTGTTTTTCAGTTCAAGCGGGGTGCCCTCTGCCGATATTTTTCCGCTGTCCAGAATGATGACGTAATCCGCGTCAGCGGCTTCCTCCATGTAATGAGTTGTGAGGAAAACGGTCATGTTGTCCGTCTTGCGGAGATTCTGAACTACATTCCAGAGGAGCTTTCTCGTCTGCGGGTCAAGACCTGTCGTCGGCTCGTCAAGAATGAGCACCTGCGGACGGTGAATGAGAGCCCGGGCAATATCAATTCTTCTTCTCTGTCCTCCGGACAGCTTGCCGACGGTTCTTCCCAGCAGTTTTTCAAAATCGAGCAGTTCGGCAAGTTCCGAGAGCCTTTTTGTAAATTCCTTTCCGTTTATGCCGTAAAGCGCGGCGCGACTGCGGAGATTATCGCGGACGGAAAGCGCCATGTCAAGCGCGGAATTCTGAAACACAACGCCTATACTCTTTTTGACCTCGCGCATGTCGCTGTCAATGTTTTTTCCGCAGACGAAAACCTCTCCCCCGTCCTTTGCGAGCTGACCGCAGATTATTGAAATCGTCGTCGATTTGCCCGCTCCGTTCACGCCGAGAAACGCGAAAAGCTCGCCCGTTTTGACGCGGAGCGAAAGGTCGGAAACCGCTTTCACGTCGCCGAACGATTTGCAGAGATGATTTATCTCAATTATATTCTCCATACGTTTCCTTTCTTAATGTCCGCCCGATTGATATCGGTAATTTATATCATGTGTTATACATCAGATTATAGCGTGGTTTTGCGTCTCTGTCAATAGTTTTGTTAAAATATGCCGAACTCCCCCGCAATGTCGGCGCGGACGTTTTTCCGTCCGCGCTTGACACGGCGCCGCAGGGGTGGTACAATTTAGAAAACAAGCAAAGGAGCCTTTTCACATGGCTGAATATTATATAGATTCCCTTTCGGGACTTGACGACGGCGACGGCATGTCGCCCTCCTCTCCTCTCCCCTCACACGCAGGTCTTTCTCTCTCTGCGGGCGACACCGTATATTTCCGCCGCGGCAGCGAATACAGGTGCGGCATTTTCTCTCCCGACGGAGAGCCGGGAAAGCCGATAACCTTCAAAGCCTATGGCGACGGCCCCGCGCCGAAGTTTTTCGGCTCGAAAAACTGCTCCGCCGAATGGCTCTGGGAGGAGACGGAGAAAAATATCTATCGACTGCGCGTGCAGCTCGGAAGCGAGCCCGGAAACGTCATTCTTGGCTTCGGGCGCAGTTTCGGAACGCTCGTGTGGGACAGAAAAGACCTGAAAGCAAGCGGCGATTGGTGGTTCTCGGACTACGGCTGTCAGAATAACGTCCCGCAGGGCTCGGAATTTCTGATTTATTCCGAGGGCAATCCGGCGTTGACATTCGGCGATATCGAAATCGCGCTTTTCGGGTGTCGCTGTCTTGCCGGCGGAAAAAATCACGTCCGCTTTGAGGGACTGCATTTTCTCTGCTCCGGACTTCACGGCTACGCGCAGACGAAGCCGTCGGACGTTGAGATTTCGGACTGCCGCTTCGACTTTATCGGCGGCTGCGTATGGAACAAAGAACGCAGAATACGTTACGGCAACGCTATAGAGTTCTGGAACGGCGCGAAGGACTGTAAGATTGAAAATTGCGAATTTCTCGAAATATACGACTCCTGCTTTACAACGCAGGGCGGCGCCGACTGCGGCGACTTTG
>DHMB01000041.1:0-124 GCA_002405565.1 Clostridiales bacterium UBA4653
ACCAATAACCAAAGTTTCTTTTGTCTGCTTTTATTTTCAAACAAAACAACGGAAAAAATCATAATAAGGACGGAGAGCTCCCATTTTATGAAGATATAAAATTTTATCAAACCAATAACTAAAG
>DHMB01000041.1:190-3251 GCA_002405565.1 Clostridiales bacterium UBA4653
CTTTTCTTCTCGAAGAAAAGAAGGTTGACAAATGTCGAAAAAGTGATACAATATAAAATTGCGCGGCGCGAAATGTGCGGCGCGGGATAAATACGAATAAACGAAAAACAGTATAGAAACGGGAGAAGTTAAAATGAAGTGCGCAAAGAAAATGGAGGCGGTTCATTCCGATATAAGAGGCCCTCTTTACGTAGAGGCGACGAGAATGGAAGCCGAAGGCACAAAGATACTTAAACTCAATTCGGGCAATCCGGCGATATTCGGTCATAAGGGGCCGGAGAGCGTCAAAAAAGCGATAATCGAAAATCTGGACAAAGCCGTTCCGTATTGCGATTTCCGCGGCATGAAGGCGGCAAGAGAAGCCATCCGTGATTATTATCTTGAAAAGGGCGTACAGGGCGTGCGCGATACGGATGTTTATGTCGGAAACGGCGTAAGCGAGCTTGCAGATATATCCCTTACTTCAATACTTGACAGCGGCGATGAGGTTCTTGTACCCATGCCGTGCTATCCGCTCTGGTCAAACTGCACGGTGAAGGTCGGCGGCGTGCCTGTATTCTATAACTGCGACGAAAGCGCAAATTGGTATCCCGATGTCGACGATATGAAAAAGAAAGTATCGAAGAGAACGAAAGCAATCGTCGTTATCAACCCCAATAACCCGACGGGAGCGCTTTATCCTCCGGAAATCCTTTCCGCAATTGCAGACGTTGCGAGAGAGCACAACCTGATGATTTTCTCCGATGAAATTTATGACCGTCTCGTTTTCGACGGTAAAAAGCATATCCCGATGGCAGTTATCGCGCCCGATGTGTTTGTCGTGACTTATAACGGGCTTTCAAAATCACATAATGTCTGCGGTTATCGTAGCGGCTGGATGACTCTTTGCGGCCCCGAAAAAGGCTTTGAGAGCTTCCGTCTCAACGTTGAAAAGCTGATGTCGCTCAGACTTTGCGCGGGCGCAATTCCCCAGCTTATAATTCCCGCCGCACTTGCGGACAGCGAGAGCACAAAGGCGGAAATTGCCCCCGGCGGCACACTTTACGAGCGTCGTCGCGCGGCATGGGAGGCGCTTGAAAGCGTCGATTCTCTTTCATGCCTTAAAAATGACGGCGCACTCTATATGTTCCCGAGAATAGACAGCCGTTTCAAGGTCAAAGATGACCATGACTTTGCCGCAAGACTTCTCCGCGAAAAGCACATTCTGCTTGTTCCGGGCAGCGGCTTCAATTATAACTCCCCAAACCACTTCAGAATGGTGCTGTTGCCGTCACCCGAGCAGCTTTCGGGGGCTGTAAAAGCGATTGACGAGCTTCTCAAAGAGGACTTTATATAAAATCCGGATAAAAAACGCCTTGCCTGTATCGGCAAGGCGTTTTTTCAGTTTTTCGGTACTTTGTAAACCAGACGGCGGATAGGAGTTGCATAAAGAAGAATAACTCCGACAACCGCGCCGACAGCCGCCTGAAGTATCTGATAGGGCAGCTTCATGATTGCATATTCGGGGGTGCTGTAAATAAATGCTCTGCCGAGGGAATAGCCCGTAACCATTATGATTGCGCCGACAAAAACCGCGAGTATCGCACGCCACAGCTTGGGCAGATTTTCTTTTTTACCCGCGATGAGCGAAATTACAACGGCTTGCAGACCGTGGGTCACAAGTGACACGAACATGGGCGTCGGATAGAAAATGAGGTCGCCGAAGAACGCGCCCACACCGCCGACGATGAACGCCGATATCGGGTCGAAAATCAGTGCCGCAAAGCAGATGACGATATCATTGAGATAAAGGTGTCCGCCCGGAACGGAAACGCCAAACGAGCTTAAAATTATGTTGAGTGCAGTGAACAGCGCGACATAACACAGCTTTCTTGTTGAAAAAGCATGTTCTTTCATAAAGTTTCTCCTTATTATATTGACTTTTACGCAGGCTATTATATAATTAAATTGGTATTATTGAAATAACCAGATTACTATAATTTTATAAGGTCAGATTTTATGAAAAAATATATGAGCGTTTATGAAAAGGTCAAAGGAGATATTGTTTCGGGGGCGATAAAACACGGGCAGAAGGTGCCTTCAAAGCGTGCGCTTTCGGATATGCTCGGGGTAAGCGTGATAACGGTTGAACACGCATGCGAAATTCTTGAAAGCGAAGGGTATATATCGGCAAGACCGCGCAGCGGGTATTATGTCGAATATACGACGGAAAAATTTTACGGCTCCGCCGCAGTCGACGTAAAGAGCGAGCCCGCCGCAATCGGCAAGGCTCCGGAAAATGAATATCTCCCGTTTTCGGTTTATGCCAAAGCCGTCCGGACGGTGCTCGGCGAAAGAGGAGAGAACGTCATGAAAAAATCGCCCGGGACAGGACTTTCAGAGCTTAAAACAGCGATTAAAAATTATCTTTTCCGCAGTCGCGGCATTGACGTTTCGGAAAAGCAGATAATAATCGGCTCGGGCGCGGAATATCTTTACGGCACCGTCACCGAGCTTTTGGGAAGTGACAAAATTTTCGGGGTTGAAAAGCCGTCATATGAAAAAATCGAAAGGGTTTATACGTCAAAGGGCATAAGAACCGAGGGACTTTCCCTTTGCGACGACGGCATAAGCTCGCAGGCTTTGTGGAGCTCGCGCGCGGAGGTCATCCATGTCACCCCTTACAGAAGCTTTCCGACAGGCGTCACGGCGTCGGCGTCCAAAAAGAGCGAATACCTCTGCTGGGCGTCCGAGCGCGGAGGATACATAATTGAGGATGACTATGAGTCCGAATTTTCACTTTTTGCAAAGCCGTTTGAAACGATTTTTTCAAGTGACGCCGAGGGGCGCGTCATTTATATAAACACTTTTTCAAAAACGATTTGCCCCGCAGTCAGGGTCGGATATATGCTCCTTCCGGAACACCTTGCCGACGAATTTTACGAAAAGCTCGGGTTCTATTCGTGCACTGTTCCCGCTTTGGAGCAGTACGTCATTGCGGCGCTCCTTTCCGACGGCACCTTTGAACGCCACATAAACAAAATCCGCCGTCTCCGCCGCCGTACTTTTCTTTGAAAAGAAA
>DHMB01000041.1:3310-7378 GCA_002405565.1 Clostridiales bacterium UBA4653
AAGAAACTTCAATAATTGTTTTGAAAAAACTTTATATTTTCAAATAAGGAGCGGCTTCCGCTCTTTTTTCCTTTGCGCCTCTCGTCTTGTAAATCGCAAAAGACGATGGGGCGGGACGGGCAACCCGTCCCCTACATTGCAATGCCCGTTTGTGTGGGCAATAAAATATCCGCTCAAAACAAAAACAGAGATGAAAAATCACCTCTGTTTGTTTTTTATAAAGCCTTCGTAAAACCAATAACCAAAGCTTCTTTTGCCTTCTTTTCTTCTCGAAGAAAAGAAGGTTTCTTTTCAAAGAAAAGTCTGGGGCTTGAAAAGGGAAGGCGGTTATGATATACTTGTTTTTGCAAAGAAATTTTGAAATATCGGGCGGCAATCGTCGTCTTATTATGCGAAAACACTTTTTTCACCGAAAGGAAAACGCTTATGAAAAAATTTCTGTGTCTTGCATTGGCAATTATGATGTGCTTTTTTGTCGTGGCGTGCTCTTCGGGTAAGACGGACGGAACAACGACCGACCCATCGAACACCGAAACCGAGAAAAAGCCCGATATACCGATAGAGCCTTCGGATAAGCCCGGGGAGAACACTGTCATAACCGCGAAAGCGGGACGTCATCTCTCCGTTGTATATAATCCGGCGTACTGCTCCGTTACGGCGGAGGTGAAAAAGGGCGTCGGCTCGAAGGAAGAGGTCACTCTGAAAATAAAAATGTTCGGGGATATGGAGTTTGACGGATGGTCAAAAATCTCCGCTCTGCCGAACGAAAACGTAACTGTCTACGTAACCGAGGGCGGCAAGCGGACGGCGAAAAAGCTGAAAGACGTCGCCGGCGGAGCACTCCTGCTTTCAAAGGAGACCGAATACACTATAACATTGAGCGAAGAGTTGACTGTTTACGCAAATTACGGCTTTTCCGTAACGTATGACGCAAACGGCGGGACTGTTAAAGGCGGCGGAAGCGCATATGTTCAGAAATATTCCGCGGTTATGTATAAATGTCCGAACACACTTCCGGAAAAAAACTATTTTGTCCGCGACGGTTATACGCTCGTCGAATACAATACAAAGCCGGACGGCAGCGGAACGGCTGTCGGGCTTGGGTCAAGAGTCGCAATGAACGGCGGGACGGGTATCACGCTTTATTGCATATGGGAAAAGCAGACTCAGCCCGGCGAATTTACCTTTGAAAAGGATAACAGCGGGATTAAGATTACCGGTTACAGCGGAAACGGCGCGACCGTTGTAATTCCCGAAAGTATAGACGGCGCCGGGGTTTACAGGATTGCCGCAGGCGCATTTGCCGGCTCCGGCATAACGCGGGTTGTCATTCCGAAAACCGTCACAAAGATTGAGGACGGAGCCTTTGCCGGATGTAAGGCTCTTGAAACGCTTGTCATTTACGATACGCTGACAGCTGTTACGGATGAGAGCTTTTCGGACTGTCCGTCGCTTAAAAATCTGCGCATAAACGCGGCGCTCAACCATTACGCCGCCGTTTCGGACGGCAACAACAAAATCGACCGCATTATCTGGGCGAAGACAACTGGCAAAAAGCTGATTGTCATCGTCGGCGGGTCGGGCTCGATAAACGGCTTTGACAGCGCGGCGATTGCGAAAAAATACGGCGACGAATATGTAATTATCAACCTCGGCACGAACGCAAATATTTCCGCCGCAATCTATTATGAATATCTTTCCTCTGTGCTGGATAAGGATGATATAATCCTCTGGGCGCCGGAGGCGGGAGAATACGTTCTGGGATATACGAATATGCACATAAGGGCTTGGGAGTTCCAGTCCGGACATTATGACATTTTCCGCAGCGTCGATATCTCGAAATATACAAAGGTTTTCTCGTCATTTGCCTCTTACGCAAGGGCGCACAAGACCTCGGAGGAGCCGTTTGACGCATTTATGCTGTCATCCTCCGATTATAAAATTCCTTATTACAACGAATACGGCGACGCGATTGAGCCGAGGACTCATCAGGAAAAGTCATATAAGGGCGAATACAGCTATTCGTTTGAAAGATGTATTGCGGGCTTTGAAAAGGGCGCCTATGACTATATGGCGTCCGTCATGGAGAAAATGGCGGAGCGCGGAATAAAAATCTGGCTCATCTATGCGGCAATGGATAAGGACGCAGAAAAGTCATTTGATACGTTTATGGACAGCTTCACAGCCGCCGTAAAGGAAAAATACAAGGGCACGGAGGTCATCTCCGATTATCACAACATCCTCATGGAGGATAAATACATGTCCGATTCGGCATGGCATATGACTCTTGAAGGCGCGGCAAAGCGCACGGAGACCGTCATCGCCGATCTGAATAAAAAACTCGGGAAATAAGGGGGAAAATATGTTTCCGGAAAACGACATAATTTTTACGTCCGTCTGGCCATGGATACTGATAGCGGTGTCGATCGGGCTTGCGGTGCTCGAAGCGTTTATGAAGAAACGTGCCGCGTTTGCGATTGTTTCCGCTGTGTTTACGGCGGGAGCGGCGGTCGTTCTTCTGCTTCTCGGCGGAAGCCTTTGCGATCTGCTCCTGCTCATTCTCGCAACGCTTGCCGTCAGACTTCTCTGTGAAATAATCGAAAGGAGGCGCGCGAAATGACCTTCAATTCATGGGAATTTCTCATTTTCTATCCGATAACGCTCCTTCTTTACTTCCTGCTCCCGAAAAAATGGAGCAGAATAAGCCTGCTCTTTATGAGCGCAATATTCTATCTCGCCTGGAATTACAAGCTGATCGTTCTGATAATGTTCACAACGGCGGTTTCGTATTTCTGCGCGCGGATAATCGAAAAAACGGAGAAAAAAGCCGTAAAGAAGCTATGTATAGTCATAACGCTGATAGCCTGTCTCGGCGTGCTTTTCTTCTTCAAATATTATAATTTCATTGCCGAAACGCTCGGCTGGGCGATAAAAGCGGCGGGCGGCGGCACATACGATTTCACTCTCAACCTCGTTCTTCCAGTCGGTATTTCGTTCTATACCTTCCAGACTCTTTCCTATGCGATTGACGTTTACAGAGGCACGGAGAAGGTTGAAAAGGATTTTGCGCTTTACTGCCTTTTCGTCACGTTCTTCCCGCAGCTCGTTGCGGGCCCGATTGAACGTCCCGGAAATCTCATTCCTCAGCTCCGCGAGAAAAACAAGCTGACGGCGGAAAACGCCCGCGCGGGACTCTGGAAAATGGGCGTCGGATTCTTCAAGAAGATAGTCGTTGCAGACCTGATTGCCGAATACGTCAACGCCGTTTTCAACTCTCCCGAAAGCGCAACGGGCTTCGGCGTCGTTATCGCGTCAATGCTCTTTGCCGTACAGATCTATTGCGACTTTTCGGGCTATACGGATATCGCAATCGGCTGTTCGCGCGTCATGGGCATACGCCTTATGAAAAACTTTGACCGCCCGTATACGTCGCAGACGATAAAGGAATTCTGGAACAGATGGCATATCAGTCTTTCGACATGGCTTCGCGACTATCTGTATTTCCCGCTCGGCGGAAGCAGGTGCTCGAAATCGCGCCATATGTTCAATATTTTCGTCGTATTCCTTGCGAGCGGACTCTGGCACGGCGCAAACTGGACGTTTGTCCTCTGGGGAATACTGCACGGAGTTTACAGAATCGTCGGCGAGCTTACATATCCCCTGCGCGAAAAGCTCTGGACAAAGCTCGGTGTGAACACAAAGAGCGCGCCGATTGTCATTCTCCGCAGGATAAACACGTTTGCCCTTGTATGCTTCTCTTGGATATTCTTCCGGGCAAACTCTCTCTCCGACCTCGGAGTGCTCCTCGGAAAACTGTTTACGTCATGGGGCAGCCTGCCCGAAACGCTTTCCGCAATGGGGCTCGGAGTCGCGGCGATTATCGTTACGGTTCTTTCGATTATCGTCCTCGACGAATTCGATATTCTCACAAGCTGTGAAGATGATTCGCTTTCCGTCTGCACAAGGGGAAAGACGAGCACCGTCTGGTGCGTCTGGGCGGTTGCCGTCGCATGGATAATGCTTCTTTCCGTCGGCGGAGCAAGCTCCTTCATCTATTTCCAGTTCTGA
>DHMB01000041.1:7472-7771 GCA_002405565.1 Clostridiales bacterium UBA4653
AAAGCATGGATATGTTTTATCTGTCTCTTCCTCTGCGTGCTGATTCCGTTCGGCACGGTCGCCGCGATAGGGTTCGGACTGCCCTCGCAGTTCGGAAATACCTTCCTCGGCGAGCTTGAAAATAAAATCGACCGCCTTTATTCGCTCGATGAGCCGAAGCTCGTCATCATCGGCGGCAGCAGCGTCCCCTTCGGGGTTGACTCAAAGCTGATGGAAAAAGCCGTCGGCATGCCGACCGTCAACTTCGGACTTTATGCAACCCTCGGCACAAAAATGATGCTCGACCTTTCAAAGGGCGC
>DHMB01000102.1:0-3424 GCA_002405565.1 Clostridiales bacterium UBA4653
GACCGCCTCCTAAGCGGTAGGTCAGCGGTTCGAATCCGCTCGGGTGCGCCAATTTATTTCAAAACAAGTCAGGTAAAAAGCAATGGCAGAAATCATCATAAGACGCGCCGCAAAGGGCGACATGAAAAGGATAGACGAGCTTCTTTTTCAGGTTCACAAGGTTCATAGCGACGCCCGCCCCGACATTTTCAAGAAGGGCGCAAAAAAATATACGGACGAGGAGCTCGAAAAAATCATCGCGGATGACAAAACACCCGTTTTCGTTGCGGAAAAGGACGGCAAAGTCGAAGGCTACGCCTTCTGTATCCACAAGCAGTTCCCCAAGGAAAGCAACATGACGGACATAAAGACCCTTTACATAGACGATCTTTGCGTCGACGAAAACTGTCGCGGACATCACATCGGCACCCTGCTGTATGAGTACGTCCTCGCTTATGCAAAGGAGCAGGGATATTACAACGTCACCCTCAACGTCTGGGCGGACAACGTAAATGCCGTAAAATTCTATGAAAAAATCGGGCTGAGAGTGCAAAAAATAGGTATGGAGAAAATACTCTGAGCCGAATATAAAATCAACATCTCGGTTTAAGCAACACGGAACACAAGCAAGACGAGGTGAAATCACAATGGAACATCTTAACTTCTGCGTTTTCGGAGACTCCGTCGGGAAAGGAGTCGTTCTTTCGGAAACGGGGCGTTACACGACCGGTGCGCCCGATATAAACCTCCTCACCGGCAGGAGCGACATAACCCTTGAAAACTTTTCCCGCTTCGGCTTTGTGACGGAAAAAACGCTGTCGCTCGTTGAAAAATGCGAAAGCGACATAGCGTCAAGCGACGCAGTGTTCATTGAGGTCGGCGGAAACGACTGCGATTTTGACTGGCAGAGCATTTCGGATGACCCCGAAGGCGAGCACCTCTGCAAGACCCCGCCCGCCCTTTTTGAAAAAATCTACACAGAACTTCTGACAAAGGCAAAGGCGTTCGGCTCAAAGATTTTCGCGCTGAACCTTCCGCCCATCGTTCCGGCAAGGTATTTCAAAAAGATAACCGAAAAAGCGGGCATGTGCGCGGAAAACGTTCTGAAATGGCTCGGCAGCGTCGAAACGATATACCGCTATCAGGAAATGTACAGCATAATGGTTGAAAAAATCGCGCGTGCGGTAAACGTTGCGCTTATAGACATCCGCTCCGCATTTCTTGCGGATCATCATTACGAAGAGCTCATCTGCGAAGACGGAATTCATCCGAACTCAAAGGGATATGAGCTGATATATAAGTCGGTCATAGAGCAGTACCGCGCGATAGAACAGGGATAAACAATAATTAAGGAAAGGAGAAAAATCGATGAAGTTGTCATGGAACAAAAAATACACAACGATAGCAGTCTACGTTGCGCTTGTGCTCCTTGCCGCTTCGTTTATCGTTTTCTTCTTCCTCAATAATAACGATTTCGGCGGATATATAAAGAAGTTCTTTTCCGCCGTCTCCCCGCTTGTATACGGAATTATAATCGCATACCTTCTCAACCCCATCGTTACTCTTTTCGATACGAAGGTTTTTGCGTTTCTCAATAAAAAGCAAGGAAAAAGGCGCCTGCGCAGAGGACTTTCCGTTGCCGCAACGATGATAATTTTCCTTCTTTTCATCTCGCTTCTCATTTCTGCCCTCGCGCCGCAGCTCATTTCCAGCATTGCGGAGCTTCAGAGCAAATTCAACGGATATGTCGAAACGGCAAAAAAGTGGCTCGGTCAGGTCGGGTCATCCACTCCGGCTCTCGGAGACATTGTTTCATCGCTGAACAGCTATATCGACAGATTCCTTGACAAAACCGAGGAGATTGTCGACATTGTCATGCCTTGGCTCGGCTCGTTTGCGACATCGCTCCTCAGCGCAATCAAAAATGCGCTCATCGGTATTGTTTTCGCAATTTTCATTCTTTGTGGAAAAGAGCGCATAGGCGCTGTGACAAACAAGCTCCTCCGCGCTTACGTTTCGGACAAAAAGCGCGAGACGCTTATCTCGGCTGTCCGTCGCGCAGACAAGAGCTTCGGCGGATATATCAAAGGCACGATTCTTGACGCGATTTTCGTCGGAGTTGTGAACTTCTTCTTCCTCTGGATGATAGGCGTTCCGTTCTATCCGCTTATTGCCGTTGTTCTCGGTATAACAAACATGATACCGATTTTCGGCCCGTGGCTGGGTACAGTGCCGTGCGCGCTGATTATCCTCATCGCCGCGCCATCAAAAGTAATCCCGTTCATACTGTTCACGTTCGTGTTCCAGGGAATTGACGGAAACGTCATCGCGCCGAAACTGATAGGCTCAAACACGGGCATGCCTTCGGAATGGGTCGTTATCGCGATTACGGTCATGTCCGGTTTCTTCGGAGCACCGGGAATGATAATCGGCGTTCCGACGTTCGCCGTCATATATACGCTCATAAGCGACAGGATAAACGCAAAGCTGGCAAAGAAGGGCTATTCGTCCGACAATGCGGATTATTGCGAAGGCAGAGCGAAGGAAATCCTTCTTGAAGGGGCGGAAAACGACGATGAGCCGAAGGAGAAAAAGAAACTCTTCGGATTCCTGAAAAAGCGCGACAAGAGCGCAGAAAAAGCCGTCACGGACGGAAAAGAAAGCGCTCCCGAAGCACCGGACGAAACACAGCCTCCGGAAAATAAATAACAAAACATCAAAACGGCAGAGAATGTTCTCTGCCGTTTTTTGCGTCCGGAATTCATGTGGCAGTCCGGCGCTTTTTTCATATAATAATTATTGATTTGTCGGAATTTCCGCATTTTTATCGGCGACCGGAGAAAATCCGTCTCCCAATCCGACGAATAATATAAACGGGCGTGCAAATCCGCCCGCAAATATTAAAGAAAAGAGGCAATGCTATGCAGAACATATCCGTGCGGGCACTGTTTGACTGTCCGACCAGACTTGTTTCGGAATATGAATTTCCCTGGGAGGCAATCGAAAACCTCGCTGAAAATATAATCGCCCTCGGGCAGACCCTCGGCAGTGACTATTATTCCCCGAAGGAAAACATATGGATACACCGCACGGCAAAGATTGCGGAGAGCGCCGGAATCTCGGCGCCGTGCATCATAGAAAGCGGGGCGGAAATCCGTCATTGCGCTTATATCCGCGGTTCGGTTTATGTCGGCGCGGGCGCTGTAATCGGCAATTCGTCGGAGGTAAAAAACAGTGTGCTCATGGAGCGGGCTTGCCTTCCGCACTTCAATTATGCGGGTGACAGTATCATCGGCAGTGGGGCTCACCTCGGCGCAGGAGCCGTCATTTCAAATCTCAGACTCGACCGCACAAGCGTGACCGTCACGCGCGGAGGTGAAAAGATTGAAACAGGCAGACGGAAATTCGGCGCGGCTGTCGGAGACGGGACGGAGGTCGGGTGCGG
>DHMB01000102.1:3473-14067 GCA_002405565.1 Clostridiales bacterium UBA4653
GGGACGGAGGTCGGGTGCGGCGCCGTGATATGCCCGGGAAGCATTATCGGCAAAGGTTGCATAATCTATCCGCTCGCGCTCGTGCGCGGCTGTGTGGACGAAAAAACGATATATAAGGCTGTCGACCGCAGGGCGGAAAGGAGAATGTGAAATGGCTCGACTGTTCGGAACGGACGGCATCCGCGGGATTGCCGGAAAAGAACTGACCCGCTCCCTCGCCGCAGGCATAGGCGAAAAGCTGACCCTGCTCCTTTCGCGCTCGGGAGAAAAGCCGAAAATACTTCTCGCCCGCGATACAAGGCTCTCGGGACAAATGCTCTGCTTTGCAATCGCCTCCGGAATATGCTCCGCAGGGGGCGACGTCCTCTTTGCCGACATTCTCCCGACCCCCGCCGTCGCTTTTCTGACAACAGAGCTCGGCGCCTCCGCCGGAATAATGGTGACGGCGTCTCACAATCCGTCGGAATACAACGGTATCAAGATATTCGGCGGCGACGGTCACAAGCTGTGCGACGAGCTTGAAGACAAAATCGAAGCCATGCTCTCCTGCCCGCCGCAGAACGTGCCGTCATGCGAGATGGGAACCGTTAAAATGATTGACGGAGCGGGCAGATATATCGCTCATCTCGTCGCCTCCGCTCCCTCCCCTCTTTCGGGACTTCATATAGCCCTTGACTGCGCCTGCGGGGCGGCATGCGTGACGGCGGAGAGAATATTTTCGTCTCTCGGAGCCGATTGCGACATGCTCTTTGACAAACCGAGCGGCACAAATATAAATTCGGGATGCGGGTCGACGGATGTTTCGTACCTTTCGGAATACGTCCGGAAGAACGGGCTTTGCGGCGGCGCGGCTTTCGACGGTGACGCCGACAGGTGCATATGCGTCGATGAAACGGGAAACCCCATCGACGGGGACATCATGCTTGCGGCGCTCTCGCTTGACATGAAGCAACGCGGAGAGCTGCGGGGAGGTATCGTCGGCACGGTGATGAGCAACTGCGGACTTGTCCGCTTCTGCGAGGAAAACGACATAAGATTTTTGCAGACAAAGGTCGGCGACAGGTACGTTTCCGAGGAAATGCGCCTTTGGGATTATAATTTCGGCGGCGAGCAGTCGGGGCATATGATATTCGGCGACATAATGCCGACGGGCGACGGAGAGCTCACGGCAATAATGCTGTTTTCGCTTATGCAGAGAACGGGAAAAAAGCTCTCCGAAATTGCGTCCGTGATAAAGAAAATGCCGCAGCTTTCAAAAAGCATTCCCGCCACGGCGGAACAGAAAATCGCGTTTCTCGCGAGCAGCGACGTAAAGAATTATCTCGCGGAAGTGAGAGAAATGCTAGGCAAGAGCGGAAGGCTTGTCGCGCGTCCTTCCGGAACGGAGCCATGCATAAGGCTGACGGCGGAAAGCGACGACGAAAAGCTCCTGCCCGCTCTGCTCGATTCGGCTGCCGAAAAGATATCTGCGCTGATAAAAAGCGCCGCAAAGGAGGATATATGTGCGGAATAATCGGTTATACGGGGAAAAGAAACGCAAGAGACGTGATACTTTCGGGGCTTTTCTCCCTTGAATACAGAGGCTATGATTCGGCGGGGATGGCTGTCCTCTCCGAAGGAAGGACGGTAACGGTCAAGACCGCGGGAAAGGTGAAATCGCTTGAAGAGGCGACGGGCAAAAGCCATATAAACGGAAGCACCGGCATAGGTCACACGCGCTGGGCGACGCACGGAGCGCCGACAGCCGAAAACGCTCATCCGCATACGAGCGGCAGGGTGACGCTTGTGCATAACGGAATAATCGAAAATTATGCGGAGATCAGAACGTCGCTTGAAGGCAAGGGCTACGGATTTATATCCGAAACGGACACCGAGGTCGCCGCCGCGCTGATCGACAGTCACCTCTCCGCCGAAGGCGACCCCATAAAAGCAATCGGCAAAGCGACGGGCGAAATGAACGGCTCGTTTGCTTTTGCGATAATGATTGAAGACTTTCCGGATGTGCTCTTTGCCGCCAGGAAGGACAGCCCGCTGATAATCGGCGAAGGCGAAGGCGAGAGCTTCATCGCCTCCGACATAACGGCGATTCTTAAATATACAAGAACCTATATGATTCTCGAAAGCGGCGACATTGCAAAGGTCACGGCGGGGGAGGTCTCGGTTTATGACAGCGCCCTGCGCCCTGTCGGAAGAGAGAAAAAGGTCTCCGCATGGGGTACCGAGGCGGCGGAAAAGGGCGGCTATCCGCATTTTATGCTGAAAGAGATAAACGAGGAGCCGACGGCAATAAAAAACGTCCTCTCCGGAAGGATAAAGGACGGTCTTCCCGATTTTTCGGGCGACGGGAAAGATATAATCGCAAGGCTCGCCGGGGCGGATAAAATATTCATCGTCGCCTGCGGAACAGCCATGCATGCGGGACTTTTCGGCAAATATATGACGGAAAAGCTCGCCCGCCGTCCGTGCGAAGGGGAGCTCGCCTCGGAATTCAGATATAAGAATCCGATTGTCGGCGAAGGGGACGCTGTCATCGTCATTTCGCAATCGGGCGAGACGGCGGATTCCCTTGCCGCACTGCGCCTTGCAAGGAAAAAAGGCGCGTTTACGCTCGGCATTGTGAATGTCGTTTCTTCATCAATCGCACGCGAGGCGGACGAGGTAATCTATACAAGAGCGGGCCCCGAAATAGCCGTTGCCAGCACAAAAGCGTTCACCGTACAGGCAACTGTCATGACGTTGCTCGCCGTCGGAACAGCGCTTGAAAGCGGAAAAATCGATGGGCAGACGGCGCGGGAGATAACGTCAGCCCTCTCGACAGAGCTCCCTGAGGCAATAAGTCACCTTGCGAAAAACGACGGATATATAAAAAGGATTGCCTCCGTCATCGCAAAGAGCGAAAACGCCTTCTTCATCGGCAGGGGTATCGACCGTTATGCGGCGGAGGAAGGGTCGCTGAAGCTGAAAGAAATTTCATATATTCATAGCGAAGCCTATGCCGCGGGCGAGCTCAAGCACGGCACCCTCTCCCTCATAAGCGACGGGGTTCCCGTCATCGCCTCCGCCTGCGACAAAGCGCTTTACAGCAAGACAAAAGCAGGACTTTCCGAGGTGAAGGCGCGCGGCGCCGTGACGGTTCTCGTTTCGCCGGACGACATATGTTCGGAGCGCGACGGAGAATTTGTCATAGCGCTTCCGTGCAGGAGCGAAATCACGGCGGCAATCTCGGCTGTGACGGCGTATCAGCTCCTCGCATATCACACCGCCGTCATGCGCAGAACAGACGTCGACATGCCGAAAAACCTTGCAAAATCCGTGACAGTCGAATAAAGCAAAAAACGACGCCGCTTTGTGCGACGTCGCTTTTTATTTTGTCTTATAACGGCTTCAACCCGTCATAAAGCTCGTTGAACGATTTCATCGTTTTGCACCTTCCGTATGAAAGCGCTCTGTCCTCGCCTTTATCGAAGAGGAAGCACTTCGTCATTTCTTCAACGGTCTGTTCGAGCATTGTCATGAACTGATAATATACCAGGTCATATTCCGGCGTCCCCTCTTCATAATGACTTTCTATCAGTCCTTCCGTGAGCTGGTCAAGCGGGTACAGCTTCAGATGAAGGAGCTCATGAATTATGACCTCCTCCGCGTTTTCGTTTTTCGGGTTACGACCGTTCAGAATGAGTATGGCTTTTCTGTCATCCGGGTCTATTCTGAAATCTCCCGTCTTTGTAAAGCCATCGTCATCTGCAAATTCGAGCTTAACATCCCAGTTGTTTTTCAGTCTCAATATGTCAATCCACTTTTCAAAAAGCGCTTCCGCCTTTTCTCTGTCAAACATCATGTCCGCCTTCCCGGATACGTATATTTACTTTCTCGCGACGAATGTCGCAAGTCCCGTCTCCTCTTCTCTTTCAAAACTCTCAACCTTAAATCCGACGGCTTCAAGCTCCTTTATATATCCCTCGCGGCTCATGCTTCTCGCGGGAACTCTCGCCAGCATGACGGTCTTGTCCGTTCCGCCCACGGTTCTTTCCTCCGGAGTTTCATAGTCCGAGCCGGAAATGCTCTGCCATTCCTCAAAACTGCCGACAGTCCCCGAAAAGGCGTCGTCATCGCAAAGCTCGCGGATGAATATCACGCTCGCGCCGTCCTTTGTCGCCGAATAGATGTTTTCAAGATATTTACGTCTGTCGTCGTCCGTGACAAGCATGTGCAGCCCCTGACAGTCAACTATGCCGTCATATTTTCCCGCTATGCTGTTTTTGACCATGTCCATAAAGAAAATCCGCGCGCCGGGATATTTTTCAAGTCTGCTTCTCGCGATATTCACCGCCGTGACGGAAACATCCGTCCCCCAATAAAGACAGCCGAGCCGCGAAAGAATAATTCCCTCGCTTCCCTCGCCGCAGGCGCACTGAAGCACGCTCTTCCTTTCAAGAGCGTTCTCTTTCACCCATTTTTCAAGCGTTGACGTAACAAAAGGGTCATTCTCCGATGTGCCCCATATGCCCGCCCCGCTCTCTTTTACTTTTTTATATCTTTCGTCATAAGCCTTGTAATATTCAGCCATTCCGTTTTCCTCCGCAAAGAGTGTTTTTCTTCATTTTAACACCGCATGCGCGGGCTGTCAACCGAGTTGCGGCGCAAAAAACGTCATTTTGGCTTATTTTTCGTCGCTCCCCGCAATTTCCCCGCCCTCCTTCCCTTGACAAATCGCTTTGCGGGCTGTAAAATATAGATTGAATATGCTACATAATGCGGAGGATTTTTCATATGTATTCTATCGGTGTCGACCTCGGAGGAACAAACATCGCCGTCGGGATAGTCGATGAAAATTACAAGATAATTAAAAAGGACTCCTGCCCCACCCTTGCGGAAAGAGCAGCGGAAGAGATTATAAAGGACATGGCGGCGCTCTGCAAAAGGCTTTGCGAAGAGGTCGGAACGGACATCCTTTCCGTCGGCGGAGTCGGAATTGCCTGCCCCGGCACGGTAAACCCCGATACGGGCTATGTCGAATACGCAAACAATATCAAATTCTTCGATTTCCCGCTCGTTGAGCTTTTCTCAAAGTATTCGGGAGTTGAAAAATCAAAGATAACAATCGGAAATGACGCAAACCTCGCCGCATACGGAGAGGCTGTCGCGGGAGCGGCAAAGGGGACGTCGTCATCCGTGACGATAACCCTCGGAACGGGCGTCGGAAGCGGCGTTATAATCGGCGGAAAAATGCTGACGGGCTGTGCGCACGGTGGCGCGGAAATCGGGCACACGGTCATCGTAAAGGACGGCAGACCCTGCACCTGCGGCAGACACGGCTGTTTTGAAGTCTATTGCTCCGCAACCGCTCTCATCTCCGAAACGAAAAAGAAGTTCGAGCAGTGCCCCGATTCTCTTATGCGCGAGATGTGCGGGGGCGATGTAAACCGCGTCGGCGGAAAGACGGCGTTTGCCGCAATGAGAAAGGGCGATAAGGCGGCAACCGAGGTCGTAAACGAATACCTCGGCTATCTCGCCTGCGGAATCGCAAACATTCTCAATGTCTTTCAGCCCGAAGTGCTCTGCATAGGCGGCGGCATTTCCGGAGAGAAGGAAAACCTCCTTCGCCCGCTTATTCCGCTTATCGAAAAGGAAATTTATACAAAGGATAAAAAACTCCGCACGGACGTCCGCATAGCCGAGCTCGGAAACGACGCAGGCATAATCGGCGCTGCGGCGGCGTCTCTTGCAAAATAAAAATTTTAACGGGAGGAAACTGTTATGAGCGTAAAATCTCTTTTAAGGCTCAACCGGCAGTTTGCTCCCGTTTCTCATCCGTTTAATGACGAAGCGAGCGGCGGGATGACATATGGCGAATGGGAATTTTCCCGCGGGGCGGCGGCTGTATCGTGCTATGAAAAACGCTTTTCTCCGGAGGAGATGTTCTCCGGCAAGGACGTTCTCGACGTCGGTTGCGGGGAGGGCGGAAAAACGCTTTATTTTCTTTCCCTCGGCGCAAAAAGCGTAACGGGCATAGACGCAGTTTCAGGTTACAAAGAAAAAGCGGTCGCTCTTGCGGAAAGGCTCGGCTTTTCCGGCGGATATTCATTCGTCACGGGAGACGCAACATCGCTTCCATTCAAAGACAATTCCTTTGACGTCGTAACCATGAACGACTTTTTCGAGCACGTCGGCAGTCCCGAAAAAGCCCTCTCGGAGGCAATGCGTGTTCTGCGCCCCGGCGGAAGACTGTATATAAACTTCCCCCCGTATTATCATCCTTACGGCGCACACCTTTCGGACGCGATAAATATTCCCTGGGTGCATATGCTGTACGGCGAAAAAACGCTCATCGGCGCATACGAAGCTCTGACAGAGCCCCTTCCGGACAGGGAAAGGCGTCTGTCTCTGAAAATATCCGTTTCGGAAAACGGAGAAAAGCACATATCGTACATAAACAGAATGACTCTTAAAAAGGCGAGGAAAATCATCGCAGAGTCGGGCATAAAGCCTGTCTATAAAAGATTTATTCCGCTGCGCAGGTGGCTCGCGCCGCTCTCCTTTCTGCCGGGACTGCGGGAAATGCTTATAAAAATGGCTGTATACGTATTTGAAAAGGAGGAAAACTCTCAGAATGAAAAAGCTGTTGACAAAAAGGAACCTGCTTTATCTGTCGGTGGCGATAGTGTTTATCGCGCTGATGGCAGTCGGCACGGTGTATGACCTGAAAATATCAGGCTCGCTCTCCGGTCTTTCGCAGAGCGAGGACGGGGTATATTCCCTTTCGCCGAACATCCTCGCCGTCATAATGGGGGTTATCGGCAGATGGACAACGCCCGTTCTCGGCGCGGTCTCGTTTCTCTTTGTTGAACGCGGTCTCCGCCGCATGGTGACAGAAAAAACAAGGCTCATCCTGTTTTTCGTGTTTTCCCTCATCGCCGCCGCTTTTATGGCATACGGAAGTGCAAAAACAATTGAAACAATCGCCGGCGGAAAGCTCTATGCGGGGCATTGGGTTGTGATCGTCCTTATGATAATCGTGCTGACGGTGCTTTTGCGGTTCATAATCGAAAACGTGCCGAAGAAAACCGTCCGCAGGCTGTTCGGGCCCGCCCTCTTTACGGCGGCGGCTGTGTGCGTTCTGCTCATATCGGCAACGGCGATAAAGCTCGTCTGGGGCAGAGTACGCCTTAGAGAACTCGTTGCCGCAAACTCGCTCGACGGATTTACAAAATGGTATAAGCCGAATTTCTTCTCCGGCTCAAAGTCGTTCCCATCTGGGCACACGGCAAACGCCGCTCTGCTTATGCTCGTTCCGCTCTGGCTCGGAGACGCCGAGAAAACAAAACGCCGTCGCGTCCTCGTTTATTTCGGCGCAATGGCTTGGGCGGTCGTTATGGGCTTTTCCCGTCTCTGCTGCGGAGCGCATTATCTGACGGACGTCACCTTCGGATTTCTCGTCGGATTTATCGTAGTCGAGATTACATATGCGCTATATAAAAAGACCTTCGGAAAATCAATGATATTCTGACCCGAAGGAAGCGACAGTCACAAACAGCCCCGCGCGGGGCTCAAAAATAAATTTTACGAAAGCAGGTACTTTCAAATGAAGCTGAACCTGAAACGAACCTACCTTATCGGATTTGCGTTTTTCGGAATTCTTCTGTTCTGGCAGATCTATGACTCCTGGTGTCCGACGTTTCTGACCGACATCTTCGCGCAGAAGATGTACGGAATGACCTCCGCCGCGCTGAAAGCGGGCGATCCCGAAAAAATTCTCAATGTCCAATGGCTCGTCGGCATAATCATGGCTTGCGACAACCTCGCCGCGCTGATTCTCCTGCCGATCTTCGGAAGTCTCTCGGACAAGACCTCAACGCCGATCGGCAAGCGCATGCCTTATATCCTCGTCGGCACGCTCGTCTCCGCAATTGCGTTCCCGTTCATCCCGCTCTTTTTCCATAAGAACAACGTTGTCGGAATGGTCATAATCATGGCGATTGTGCTTATGTTTATGATGATGTACAGAAATCCCGCGGTTGCCCTTATGCCGGACATCACCCCCAAGCCCCTCCGCGCAAAGGCAAACGGCATAATCAACATTATGGGCTATATCGGCGGCGCATTTGCAACCGTCCTCGGCATTTTCCTGCCGCTCTCGGATTATATAAACGTTGCGGACAGATCCGATAAGCTCTGGATAATCGAAATCCCGTTCGTAGTTGCTTCCCTGCTTATGACAATCTCCGCCTTCGTTCTGTTCCTGACAATCAAGGAAAACAAGGTCGTTGAAGAGATGAAAGATCAGCTGGCAGAGGGTGAACGTTCCGCCGCCATTGCGGACGCCGTCACGGACGACGGAAAAATGTCAAAGAAAAACAGAAATATGCTCCTTGCAATCCTCGGTGCGGAGGCGCTCTGGTTTATGGCAGACAACGCCATCGGCACTTACATCGGAAACTACGTTATCTATTATCTCGACTCGAAATCCAGCGCGACCATGATCCTGACGATCATCGGCGGACTTGCCTCCGTCATCGGATTTGCAACAGCCGGATATATCGCGGATAAAATCGGCAGAAAGTGGACGGTCTCTTCCGGACTTTCGCTTGCGTTCGTCGCAATGCTCCTTATGACTTTCGTCAAGCCCGGGACAGAGGTCGTCGGCGAAAACGGCGAAAAGGTGTTCCCGGTAATACTTTATGCAATCTGGGTCATCAAGGGCTACGGAATGGCTCTTGTTCACAACTGCTCCTTCCCGATGGTCGTTGAGCTCTGCTCTTCAAAGCAGATCGGAAAATTCACAGGCTATTATTACGCCGCAAGTATGTCGGCTCAGACTCTGACCCCCGTCCTCGTCGGACTGATTCTTTTCAGATTCAAGGTCTGGGGCGCACTGCCGATATATGCGTCCGTTCTGCTTGCGCTCAGCACCGCCGTGTTCATCATTCTCGTTAAAAACATAAAGGCAAAGAAGCTGGCAAATGCGAAGGGTCTGGAGGCGCTCGATGCGGAAGATTGATAAAAGCATTTTCACCCGCGTAAACTATGCCCATCGCGGTCTGCACGATATAGCAAACGGAATTCCGGAAAATTCCGTCGCCGCTTTCAGTCTTTCCGCAGAAGCGGGCTACGGCACGGAATTTGATATTCAGCTTTCAAAGGACGGGCAGGTCGTCGTTTTTCACGACGATGATCTGAAACGCGTCTGCGGGGTTGACGCGCGCGTCGATTCGCTTGACTATGACGAGCTGAAAAAGCTACGTCTCCTCGGCACGGACGAACACATCCCGCTCTTTACGGAGGTGCTCGACATTTTCAGAGGGACAAAGGCTCCGCTTATAGTCGAGCTGAAAACCGGTCGCCGCAACGACGAGCTCTGCGATAAAGCGATAGAAATTCTCGCCGGCTTTGAAGGCAACTTCTGCATTGAATCCTTCAATCCGTTTATAGTCGACAGGTTCCGCAAAAAGGCGCCGCACATCTGCCGCGGTCAGCTTGCGTCGGAGATTTCGGATTACATTCCGGGACAGAAAAAAATCGTCGCTTCGCTTCTCTCCTCCTGTCGCTTCTCTTTTTTGAACAAGCCGGACTTCATTGCATATAAAAACGTTCCGCTTCCGAAGCACGTCAGAGGACTGCTGAAAAAAGGAACCATGCTTTTCACATGGACTTCCCGCGAGCCGGACGTTGATCAGAAATATTCGGACGGCGTTATCTTTGAAAATTACCGTCCGACGCCCAAATATTAAGAAAACAGAGTGCCGACGCACCGCGCCGGCACTCTGTTTTTCAGTTTCCAAACCCGAAATATCTGCGTATCCCGTTATACATTCCGCGGGCGAAAAGCTCCGGCGAGTTTCTGAGCAGATCCGCCTCGGACTGCGTCGTTATAAACCCGGTTTCGATAAGCGTTGCGGGCATTCTGGTTTTCCGCAGGACGTAAAGGCTCGGTCTTGCCGAAACGCCCCTGTCCGGAATTCCCGTCGCCTCGCTTATTCCGGAAACAATGTCGACCGCGAGCGGGTACGCTTCGGACGACGTCGAATAGACAAAGCCTTCCGTGCCCGTCGCCGTCGGAATGTCGGAGGCGTTTGCGTGTATCGATATGAAATAATCTGCGCCCCAGTCGTTTGCCACGTTGACCCTTGCCGCAAGGGATGAAGCAACGCTCGTTCCGAGGATTTCATCCGGAGAATTGCGCGAAAGCCTCGCCTCAAAATTAGGATCCGAATTCAGAAGCGCCGCCAGTTGCACGCCAATCTCGTAAACAAGATCCTGCTCACGGTAACCGCTGCCCTCCGCCCCCGCATTCGGATTTTCGGGGTTGTGCCCCTGATCTATGAATATCTTTATCGCCATTTTGCCCTCCCGCATAATATTTTCTCCTTTATGATATTCCGCGGCTTCCGCCGTTGTTACGTAAAAAACGTAAAAAACTGCAAATAACTATTGACAAAACCCCGCTTTTGCGTGTATAATGAGGTTTGTAATTGTGGCAATATGCCTATGAAGGAAGATTGCCGCTATAATTTCCGCAGAGGAGGTGCAATGTAATGCTCAGAACTTATCAGCCCAAGAAAATACAGAGAGAAAAGGAGCACGGCTTCCGCAAGAG
>DHMB01000102.1:14127-19248 GCA_002405565.1 Clostridiales bacterium UBA4653
AGAAGACGCGCTAAAGGCAGAGCTCGCCTTTCGTATTAATCTGTAAATCAACAAAAAGCCTGTGGCTTGACATAGGCTTTAATTTTTTAGCGGGACTTTTTCCGCTTCGCACTCGGAGGTTTATGTGAAAGCCACGGCAATTTCCGAAAATCACCTTTATAAAAAGGCATATGTCAAAGGTCAGAAGGCTTTTGGCAGACATATCGTGGTATATGTATTGACCGATTACCACGCTGCGCGGCTCGCCCGTGCAAACCCGCTCAAAAAGAAGATAAACCGCCTCGGACTTGCGGTTTCAAAGAAACTCGGAGGAGCGGTCACGCGGTCACGCATAAAGCGCATTATCCGCGCTGCGTACCGCCGTCTTGAAACGGAAAACGAAATCAGAAAGGGCTTTCTCGTTGTTATAGCGGCAAAGCAGTCGGCAGCCGGCGTAAAGTCGACCGATGTCTATTCCGACTTGCTCTATACCTTCGGAAAGCTGAAAATGATTTGCAGCGGTGAGCAGAAATGAGGCACATCGGTATTTTCTTCGTCAGACTTTACCAGAAGCTCATTTCCCCGCTCAAACCGCCATGCTGCCGTTTTTCGCCAACCTGTTCGCAATACGCAATCGAGGCGTTCCGCGAATGGGGCTTTATATGCGGTCTGGGTCTTACGATTTGGCGCATTATCCGTTGCAATCCTTTCAGTCGCGGCGGGNNTATTTATTTATATCCATAATGCCTCCTCAAACAATATGATAACACTTTTTACTCCAAAATGGAAGAAAAAGTAACAAATATTACAAATAGGTGTTGACATTACTCCATTATGGAGTTATTATTAAATTGTACGGAGGTGATAAAATGCAGATAAAATTAATTGGATTAAGAAAAGAATTAAAAATAAGTCAGAAAGAAATGGCAATTTTATTGGGAATTTCACAAAAAACTTATTGCCAAAAAGAAAACGGAAAAACAATGACCGGAATACGCAGTCTAAATCAGAGGAGAATTTTTAATGTACAAATTTTTTGGAACGATACTCGGCTTTTTCTCGAATATCTGCGGCGGTAGTTATCTTCTCGGACTTCTCCTGTTCGCGCTGATGATCAAAATCATCCTTCTGCCGTTCGGTATAAAGCAGCAAAAGAACTCTATCCGTCAGGCTAAAATGCGCCCGAAGGAAGAGGCGATAAGAAGAAAGTATAAGGGCAGAAACGATCAGAAAACTCAGCAGAAAATGCAGCAGGAGATAATGGAAATGTACCAGGCGGAGGGCTACAATCCCGCCGGCGGATGTCTCCCAATGCTCGTTCAGCTCATCATAATCATCCTGCTTTATCAGGTAATTATTTATCCCCTCCGTTATGTTGTCGGAATGGACGCGTCTCTTGTAAGCGCGCTCAACGCTTTCTCGACGGCAAGCGTCGAAAACGGCGGACTCGGAATAGTATTCTCGGGAAGATATACGGAAATCTCCCTTCTCGGCGAGCTTTCAAAGCTCGGCGGCGACGCGCTCACGTCATTTACAGACGGCTTCAAGGCGTTTGTTGAAAACTCGGCAGATTATCAGGCAAATGCCGCAACCCTTATGACGGGCTTCAGCGCGGCAATCGAAAAAGGACTTCCCAACTTCGACCTTTTCGGAATGCAGAACTTCCTTGCAGGCGTTCCGAGCTTCAAAACAGCTTTCAAATCCTTTGCGGGATTCATGCTTTTCCTCATTCCGATCCTCAACTTCGGGGTATCGTTCGTTTCGGGAAAGCTGACAAAGAAATTCACATATCAGCCCATGCAGCAGAGCCAGCAGGCAAACCCCACGATGAAGATCATGGAATGGTTCGGCCCGCTCATGTCTCTCTGGATCGCGTTCATCGCTCCTGCGGCGCTCGGTCTTTACTGGATTTTCAATACAATTCTCGGCGTTCTCCAGCAGTTCATTCTTTATAAGGCAATGCCCATTCCGGTATGCACGGAAGAAGACGTAAAGGCGGCAATTGCAGAGCTCAAGGGCAAGGGCGTCTATGAAAAAGAGGTCGAGGAAGACGTCGGCTCCGCCCGTTCTCCTTATCTTGAAGACTTCGACGATGAGGACGACGCGGCAGTTTCAGAGGACGACGATGACGATGACGACGATATGATGGAAAGCCGTCCGTCGATAGTAGAGCCCGCAAAGCCCAAGGACAGCGGCTCCGACAAGAAGAAGGGCAAGAAAAACAACAAATACGAATAATCAAACCACTCACTTATAAAAAAGGAACAGAATCACAAAATGAAAAAAGAAGTAACGGTTCAGGCAAAGACCGTTGAGGAAGCTGTCCGCAATGGCGCAGCAGAGCTCGGCACGGACGAGAGCGGCGTCACATATGAAGTAATCGAGGAGCCGAAGAGAGGCTTTCTCGGCATGGGCAGCGCTCCCGCAACGGTAAAAGTCACATATGTATTCAAGCCTCTTGAGGCGGCAAGAAACTTCGCTCAGACGCTCATAAAAGACCTCTGCCTTGAGGCGGAAGTCGTAATTCATGACGACGGAAACGGCGAAGCCCTCATGGAGATCACGGGAAATGACGCAGGCGCGCTCATCGGTCATCACGGTGACACGCTCGACGCATTCCAGTATCTTGTCAACCTCGCGGCAAACAAAAAAGAGTCCGACGAGCGCAAATATACGCGCATATCCGTCGACATTGAAAATTACAGAGAAAAGAGAGAGCAGGCGCTCCGTGCCCTTGCGGACAGAATGGCGCAGAAGGTTAAAAAGACCGGCAGAAGCGTAACTCTCGAGCCGATGAACGCATATGAGCGCAGAATAATTCATGCTCAGGTTCAGGGCATTGCAGGCGTTTCGACAAACTCCGTCGGAGCCGAAGGAAACAGACGCGTAGTCATCTATATTGAAGGCACGGAAAAGCCCACGGAAGAAAACGCACCCAAGTTTGAGGCACCGGGCAGAGATAATGACAGAAGAGACCGCAGAAACGGCGGAAATCGCAAGGGCGGCAGAGGCGGCAAAAAGCCCTCCTCCGATCGCACCTCCGCTCCCCGCGACGCGGAAAGACCTGTTTACAAGCGTCCCGCGGACAAGCCCCGTCCCCAGCCCAGAAAAATCGAAAAGGCAAAGGATCTCGACGCTTATTTTGCAAAGCTGAAAGAATTTTCAAGCAACAATCCTCAGTCATAACAAGTCAAAACGAGGCGGATATTCCGCCTCGTTTTCAAAATAGGAGAGATTTATGTATTCCATGTTTTCGTCATCAATTGCCGCTATATCGACTCCGAAAGGCAGCGGCGGCATTGCCGTTATACGCATATCCGGAAAGGACTCAATCGCGATAGCGGACAGGTTTGTCCGGCTCTACGGCAAAAAGACAGTATCCGAAATGGCGGCAAATACAGCCCTCCCCTGTCGCGTGACAGATGAAAACGGCGAGGTTATCGACACGGCTGTCGTGACCGTGTTCCGCGCGCCGAGATCATTTACGGGAGAGGACACTGTCGAAATAAGCTGCCACGGAGGGATCATCGTTTCGGGCGACGTGCTCAGTCGTGCGCTTGAATGCGGAGCCGTTCCCGCGGGGCCGGGAGAGTTCACCCGTCGCGCTTTCTCCGCGGGAAAGCTGTCACTTTCACAAGCGGAAGCAATAGGCGAGGTGATAAGCGCGAAAAGCCGCGCCGCGCTCAGGCTTTCAAGGGCAAATGTCGACGGAAAGCTGGCAAAGGGCATAGACGAAATATACGGCGACATAAAGACCGCGCTCTCCGCCGTCTACGCAGAAACAGACTTTCCGGACGAGGGGCTTTCCCCCGTCTCTCCGGAGGAGATGAAAACCGCAATTATAAATGTCAGAGAGAAGCTGAACGCGCTGAAAAGCTCATATAAGGCAGGGCACGCCGTTGTCGAAGGAATACAGACGGTGCTCTGCGGAAAACCGAACACGGGCAAGTCGACTCTGCTCAACCTCCTTTGCGAAGAGGAACGCGCAATCGTCACGGATATCGCCGGTACAACCCGTGATATTATCACGGAGCAGGTCACCTGCGGCGACGCAACACTCCTCATTTCGGACACGGCAGGCATACGCGATACGGACGACAAAATCGAGGCAGTCGGAGTTGACCGTGCGCTCGAAAAGCTCGGCGGAGCAGAGCTCATCATCGCCGTTTTTGACGCGTCAAAGCCGCTCGACGGAGACGACCGGCGCGTAATTTCCGCCGTTGAAAAGCAGCACGCCTGCGGCGCAGTGACGGTTGCCGTTCTCAATAAATCTGATATCGGCACGGCGGTTTCTGAGGAAGACTTCGGAGGAGCGTTTGACAAAATTGTTGTACTTTCCGCGAAAAACAAAGCCTGCCGCGACGTTATCGCGGGCGCAATAAACGATCTTTTCATCAGCGGAAGTATCGGGACGGGCGAAAACGCGATAATCACAAATGCGCGCCAGTATGCGAAGGTTTGTCAGGCGCTTGAAAACGTATCCGACGCACTCTCCGTGCTTGACGTGCTCGGCACCGAAATCGCAGGAACGGAGCTTGAAAGCGCGATGGGTGCGCTCGGCGAGCTTGACGGCAGACGAGTCGGCATTGAAATAGTCGACGATATCTTCTCAAAATTCTGTGTAGGTAAATAAAATGAGTTATCCGGATAAAGCATATATCGAAAAACTGACGGGAGCAACCGTCATTCCGCTTGAAACAACGGAGTCGACAAACGATCTTGCAAAAAAAGCCGCGCTTGAAGGCACGCCGGACGGAACCGTATACATTGCAAAAGTGCAGACGGGCGGTCACGGCAGAGGCGAGCATACGTTTTTTTGTTACGACGGAGGGCTGTATCTCAGTATTGTAATTCGCGACGCTTCCCTGCCGGCGGAGCTTATCACAAGTGCTGCTGCTGCGGCGGTTTGCCGCGCTGTCCGCGCGGCTGCCTGTGCGCCGGTAACGATAAAATGGGTAAACGACCTGTACCTCGGCGATAAAAAAATCTGCGGAATACTCGCCCTGCGCACAGGGGACGCATATGTCGTCGGAATAGGAATAAACGTAAAAGAAGTAGCCTTCCCCGACGACCTGCGTCAGACCGCCGCCGCCCTTTGCTCGGATATCGATCTGAATATCCTTGCGGCGGAGATCATAGTCG
>DHMB01000102.1:19289-19607 GCA_002405565.1 Clostridiales bacterium UBA4653
CCTCGCCGTAAACGAGCCTATAAAAAGCATAATTGA
The DNA here is from genome assembly GCA_002405565.1 of Clostridiales bacterium UBA4653. Taxonomy (GTDB): domain Bacteria; phylum Bacillota; class Clostridia; order Oscillospirales; family CAG-272; genus CAG-841. Next base: position 19,326 of record DHMB01000102.1, read on the forward strand.
ATATTGCTCAAAATACAGTTATACGCTCGGAAAAGAAGTGACGTATGTAAAAAACGGCAAGAGTTTTATCGGAACAGCGGAAAAGCTCCTTCCTGATGGGACGCTTTCCGTCAGACTCGCCGGCGGCGGTGTCGACATTCTTTCTTCCGGCGAAATTTCCGTAAAAACATTAAAAAAGTCTTGACAAATATTTATATTTATGATATCATAATCGAGCGATCCTAAGACAGCAGGTTTTGTAAAAGCTGAGCTTCCCTGCCGAGGAAAGATTATAAAATGCTT
>DHMB01000102.1:19658-24388 GCA_002405565.1 Clostridiales bacterium UBA4653
AAATGCTTTTTATGTCTTTTCCGTAATCTTTGGATGGCGGAAAAGATTTTTTTATTCCCGTTTTTCGGGTAAAAAGCTTGGCTTACTTTACTTATACCGAAAGGAGTGAAACAACTTATGCCAAGTGCAAGCGTTCTTGAATCCAAGAAGAAAATTGTTTCGGATCTTACCGAAAGAATGAAAAATGCGGTTGCAGGTGTTATCGTCAGCTACCAGGGTATCACTGTTGAAGACGACACCGCTCTTCGTGCTGAGCTCAGAAAGTCAGGCGTTGAGTATTCCGTAATTAAGAACACACTTACAAAGAGAGCTTGTGAAGCCGTCGGTTTTGACGCACTCACGGAAACTCTCGAAGGAATGACAGCAGTTGCAACTTGCGACAGCGATCCCGTTGCAGCAGCTAAAATCCTCAAAAAGTACGCTGACAAGGTCGACACCTTTGAAATCAAAGCAGGCTTTGTCGACGGCGAAACTCTTGACAAAGCAGGAGTTGAAGAGCTTGCCGCTCTGCCCTCAAAGGAGCAGCTCATCGCAAAGATGCTCGGCAGCTTGCAGTCCTCGCTTTATGGTCTTGCTTATGTTCTTCAGGCTTATGTTGATAAGCAGAACGAAGAAACAGCAGCCTAAAGCCATTTAATCAAAACAAAAAACTAATTTCAAAAAATTTAATTGGAGGAAAATTATCATGGCATCTGAAAAGATCACAGCAATTCTCGATGAGATAAAATCACTTACAATCCTCGAAGTAGCAGACCTCGTTAAGGCTCTCGAAGAGGAATTCGGCGTTTCCGCAGCTCCTGTTGCAGCAGTTGCAGTTGGCGGCGCAGCAGCTCCCGCAGCTGAAGAAAAGACAGAATTCGACGTAGTTCTCGCTTCCTTCGGCGACAAGAAGCTCGACGTTATCAAGGCAGTTCGTGAGATCACAGGTCTCGGACTCAAAGAAGCTAAGGAACTCGTTGAGGGCGCTCCCAAGACAGTTAAAGAAGCAGTTGCTAAGGACGAAGCTGAGAAGATCAAAGAAACTCTCACAGCTGTCGGCGCAACAGTTGAAATCAAATAATCGAAGATTATCTGAATTTTTCAAAAACAAACGGAAACGGCTATTTTTTAGCCGTTTCCGTGAACTTTTTTTGATTTTTATATTGACTTCATCTGTATTTTGTGATATAATTCGCTTTGCGCAACAGAGAAATTAAATTGTATCTGGGTGTGGCGCAGTTGGGAGCGCGCTACCTTGGGGTGGTAGAGGCCGCTGGTTCAAGTCCAGTCACTCAGACCAAAATCGAGAAATCCGAACTTATTCTCCATAGGAGATGGGTTCGGATTTTTTGTATTCTTCGACAGCACGGAACATTATGTTCGGAATAAGCGAGCAAAGAGTGCAGATGAGCGTCCCGACAAAGAATATACTGAAATGATGTCTGGCGAAAGCATATCACCCGATGATATAAAGACGGGCGGTGACGAGGTGTGAAGATAATTCTGCGTCGGCATCGCTCTCGCGCCCCACCGTTTATCCTTTTTGCAGATGTCACCATAAAATACGAGAACGAAAGGATATGAATATGAAAAATGCTATCACATACAAAAATAGGAACGGTTACCTTTATCCTCTGTTGGCACTTCCCGAAACAGAAGAAGCGCCGATCGGCAAATACGGGCGGATGTATCTTGATTATCTCAAGAAGCATCGGCGGGGTACATACACTTCTCTGCTGACAAATGGCAATCTTGGTGAAGAACTCTCCAAATTTGACGCAGAAGTGCGAAATGAAGTTAACCTCATACTTGCCCGGCTTATAGACGAACGAGGCATCACGGAAGCCCTGAAAGCCGCGAACCCGCTTCGTTGGGCGCAAGAGATGAATATAGCAAAGCACAATGCAGAAGAAACTGTATTGCATGATTACCTGAAATAATGACAAAAGCAGAGGGCGGATATTCTGCCCTCTGCTCTTTTATTAGGTCTTTGCTCCTTTATGATATGAAACGCAATTGAACTCTGAATCAAAAACGACACTATATGCAGACTTTTTGCTCAAGAAGGGTCCCATATCGGCTCTGTGCGAAGCCTTGAAAACCAGTTCCCACCGTCGGGGGGCTTTTTCTTTGACTACAGCGAAGGAGATATGATGACTTGAAATAATCCTTTTATATAGTCATACTGCGTTTTTATCGAAGTTGCGATATTTCGATAATTCTGTGAAAAGCCTAAATTAATCGTTGCGATGCAGATCGTCAAACATAGCTTTTACAGTTGGGGCATTTTTGGTAAGCTTTTTGATGCTAAGTTCGTCCGCTTTGTTATTTGCAAGGCGGAGGTTATTTTCTGAAGAAAGCAATGCGGCCTTTGTTTTTTGCAAATGATCGATGGTCTTATCTATTTCTTCAATTGCTGCTGTAAATTTTTCGCTGGCTAAACGGTAATTGCGAGCAAAACCCTCTTTGAACGCATTCATATTGTCCTCAAAATGAAGAATATCCACTTGTTGGTTGCGCACCATTTGAAGTTCCTGGCGATAATGTAAAGAGTTTTGAGCGGCATTTCGAAGTAATGTAATTATTGGGATGAAGAACTGAGGGCGAATGACATACATTTTTGGATATTTGTATGAGACATCAACAATTCCGTTGTTATATAACTCATTATCAACTTCTAGCAAAGAAACAAGAATTGCGTACTCACACGCTTTTTCTTTGCGGTCCTTATCCAATTCCTTGAAAAAGTCCTCGTTTTTGTGCTTTGTAGCAGTTGTGTCAGCTTCGTTTTTCATCTCGAACATAATTGAAATAAACTCTGTACCGTCTTCGCCACATTCACGGTAAATAAAGTCTCCTTTACTACCAGTTCTGGCATCATTATCTTTTTCAAAATAAGCATTCGGAAAAGCTGTCATGCGTAAAGAATTGAATTGTGTCAGACAGTGCTGTTCCAGGCTTTCTCCAATCATTTTTGTGGATTGGCGAGCCTTGAAATCCTTGTAATATTCAATCTGTTCATCCTTGAGCCTAAGTCTATCTTCGTATTGTTCTTTTAGCGACTTTTCAGTTAACCGATTTTCAGTTTCTTTGTTTTTGAGTTCTCCTTTGAGATCAGCAATCTCTGAAGTCTTTTGGGATAATTCTTCATTTTTCTTTTCTACCGCCTCAGCAACAGCAAGCTTTATTGTAGTCTCACCAGCATCCAATTTCGCCTGCAATTCTGTTATTTTTCGATCTCGAGCAGAGATTTCGGCATCTTTCTTCATAAGATTTTCGGAATGTTCCCTCACCCCCTTAGAAATCTCTTGATTCTTCTTCTCGATGGCTTCGGAAATGGCAAGATTTTTTGCTGTTTCACTTGCATTCAACTTAGCCTGCAATTCTGCAATCAACTGATCTTTGGCGGAAATTTCAGCATCTTTTTTGTTAATGCCTGCAGTATATTCTTTTTCCTCTTGTAAACGAATCAGCTCAAGTTCTTTTTCTTGCTTGGCTTCTAATTCTCTTTCTCTGCGTTCAATTTCTTTTACAAATTCTTTATCACGAACTTGTTGTGCAATTTGACTATACCCGGTTTCATCAACTTGAAATACCTCACCGCATTTTGGACATTTTATTTCTTGCATAAAATATCACTCCTTCCGTAACATAATTTAGTTATACTTGAGTCTTCTTAACTCAAATGCGGGCATTTATTGCTTTCATTATTCAGGTAGAATGGGCTATCTGATTTTTTGTTGGCATGGTGTTACCACGAAATGCAAGAACTACGAGAGATTTCATGTCACTCCCATCATCATTTTATAATGAGCTTCGTGCCCCATTTTGATAAATACTTCTTTGAATATTTGCTTATAACGTTCTATCGAATCTGTATAACTATCAATATACAAATCATCAGGGATTGTATGCGATCCGTCATTTATCCAGCTCAGCAAAGAACGGCAGATCATCTTTTCTTCTATTGTAGGGAAAGAGTCCACAATTGTGTCATCCTTTACTTTTCCGAGAATACTAAAGTAATTTTCCAAAATTCTTCGCATGATATTTTGCGTTGTAATAAGGGAAGCATTTGTGTTGCTTTTTAATTCTTCCCACAACAGTTCATATGACGTTTTAATTGGATTGTTTCTTTCGTATGCCCTGATAGAGGATATGTTATTGTCCTTGCTAATAATCCAGAAATGAATATCATTGCAAACTTCAGTCCTGCGATCAATAAAAGTGGTTTCCTTATGAAAAAACACATTGTGAGTGAGAATAAAAATCTGCTCCACATCAGAATTACCCTCACGAACATCTTTTATTAGCCCTTTAACCATAGAGCTTACTATGTATAATACCGTACTGTCTAGACTACAGATCGGATCATCCAATACCAAAACCTTACGACTAGAAACTTTGGACACATCAACAGAGCCTTTGGCGAATTGCAAGAAATACAAGAATGATATAAATGTTTCTTCTCCTTCGCTCAAAGTGTTGGTAGCAAGAGAGCCGTCCATTCGCTGTATTTGATAGGCATTCGACTGAACAGGAGAAGGAGCTATTTGGAAGTTGGTAAAACCGTAGTTTTTCAGAGAACGATTGATCTCATCAACGGTCGGCTGAACACTCGTTATGTTTTTACCAGCCTCAACTATTTTCTTATCCAGTTCATCCAATTGTTGTTTGCATGTATTGATTCCATTTTGAATGCCATTTTTAGCTCTGGCTAAATTTTCAATATTGTTCAAATATCCAGAAAT
>DHMB01000102.1:24405-28850 GCA_002405565.1 Clostridiales bacterium UBA4653
CAGCGTCTCGTTTTCACCCATTAAAAACGCCCAAATGTCGGCTATAAGAGCGTTCTTCTCGGATGTATAGTTGTCAACCATTTTATTATGTTGGGTAATAGCTGCATTTCCGTCGATTACTAATTGTGCTATTGCACTTGTCGTTACCGCGGTTTCTGTTAGCGTAATGATTCTGCCAGGTTCTTTTTCTTTAATAAGCATTTCGGCTTTATTCTTAGAAAAATATCCATTAAGCAGATCTATCAATCCATTAAGTTTATTCGTGTCAATTCCGGCAGCAGGGTAAGCCCCAAGGCTTGTCCGTAGTGTGTTTATGCGTCCCAACAATTCATCAGTATATACGCTATACTGGCTAATGAACTGTTTTATTTGGTTGACATCTTGCTCGTATTCTCCGCTAAAGAAAGCGTCAAGCTGACTTTTCAGTTCCTCTGTAATTGTGGGTTGTTGACAGAACGGACAAATCCTACCCTCTCTCAAATGCTTTCTTCCTTGGTTTACCCAGTCTGCATTATCCAAAACATCTATAAGCAGTCCGATAGGAAGATCTTTATTTCCAACAATTACTTTGATCCAAATCGTTGAAGCTTCAATTTCAGCAAGTCGATCGACGGCGTCGTCAATGGAAAACGAGATAACTGAACATTTTTCCGGCTTTTGTGCGAACAAAGTTTTAGCACGCAAAAGCAGACTATCTCTTGCTTCACAGGGAGTATGCGAGATTTTGTACCGTCTAAGAACTTCGTCTCGGAAGCGTTCCTTATTGTTTCTGAAGCCGCTGAAAGCCTCTTGAAAATCTGCTTCATTGGGTTTTAGTACCCGTTCCCATACAGCCTCTCTAAATGAGGCTTTGCATTCGGATTCTTCTTGCAGCTTGTTTTTGAGGGTGTTATCACGTGCTGTATAGTCCTCATTTTTCTTTGCACGTTGCTCTTTCATTTTTTCAAGAGCTTGTATGTCTTCAATTGTTGCTTGACCAAGTGTAAAAACACCTGCAATGTTTTCTTTCAAGTTTTTTACACGAAATTCACGATTATATACAGCAACATCTGCCGCAATGTCATTTTCCCACTTAATTTCACACTCATTATATTGGGAATCCGTCGGATTGCGCAAGAAATTACTAATAGTAGATTTTCCACTGCCGTTAGGACCATAAAAGAAATTGATCTTTTGGCAGTTTTCGATCGAAACACCCATCGAAGGATAAGTGGCGCAATTTTTGAGTTTAATTGATTTTATCACAGTGAACACCTCCGTTCCAAATTCTACAACAGCCATGAGCAAAACTCAAAAAGAGTAGTGAATGCTAGGGATTCCGACCACAGCTAAAGCTTGGAATCAAATATATGATATAGAAAGCGGAGACTCTTTGGGGAAAATTAACTTGCGAAGAAAAACTAACCAGAAAGAGACTGACCGCTATCTACAGACAAGAAATCATTCAGGTCGTCACATTGTTCACATCCCAAAGAGCAGCAACCTTCTAGTACCGAAGAAGAAGTACATCATTGATATAATCGCCAACTTCTTTAGTATGTTTGAATTTCTCATACACCTTAAGTAATCTGTCATTCTATCGCCTCCAGCACCCGATCCACGACCTTGCCGTCCCAACCGGTGCAGAGCATTTGCTTGGTGATGATGGTTTTATAGAGCGGGTTTTGCTCGATGACGCTCCAGAGATGGCGGAGGATGCGGATATAGTCGTCAAAGCTATCCTGCACTTTGGAAGCCACGGTTTTGCGCCATTCCTCGGTGGGTTCTTTGCCGGCGTAAATATCGTTGAGCTGCTTGCAGAGATAGTTGATGGCACCGCCGATACCGGGAAGCTCGTTTTCGTTGGCGTCCGGATTTCTCGGTTCTTCTGCGATTTTTACATGGAGCAACAGATGTTCAAGCAGATTGCAATAGACAAGCCGATTCTTTTTCTGATACTCAAACGGATTCCGCGCGGCATACTCGTCATTGCTGAGCATGATTGCCTTATCTTCATCGATATGGTGGCAGAAGAGACCCTCGGCAGTACGGGAAACCAACTTGTTCTTGATGGTACATTCTCTGTCGGTGAAGTAGTCGTGCTTTGCGACGCCGTATTTTTTCAGAAGGAGTTTGACAATGTCGTCATAGGGCATAGAAAGCATTTTCTCATAAAGGGATCCTGCATCCTTAGATTTTACAATGGATTCAATATAGGAGATTTCATCAGAAGTCAATCCAACAAGTGTATACAACTGAGTATTCAGATCTTTTTTGAAATCGACCAAAGTATTTTGATCCGAATAATCCATAATATCCGGAACTTTTTTACCAAGCGATGTCAGGGCTTCATCGGTCATCAAGAACATGAAGCGAATAAGTGTGGTTTTGCAGTAATGATAGAAATTAACCGCTTCTTTTTCCGTCTTGAATGAACCGAGTGCTACTCTTGAACGCCCAAATGCAGAGTGATTGTCAATGATTTCAATTTGGTTGTCACGTTTTTGCCCTCCGGCATTGGCGCTTGAAACGACGACCTGCCATTCTGAAAGATACTCTTTCCCACTCTCGATGATAGATTTATCAGCAACATACCACTTGGAACGTCCGGCTTTTCCGGCTTTGTCATTCGCAAATAGTTTGATTTCATTTGGCTTCAAAATATAACCATCTGTTAGCTCCGTCACTTTTAGCGGATTCTCTTCAACAAAGTTGCTTTCTATTCCATACAGGGTTCTCGGTAACACACGGTCAAACATAAATTGCAAATGTTTCTTATCCACGAAGCCGTTGACTTTGGAAATAATGCTACCATCGTTGGGGTTCAAGGGCAACAATTGCTCACCGGGATAATCCATGTGTACGGCAATGGTTTCATTACCACGATGATATACATATTCAAACCCGTCACCAACTTTTGATTTATTTTTATACACAACGGTAATTCCATCAGCAATTGCAACATCTTTGAATATCTCATTTGCGTCCTGATAGAAATCAACGCGAACGAGTGTTTTATCATTTATTTGGTTCAGTCCAAATTGCGCAAGTCCTTTACCGAATCGATGAATCCAACGGGCTCCCGGATATATTAGGGATACCACCCCACATGACAATTCGTCAGATATCATTTGAAAATATTGAAACACATTGGTTCTCGGAGCTTGCCCGTTTGTGGTGGATTGCGACTGTGCAGTTTCCTCCTGATACGGCGGATTCCCGACGATTGCATCGAACTTCATTTCTTTCACCTCTTTCCCCCAATAGCTACCCTTGAGGATCTTCTTTTTGAACTGCTCCGGTTTGCTTTTCAGCATATTGACAAGATCGTCAAAACAGTGGGCATTGACGACATTATCGTGATAACCGGTCAGCGTGCGTTTTGTGATATACTTTGCCATCGGGGTTTTGCAGATGACATAGATATTGTCGCGGAGAACTTCTTCCCACATGACTTGCAGTTCGGCGGGTTCCCAGTCGTCATCGGTGGTGTCCTCCAGCTTCTGACGGTAAACGCTGTAAGCGACATAGAGCGGATACAAGCCGGTCTTGGAGTTGATCTCCAAAATATGTGTATTCTCGCGGAACACTTCTTTTGTCACATCCCCCTGATCCACAAAGCGCGGCTCGTCCAGACGGTGTTTTGCCTCCTGTGTGTCGTCCTCAAACTGTTCATTGAAGAAGCACCAACCGCCCAGCGTATCACTCATATGCATATTGACAACACGCCACGGTGTCAAAACGGTTTCCTTATCGGGATTCTTGAAATGGCGGAAGATCTCGGCGATCAATTTTACGCGTCTTGTAGGCGTTTCTTTGTCCGCCGCTGCCGCCAGTTTACGAATGCGCTTGCCTGCGGCAATAAACACATCGCGGTCGTAATATTTTGTGAATTCCGCAAACAGCGGCTTAGTCACGCCTTTAGGCATAAATTCCGCCCATGAGGTATCGTCCACCAGTTCCACAAAACGGTCAATGTCGATATCCTCATCAATCGGCACATTGGCACCGTAAATCATCAGCGGCATGCGGATAGAAATGCCGCGTAGAATATCAATGGCTTTTTTACGGGCTTCCTTCGCCTGTTTCTTTTTCAGGCGATCCGCTATTTCTTCCGGTGTTGGCGGTGCGGGAGGTGTGCCGGGTTCATCGTCACCGTCGTCAATGTGGGCAATCTGCTCGTCGGTCAGTCCCTGACCGTTGACAATGACGCTGTCCTTTTTCTTCTGCGCTTTGGAGGCGCCGATAATATCTTTCAGCGTGTTGAACTTGGAAGCATCGATATCGTCGAGTTTCAGAAGCTCATCGTTATAAATGGATTCGTCTTCAAACCCGCTGTTGACGGCTCTCTCGGCGTAGATCTGCTTGACCTGCTCCATCATGGAATTGACGCTGTACTTGGTCATTCTCGAACCGGCAATCGCAATGACGGGGCAATAGTTCAGAAATTCCGTCATCACCTCACG
>DHMB01000072.1:0-1938 GCA_002405565.1 Clostridiales bacterium UBA4653
TGTGCCTCGCCGCCGGAAAGCGTCCCTGCCTTTCTGCCGAGGGTGAGATATTCAAGTCCGACGCTTTTGAGAAAGCCGAGGCGGGATTTTATTTCTTTGAGAATTTCTCTTGCAATCTGCTCGTCCGCGCCCGTAAGCGACAGTTTTTCGAAAAAGTCGAGAGCGGAGGCAATGTCAAGCGAGCAGACTTCGTCTATGTTCAGCCCGCCGACCGTAACGGAGAGAACCTCTTTTTTCAGGCGCTTTCCGTGACACTCCGGGCAGGGGACAAATTCAAGAAATTCCTGATAATATTCGTTCTGCATCTGCGAAAAGCGCGTCTGAACGGTGTTTACAAGCCCCGACCATTTGACAATCTGATCGTGTACCAAGCCCGCGAAGCTGCGGATAACGTGATATTTTTCGTCGCCCGTGCCGTACAGCAGGGCGTTTTTTGCGTCCGGAGAATAGTCGCAGAGCTTTGTATCAAGGGAAAAGCCGTGCTTTTTGCCGACCTCCTCGAGCAGCGGCCCCGACCAGGAATCCTCATCCAGGCTTTTGAATCCGTTTACGTTTATCGCCCCCTCGCGAAGGGAAAGCGAATCGTCCGGAATCATTTTTTCGACGGAGAACGTCTGAAGCTCGCCGAGCCCCGCGCATTTTTCGCAGGCGCCGATCGGGCTGTTGAAGGAGAACATTCTCGGCTCAAGCTCCGGAACGGAAAAGCCGTGCTCCTCGCAGGCATAATTCTGCGAAAAGGTCTGCTCCTCCTCCGTTTCCGCATTGATTATCGAGACGGTTCCGCCGCCCATAGAGAGCGCGGTTTCGAGCGAATCTGAAAGCCTCTGCTCTATCCCCTCTCTGCGGACGAGTCTGTCAACAAGGATTTCTATCGTATGTTTTTTATTCTTGTCAAGCTCCGGAATTTCGTCAATCGGGTAGACGGTGCCGTCGACGCGCGCTCTTGAAAAGCCGTTTTTGCGGGCGTCCTCGAATACCTTCTCAAACCGCCCCTTTTTTCCTCTTGCGACGGGCGCGGAAACCATAAATTTTGTGCCCTCCGGCATAGCCATTATCCTGTCTATCATAACGTCTGTCGGCATACGGCGGATTTCCTTGCCGCAGACAGGGCAATGCGGCACGCCGACTCTTGCATAAAGCAGACGGAGATAATCATATATCTCGGTTACCGTGCCGACGGTCGAGCGGGGGTTTTTGGAGGTTGTTTTCTGGTCTATCGAGATAGCGGGGGAGAGCCCCTCGATGAAGTCTATATCCGGCTTGTCGAGCTGACCGAGAAACTGCCTTGCGTATGACGAGAGCGACTCAACGAACCGCCTGTGACCTTCGGCATAAATCGTGTCAAAGGCGAGCGACGACTTTCCCGAGCCGGAAAGACCCGTGAAGACCACGAGCTTATCGCGGGGGATTGTCAACTCTATGTTTTTAAGGTTGTGCACGCGCACGCCCTTTATATGAATGAAATTTGCGGGCATTTTATTTTTTCTCCGTGTTTCTTATCTTTGCAATACTGTCGCGCAGGTAAGCGGCACGCTCAAAATCAAGCTGCGAAGCGGCTTTTTTCATTTCCGCCGTCAGCTTTTCGATGAGAGCGTCCTTCTCCTTTGCGTCCATCTTCTTTTTGCCCTTTGCGGCGTTTATCTCCTTGCTTGAAGCAATTTCGATGACCGCGCGGACATCCTTTTTTATCGTGTGAGGAACGATATTGTGTTCCTTATTGTATTTTTCCTGAATACTGCGTCTGCGCTCGGTTTCGTCGATCGCGCGGCGCATCGAATCGGTTATGGTGTCGGCGTACATAATGACGGTGCCGTTTTCGTTTCTTGCCGCCCTGCCGATTGTCTGAATGAGCGCCGTTTCCGAGCGCAGCAAACCTTCTTTATCGGCGTCGAGAATCGCAACGAGCGATACCTCCGGCAGGTCAAGCCCCTCGCGCAG
>DHMB01000072.1:2005-6776 GCA_002405565.1 Clostridiales bacterium UBA4653
AGATTTATGCCGACGAGGACGTCGTAAACGCCGAGGCGCAGGTCGCGGAGCAACTCCTGCCGCTCCATCGTCTCAACCTCGTGATGAATATAGCGCACCTTTATAAGGTTCATTTCGAGATATTCGCAGAGATCCTCCGCCATTTTTTTCGTAAGAGTTGTGACGAGAACCCTCTCTCCCTTTTCCGTGCGCTTTTTGATCTCGCCCATAAGATCGTCGACCTGTCCCGATACGGGTCGGACTTCAATCTTCGGATCGAGGAGTCCTGTCGGGCGGATGACCTGCTCAACAAGCTGTGTGCTGTGCTGCTTTTCATATGGGCCCGGCGTTGCGCTGACATAGATAACCTGATTTAGCTTGCTTTCAAATTCCGGGAAGGTCAGTGGGCGGTTGTCATATGCGGAGGGGAGACGGAAGCCGTAATCTATGAGGTTTTTCTTGCGCGAAAAGTCGCCTCCGCTCATAGCTCTGACCTGAGGGAGGGTCACGTGCGATTCGTCAACGAGGAGGAGAAAATCGCGGGGGAAATAATCGAGCAGGCAGAAGGGGACAGATCCCTCGGGCCTGCCGGAGAGCACTCTGGAATAGTTTTCAATCCCCGAGCAGAAACCAATCTCCCGTATCATCTCCATATCGTATTTTGTGCGCTCTTCTATGCGCTGAGCTTCGAGAAATTTCCCCTGTTCCTTGAATTCCGCAACGCGCTCCGTCATTTCGCGGTTTATTTCGTCCAGGGCGGCGTCGCGCTTTTCCTCGGAGGTTGCATAATGCGAGGCGGGATATATCGCCGCGTACGAAAGCCGACGGCGGACTTCGCCCGTCAGAACGTTTATCTCGCTTATCCTGTCAATTTCGTCGCCGAAGAATTCAATGCGGAGGGCGGTTGTGTCCGAGGCGGGCATTATTTCAAGCGTATCGCCTCTCGCGCGGAACTTGTCCCTTGTGAGGGAGAGGTCGTTGCGATTGTAGTTTATGGTTATGAGCCGGCGCATAAGCTCCTCGCGGGAGATTGCCATCCCCTCGCGCACGGCGACAACGAGCGACTTGTATTCCGAAGGGTCGCCGAGGGAATATATGCAGGAAACGCTCGCGACGATTATAACGTCACGCCTTTCAAACAGAGAAGACGTTGCGCTGTGACGGAGACGGTCGATTTCGTCGTTTACGAGGGAATCCTTTTCGATATACAGGTCTTTGCCGGGGATATACGCCTCCGGCTGGTAATAATCATAGTACGAAACGAAATACGAAACGGCGTTGTCCGGAAAGAATTCGCGGAATTCCGAGCAGAGCTGGGCGGCGAGGGTCTTGTTATGCGCCAGAACGAGCGTCGGACGGTTGACCTTTTCGATTATCGAAGCCATTGTGAAGGTTTTTCCCGATCCCGTCACGCCGACGAGCGACTGCTCCCTGTCGCCGCGAAGAACGCCGCGGACAAGCGCGTCAATCGCCTCCGGCTGGTCGCCTGTCGGTTTATACGGAGATACGAGCCTGAATTTATCCATTTTCAATCCTCTGTTTATTTGTTTACGTCAATTATGTTTGTGAATGTGTCGCCCGCGACGATTATATGCCCTATCAGCTTTATTTCAATCAGGTCAAAGGCGCGCTTTGCCTGCTGCGTTGTGAATATATCGTCCGATGACGGAATCGCAATCCCGTCCGGATGGTTATGCGCAAGGACTGCAAACGAAGCCCTTTTGAAAAGCGCCGTTTCGACGAGCTTTCTCATCGTTATCGCCGACGAATTGACGGAGCCTTCATGCACCTTCACACATTCTATCAGACGGTATTTGTTGTCCAGCAGAAGCAGGAGCACCGTCTCCTCCGTCACGCCGAGATACCGCGCGACAAGATATCTGCCGATATCCTCAATCGTCGCAAGACGGGTAACCTTTGAATTCTTTTCAAGGGCGTATCTGCGCGATATCGCGGGAATGAGCTTTATGAGAGTTGCGGAATGTTCGCTTATGCCGGGGATGTCAAGCAGATCCTCATAGGGCGCGTCAAAGACGGCGGAAAGCGAGCCGAATCTGTTTATCAGCTCGTGCGCAATGCCGTTTGTGTCCCTTTGCGGAATCGAATAAAAAAGCAACAGCTCAAGAACCTCGTGCGGCTCGAAGCTGTCAAGTCCTTCCGCGAGAAAACGGTCTTTTGTGTGTTTTCTGTGGTCTTTGTGCATAGCAAACCTCCGTCTGTCCGGGTAATACAATATTATACCACATTTCGATAAAAATTTCAAGCGCGAGGGCGCATGACGGCAAAAAAATCGGATAAATGTCGCTTTGTCTGTACACTTTTTTATGTCGTGACGCACTCTGAAAGGCAATTTCAGTAAAAAGCGTATGTGCGGAGAAAAAGTGTTGAAAATAAATCAAAGATATGATATATTGAATATGTATATTCAGAAATAACCCGATGGGGGAGGGATGAGAATGAAAGACAGAAACAAAAGCGGGAAATTCCGTCTTCGGGATTGGGTTCCCGTCTGGGCAATCGTTCTTTTTGCCGTCTTTGCCGCTGCTTTTGCGGTTGAGCTTATTTCAAAATCAAACAAGGCGTTTGCCGACGCAATAAATGACGGGTCGGGCCCCTTTATAAGGCTTGCCCTTGCGAAAATGACCGATTTTCTGCCGTTTTCCTTTGCTGAAACGCTCATTCTTTGTTCGCCTGCGCTTCTCCTGATACTCGTTGTGCTGATTGTCAGAGCCGGAAACAAATCGCTCCGCTCGCTCATCAGGTTTACCTCCGGCACGCTTGCGGTGATATCGCTTGTATATTCGCTTTTCGTTTTCGGTTACGGCACGGGTTATTACGGCAAGACCGTGGACGAAAAGCTCGGGATGGAGAGAAAAGACGTCTCCGCCGAGGAGCTTTACGATACGGCAAGACTGCTTCTTGAAGGCGCGGAAAAGGAGCTTGATTATGTCTTTTATCCGCGCGGGACGTATTCCGTCATGAACTTTTCGTATTCCGAAATGAACGATAAGCTGAATGACGCATGGCGAGAAGTCAGCGAAAAATATCCGTGCTTTCAGAGCTTTCGTTCAAACACAAAGCCCGTTGCGCTGAGCGAGCCGTGGACATATACCCATACCGCGGGGGTTTACAGCTTTTTCACGGGCGAGGCGAATGTGAACGTAAACTATCCGGATTTCATCGTCATCAGCTCCGCCGCGCATGAAATGGCGCACCAGAGGGGAGTTGCAAGGGAGGACGAAGCAAATTTTGTTGCCTTTCTAGTCTGCACATCGAGCGACGACCCCTATGTCCGTTACAGCGGGTATCTTGACATGTTCTGCGAGGTGAGAAACAAGCTCTATTCCGCAGATAAGAAGCTTTATGACAAGCTGATTTCGGAAATGTCCGCAGAGATAAAGCGCGAGCTGAATTCGTATTCGGTATTTTTCGATAAATACAGAGATAACGTCGCGGCGACGGTATCAAACAAAGTCAACGACACATATATCACCTCGCATGGGCAGGAGGCGGGGATAAAGAGTTACGGTCTTGTGGTCGACCTTCTCTGCGCCTACATGCTTTACGGCGACGGCGCGTCAAAATAAAAAACGAAGGGGAAATGTTTTATGGAAGAGAACTCCGCAAAAAAGAGGATACTCGTCATAGAGGATGAAAAGAGAATATCAATGCTGCTTGAAGTCAATCTGAAAATGGCAGGCTACCTTTGCGATACCGCCTTTGACGGCGAGGAAGGGCTTGAAAAAGCGCTGACGGGCAATTTCGACCTCATTCTCCTTGACATAATGCTTCCGAAGCGCGACGGCTTCTCCGTCTGTCGCGAGATAAGAAAAACCCTGTCCACGCCTATCATAATGGTTACGGCGAAGGAAGAGGAGATAGATAAGGTCATGGGGCTTGACCTCGGCGCGGACGACTATGTCACAAAGCCGTTCTCAATCAAGGTGCTGCTCGCGAGAGTGAAGGCGAACATCCGCCGCAGCTCCGGAGAATTTGTTGAAATGAAGCAGCCTGCCCCCCCGGAAGGGATGATTGTCATCCGCGGACTCAGAATCGATACGAAGAATTTCCGCGTCACAAAGGACGGGCGCGAGATTGAGCTTTCAAGAAAGGAATTCGAGGTGCTTGTGCTCCTTGCTTCGCACCCGGACGAGCTCTTCACAAGAGAGGAGCTGCTTGAAAAGGTCTGGGGATATGAGGACTTTTTCGGCGGAATACGCACGGTCGACGTCACGATGTCGCGCCTGCGCTCAAAAATTGAGGACACGCCGGCAGAGCCGGAATACATACTCACAAAACGTACAAAGGGCTATTATATTCCCTCATAAGAGACGAAAGGACGAAAGATGTACAGAAATCTGCATTTCAAAATAATTCTGATATTCGTCGTTTTCACAATCACTCTTATGGCGGCGATAAGCGCCGTGCTCATACTCAGCTCGAACAGGTTCTATTCGAGCGACTTCCAGAGCGAAATGAAGGCGGCGTTTGCGGATGACAGCAGTCTTGTCTCAGAGCTGCGCGCCGCAATGACGGACGACAATTTTTCCGCAAAGCAGAATGAGATTCTCAGGGCATATTCCGGCACGCTCGGCATAAGCAAATACAGAAACTATTACGTCCTCGATATGAGCGGGGAAATGCTCGAAGGGTCGGATACGGAGCTGGGCAAGGAGCTTGAAATAACTCCGAACCTTGTCACCGCGCTTGCGGGCGGAGTCGGCGGGGAAAAGGAATATTGGACGAGCTATATAGACTATGCCGTTTATCTTGAAAACGGCGGGAAAAGCTG
>DHMB01000072.1:6840-11998 GCA_002405565.1 Clostridiales bacterium UBA4653
GCAGGAGGAGGTTCGCGCGTTTTCCGAAATGATCTTCCAGATAACGGTTCAGTCTATCTTCTTCGGAATGCTTGTCGCGATAGTGCTTTCGTTCTTCCTCGCAAAAGCGATAACCTCGCCCATAAGAGCGCTGACAGTCAGCGCGAAGAGAATTTCCGCGGGGGAATTCTCGGAGGAGGTCAAGGTCGGCTCGAGCGACGAGATAGGCACGCTTGCCGTCACCTTCAATAACATGAAAAACGTGCTCAAAAGCACGCTTGACGAAATATCCGGCGAAAGGGAAAAGTTTGAAACGCTCTTCCTTTACCTCAATGACGCCGTCATCGCCTTTGACAGTCAGGGCAGGCTCATGCACATAAACAAAACGGCGAAAAAGCTCTTCGGTTATGAAGAAAACAGCGATTTTTCCTTCTCATATATGATGAAGGTTCTTCAGATCGATTACAGGGACGTTTCGGGCAAATACAGAGAAAGCAAGAATTATGTCATAAGCGACGTCATCTTTGACGGCAAAGCCCTTGATATAACCTTTGCCGAATTCAGATATACGCAGAGCGATGACGAAAGCGCGGGTATCATGTGCGTTATCCACGATAATACGGGCAGATATGAGCTTGATAAGTCCCGCAGGGAATTCGTTGCGGACGTTTCACACGAGCTCCGCACGCCGCTTACGAGCATAAAGGGCGCCGTCGAAACGGTGCTTGAATATCCTCAGCTGGACGAGGAATCAAAGAACAATTTCCTCCGGATGGCTGTTGAAGAGTGCGACAGAATGACGAGAATAGTCAGCGAGCTGCTTGTCCTTTCCCGTCTTGACAACAACCGCACGGCATGGAAGGTCGAGACCTTTGACATCGGCGATTTCTGCCGTCGTCTGCACGATATAATGGCGGTTGACGCCGGCAACCACGGGCACACGCTGACATGCAACTGCGACGATGATATCCCTCCCGTCACGGGGGACAAGGAAAAGCTCCAGCAGGTGCTGATAAACATTGTTGCGAATGCCGTCAAATATACGCCGGACGGCGGAAAAATCGATATTTCCGCAAAGGCGGACGGGGATTCCGTCGTCATAAGCGTGAAGGATAACGGAATGGGTATTCCCGAAGAGGACATACCGAGAATATTTGAAAGATTTTACAGGGTCGAGAAGGCGCGCACCTCCGATACGGGAGGAACGGGCCTCGGCCTTGCGATAGCGAAGGAGATCGTCGACGCACACGGCGGTCAGATCTGGCTTGAATCGGAGGTCGGACGTGGGACGACGGTATATGTCCGTCTGCCTTATGTCGCAAACCTTCCGGGCGAGATCGGAACAGAGACGGCGGGCGTCTGAAAACAGCGTAGACCTAAAGAAAGGACGGATGGGCGAAAATGAAGGAAAACAAAGCCATTGAAACGGTAAAAACAGTCGTTTGCGCGGTGCTTCTTGTGTCGCTCGTCTGTCTTTGCACGATATACATATTCGGTTTCGGAAAGGTGCAGAGCGCCGAGCTTTCGAGGTCGCTCATGGCGTCGTTGAGACGTCAGTCGTCAAAGAACGAATATGCAAAATATTTTGACGCCGGTTGTGTCACGCCGGAATTCATCGGCGTCAGCTCAGCGGACGGAAGGCATATCGGAATGTTTTCGGACACGGAGGACGCAAAGGTCGTTACGCTTTATAAGAGCTTTTCGGAATACCTTGCGTCGACGCTCGGCGAGGACGGAAAGGTCTCCGCGCTGTCGGGAGTCGCGGGGGAAAGAATGTGGCGCGACGCGCTTTCCGGCGACAATGTCTATATGAGCTTTTGCGGCGAGCTGCCGCGGTCGATGATATATTTTATGACCTTTACGGATTCGCCCGCCGGGAAGATCGGCGATGAATTCATAAGCGAGCTGATAATATACCCCTCCGGCGAGCCGACGGAGATAGAAGGGACGGATATAAACGGCGGAAAGACCGTTTCAAAGCTGTATCCTTTTTCCGTTATAGCGAGAAACCGTCATGGCGAATATTATCTTTTCGAATCCGATCTGATACCGGAATCGTATCTTGACGTGTATTTTAACAGAGAAAGAATTTTTTCATATAATATGTCGGGGGCATTTTCTTTTGAATTTGAATATGCCGACGGCTACGCCGGGATGACCGTCAGAACGGAGAGTCTTTCCGTGCCCGAGGTGTTTGTCGTCGCGCGCGATATGACTGAAAGCGAAGCCGCAATCTCCCGCATGACGGGGGCACTCGGCATAAACTATGAAAAGTCGGCAAAGTATTACGAAAGCGACGGCGCCGTTTCGTATATAGAAGAAGGACAGAACATAAGGCTCAGCCGCGACGGAAAGCTCGTCTATACGGTGACGGGAAGCGCAGGCGGCGTGAAGGTGAATTCAGGCGTCGGCGGCGCGGATATTTATGATTACGTCGGCATGGCGATAAAGCTGATAAAAGAATCCGGCGCGGGCGACCCGGCGGACATAAAGCTCCGCGGCGTATACAAAAACGGCAAAAATACCGAGGTCGTTTTCGGATATTCATGCAATAACATCTCCGTTTTTGACGGTGACAGCGACCTTTTGCGCTTTGAATTCAGCGGGGAAACGCTTGTCTTTGCGTCTCTGACGGTTTATGACATCCAGTCGACAAAGATATACAGCGCCTGTCCGCGCAGATGGTATGCCGATATATACGGCGAAGAAAAACTCGGTTCGGGAAGACTTATCCCGTTTTATACCGTCCCCGGGACGGAAAAATCCGTCGGCGCGACATGGCTTTTTGAAAAAGCGGCGGAGGTGACTGAATAATGAGCTGGAAAAATCTCAAAATCTTTGCCATTGCCGTGCTGCTTGTCATGAATGTTTTCTTCGGAATCGAGGTCAGACGGCAATATAAGCGCATGAATTATTATTCGGAAAGCGAAATAGCGTCGGTCGGGAAGCTCCTCTCGGAAAGCGGGATTTCCGTCGGCGAAAAATATCTGCGGGCGAAAAAGGTTTCCGTTCCGGCGTATATGAGAAATTACGGAGAAGAGGAGCTGGCGCTTGCCGTCGGCGCTCTTTTCGGCGACGTTTCGCGTGACGGGGAGGAGCTTGTCGCGCAGGGCGGCAGTTATCGTTTTTCGCAGGACGGCACGTTTGAATACAGATCCGCGCAGGACGCCGTCATGCCGACGGCTCTTATGAGCTCGGATGACATCTCCGCAATATTCATGCTTGACAATTATTCCGAAAAGCTCGAAGCGGCGATGGAAAAAGCAATGCGCACGGGCGATATAAACTCGCTTCCGCAGAACAAAAAGGCGGAAAAAACGAGCGCCCGACTTTACCGTCTCTACGTCACGGACGACGGCAAATATTATGCGGCGATGTTTTTGCAGTATATAGGGAAAATGCAGACGTCGCAGGCGTTTTATCTTGTCATCGATGCGGGCGGGAACGTCATTTCCGGAGAAGGCGAATTTTCTCTCCTCCTGCCGACGGAAAAGCTGAAAACGGACTGCGTCGACCTGCTCACCGTCCTTTTTGACGAAAAGCGCTGGGCGGATGAAAATCTGCCTTCGCAGTCGACTGTGGCGGCGAAAAACCGTCTCGAGCTTTCCGCTCTTTATTACTCATATGACGTTTATCGCGCGGCGGACGGGAAGGAATATTATGTTCCCGTCATCAACCTCATTTATTCGGACGGCACGGCGCACAGTTATAATATGATCGACGGAGTGAAAAAGTAAAAAAACTGTTGCAATTTGTCGCGTTATACAATATAATTTATTAAGGAACTCTTTCCGTCAGGCAAGAAAGGTTTTTACACATGGAAAAGATAGTTATCGACGGCGGCGTGGGACTTAGCGGCAAGGTGGAGATAAGCGGGATGAAAAATGCCGCTGTTGCCGTTATTTTCGCATGCATAACCACGGGCGACGTCTGTATTATAGAGAATCTTCCGAAGATAAGCGACGTCAGACAGTCGCTTGAAATGCTTTCGAGCATAGGCGCAAAAGTGCGCCCCATCGGCAAAAATGCCGTTGAAATCGATACAAGGCGCGTCAAAAACGATGTCGTGCCGTTTGAACTCGCAAGAAAAATGCGCGCGTCGTATTACCTTGCGGGGGCTTGCCTTGCGCGTTTCGGCTCTGCAAAGGTCGGTCTGCCCGGCGGTTGTGACTTCGGCTCCCGCCCCATCGACCAGCACATAAAAGCGTTTACAGCCATGGGCGCAACGGTTAACGTTTCCGGCGGATGTATGGAAGCCGTCACGGAGAGCGGGCTGAAAAGCGCGAACATCTTTTTTGACTGCGTTACGGTCGGCGCGACGATAAACACGATTATCGCTTCCGTCCTCTGCGACGGGGTGACCGTCATTGAAAATGCCGCAAAGGAGCCGCATATAGTTGACCTTGCAAACTTCCTCAACTTCTGCGGAGCAAACATCACCGGCGCCGGCACCGACGTTATAAAGATAAAGGGCGTGGAAAAGCTCCACGGCTGTACATACAGTATCATCCCCGATATGATCGAGGCGGGGACGTTCATGGTCGCAGCGGCGGCAACGGGCGGCAGGGTTTATATAAGCAATGTCATCCCAAAGCACCTGGAAGCGATCACCGCAAAGGTCTGCGAAATGGGCGCAGAGGTTGAAGAATATGACGAGGCTGTCATGGTCACCCGCAGGGGCGAACTGCTCGCGGCGAACGTCAAAACTCTTCCGTATCCCGGTTTCCCGACCGATATGAACCCGCAGATTGCAACGCTTATGTGCCTTGCAAACGGTACAAGTCATATTTCGGAGACCATCTGGGACGGCCGCTTCCGCTATGTCGACGAGCTCCGCAGAATGGGCGCTTCAATAAAGGTTGACGGAAAGACCGCCGTTATAGAAGGCGTCGGAGCGCTGACGGGAGCATGCGTCAGAGCGGTTGACCTGCGTGCGGGCGCGGCAATGATAATTGCGGGACTTGCGTGCAACGGCAGGACGGAGATTGAAGACGTCCATTACATAGAGCGCGGATATGACGATATCGTTTCAAAGCTCCGCTCGCTCGGCGCGAGAATAAGAAAGATAAACACTCCGGACGACGCGGATATGAAAATCGGATAAAGCAAAGCCCTCGCTTCGGCGAGGGCTTTTTGAGATAAAAGAGAAGAGGGAGAAGTGAAGAGAAGAAAGTTGTAC
>DHMB01000022.1 GCA_002405565.1 Clostridiales bacterium UBA4653
CGGATTATTCGTATGTGGTCGGGGTTTGACAATCCGAACCTGCTCGCGGCTGTCGCGGGGCTTGTCGGCGGGATGGGCGCCGGCGCGGCATATACGTTTGTCCGCAAGCTCGGGGAATTCCGGGAAAACAGTAACAGAATAATTTTTTATTTCTCCGCGTTTTCCTGCCTTGTTTTCCTCCCGTTTCTCATTTTTGATTACACCCCCATGACGGCAAAACAGCTTCTTTATCTCATTCTGGCGGGCGTTTTCGCATGTATCGGGCAAATCGGAATAACAAAGGCATATATCTGTGCGCCGGCAAAGGAAATCTCGGTCTATGATTATACGCAGGTAATTTTCGCCGCAATTCTCGGATTTTTCGTCTTCGGCGACGTGCCGGACGCTTTCAGCGTTATCGGTTATGTTCTCATCTGCGGCGCAGGCGTTGCAATGTATATCTATAACAACAGAAAAAAGGCATAAAAAATCCCCGCTCTGTCCCGCAAGGGTCGGAGGGGGATTTTTTGTCATCATTTTTCTTTCACACAACCGATGAGAGAGACTGTGAATATCGCGGCAAATGCCAGGAATAAGACCCCGGAAAGTATCGACGGGAGCTTGCCCATTGCGGTGAGTTTTTCCGTCAGCAAAGCGCCACCATCATCAGCTCCACCGATTATTCCGATATTATTTCCCTCCGACGTCGTGGATAAAGCCGATACCGTAAAAAATATAAACAAAATAAGCATAACAAGTGCAAGCGCACCCGATATCGCACAAATAAGTCTTTTCCTCTTCATGATCTCCTCCGATTGGTGTATATTTCTGCCTTTTATTTTACAGAAAATGTCGCTCCCTGTCAACAAAAAGGACCCGCCGAAGCGGGTCTTTTTGAATTATTTTCCGAAATATCTGTTGAGAAGGCCTTCAAAAGCTCTGCCGTGACGGGCTTCGTCCTTTGCCATTTCGTGAACAGTGTCGTGAATGGCGTCGAGATTTGCGGCTTTCGCTCTTCTCGCAAGGTCATATTTGCCTGCCGTTGCGCCGTTCTCGGCAGCAACTCTCATTTCGAGGTTCTTCTTTGTCGAAGGCGTTACAACCTCGCCGAGGATTTCCGCGAACTTAGCTGCGTGTTCAGCCTCTTCATAAGCGGCTTTTTCCCAGTAAAGCCCGATTTCCGGATATCCCTCTCTGAAAGCGACTCTCGCCATCGCAAGATACATGCCGACCTCGGAGCATTCGCCCGCGAAGTTTGCGCGAAGGTCGTTTATGATGTCCTCGGAAACGCCTTCCGTTATACCGACAACGTGCTCCGTTGCCCAGGATGTTTTGCTTTCTTCAACCTTTTCGAATTTGTCTGCCGGAACGCCGCACTGAGGGCATTTTTCGGGGGGAGTATCTCCCTCGTGAACGTAACCGCATACCTTGCATACCCATTTTGCCATGATTTATTCCTCCTTGAATTTTGATTTTTTCAGTTTTTTTTCGATATATTTTCAAGACATTTTCCGCAGATTCCGCGGAAAGCTATGCTTGCCGATGTAATTTTGCCGCCGGTTTCCTTCTGTGCGGCGCAGAGCCCCGTTATTTCAACGGGTGACATTATATCCGTAACCTCGCCGCAGACCGTGCAGAAAAAATGGTTATGAGGCGAAACGTTGCCGTCATATCTTTCCCTGCCCTTCGCGCCGAGAGCGATTATATCGCCGTTTTCGCAAAGGGAGGCGAGGTTTCTGTAAACCGTCGCAAGGCTTATCTGCGGATATTCCTCCCTTATGCTGGTATAGACCATGTCAGCCGTCGGGTGATCCGTTCGGGAGCGCAGGTTTTCCAGAATCGCGTCGCGCTTGTCCGAATGTTTTTGAATGGTTGCCATTTTTCCTCCTGGTTTTTGAAAACGATAATCATTACTGTTATCAGTATATCAGAATTTTTTGAAATGTCAACCCCTTTTTCAAAAAAATTTTTATATTTTTCCGATTGTCCCCCGCCTATTGATTTTTGCCCGAAAATCGTATATCATATATGTAACAATATTTCAAAAGGCAAAAATTATGACCGTAATAAATCTGAAAAACGGAAACGAAATAAAAATAACGGACGGCATGACCCTCTCCTGCGCCCTCGGCAATTTTGACGGCGTCCACAGAGGGCACGCGGCTCTGCTGAAAAAGGCGACGGAAAAAGGGGCGTGCACGCACAGCGCCGTCTGGACGTTCAGCCGTCATCCCCGTCTCTGCTCGGGAGACGAGAGCTTTTCCGCGCTGACGACGACAGAGCAACGGCTTTACCTCTTCGCAGGTGCCGGAATCGATATTGCCATCCTCTGCGAATTTCCGGACGTGAAGGACGTCTCGCCCGAGGATTTCGCACTGCGTATATTATATAATGAATGTCACGTCCGCCGCGCCGTCTGCGGATACAACTTCCGTTACGGCAGAAATGCCTCGGGAACGCCCACAGCGCTCTCCGAAGAGCTGAAAGCGCTCGGAGCGGAGGAAGTTACCGTCGACGCGGTGAAAAGCGCCGACGGCGCCGTTATAAGCTCCTCGGCGATACGTCGATTTCTCGAAGAAGGCGATATCGAAAGGGCAAACAACTTTCTCGGCAGAGAATTCTGCATTTCACTGCCCGTAAGCGAGGGGCAAAGGCTCGGAAGGACGCTCGGCTTGCCGACGGTAAATCAGGTGTTCCCTCCGCACCTCGTCATCCCCCGTCACGGAGTCTACGCCGCAAAGTGCACGGTCGACGGCAAGGAATACAAGGCAATTGCAAACATCGGCGTCCGCCCGACGGTTATCAGTCACGCCGAGAACGTAAACTGTGAAACACATATCATCGGCTTTTCGGGCGACCTTTACGGGAAAACCGTTCCAGTCCGCCTCTGCCGTTTTCTTCGAGACGAAAAGAAGTTTTCGTCGGTGGACGAGCTGAAAACCGCAATCCTGGCGGATGAGGAAAAAGCCGTGCAGTTGCTTTCCGATGAGGAGTAATCAATGAAATTACACAAAAGTATAAAACGTGCGATAACCCTTGCGCTGTCTGCATTTCTGCTTATCGTTCCGTTTATGGTATTCCCGCAGGCAAAGGATTACGACGGCACCGCCCGCGCAAACAACGTCTGCGTCATGAACGTCGAATACGGCGAGGCTGTGTTCTGCAAAAATGCGGACGAAAAGATTGCGCCCGGCCCTTCGGCAAAGATTCTTGCCGCCGTGCTCGCCTTCGAGCATTATGCGGGAAACGAGGAAAAACCCGTGACAATCACGCCTGCCGCGCTTGAAAATATATACGGCGGCGTTATAATAAATCTCAAAGCGGGCGACACGCTCCGCGCAATCGACCTTATATATGCAATGGTCGTCAGCGGCGCAAGCGACGCGGCAAACGCAATCGCAATAGACGTCGCGGGCAGCGTCACGGCGTTTACCGCGATGATGAACAAAAAAGCCCGTGAGCTCGGCGCAACATCAACAGCATACGCAAATCCGACGGGGCTTGACTCACGCGGCGCATACACAACGGCAAGAGACACCGCCGTCATCGCCTGTTACGCAAGAAAAAATCAGCAATATATGCAGGCGGCAAACGCAAAATCATATAAAATTCCGGAAAGCGGCGAGTTCAAGGCGAGAACCGTATATACAAAAAACGCCCTCCTCGCAAATTATTCGTCCGACAAATACCTTTATTCAAAGGCGGAGGGGATGGCTGTCGGCTTTACGGACGACGCCGGAAGATGTGTTATAACGTCCGCTTCGGAAAAGGCGTTTTCATTTGTCTGCGTGCTTATGGGCGGCACAGACAGTTCGGACGGCAGAATGCCCGTCTACACCGACGCGAAAAATCTTCTCGAATGGGCGCTCGGAAATTTCGCGCTTGTGAAAATATCGGGCACGACGGACATCGTCGGCGAGCTACCGGTGACGCTTTCAAAGCAGCGCAATTATGTAACGGTCGCCGCAAAAAACGACGTTTTCGCTTTTCTCCCGAAGGACACGGACACAACAAAAGTCACGCGGACGGTTACATATTACGAAGAATCGCTGAAAGCGCCCGTGCGGCGCGGAACGGAGGTCGGCGAGATAACTCTTTCGCTTGACGGAAAGGTCATCGGGAGCTCGCCGCTGATAACAAAGCTCGACGCCGAGCGTAGCGCTTCCCTCGTCCTCGGCGAAAACATAAAAAACATTATAAAATCGAAATTTTTCGTAATCACAATCGTAGCTTTGATATGTGCCGCCGCGGTTTTCACGCTTGGCAGAATTTTCGTTTTGATGAAAAAAGCTCGCACGAAAAAGTAACATAAAAAATCATCCGTCTGCAAAGAATATTTTTGCCGGCGGATATTTTCTTCCGGCAAAAACCGAAAGGCAGAAAACCCAAGTGGACATGGCTGATATAAAGATGACAAAATCGGCTATCAAGGATGTTGAGCGCAGCGCGGCGACCTGCTGGGACGCAATGACAGAAAATAACATCGAGCTGCGGCTTCGTTTCTCCCTCGTTGACATGATTATGGCGGCTGCGGGAGCCGTTATTCTGACAGTTTCCATCGGCGCGATAAAGAAAATGTGTCATCAGCGCAAGATAAAACGCGAAGCGGAAAAGCTCGCAAAACAGAAAGCCGAATAACCTCAAAAGAACCGTTTTTTTGTGGATAACCGCGAAAAAACGGCTCTTTTTCGTTTTTATACATTTGTATATGCGACTTTTACACATTGTTTATCCACATTGTCCACATCGCGTTTCAGCCTTTTTTCCGCCTCGGAAAGGTCATTTTGAGACCCAAAACGGCTCTCTTCCCACTCGATTTTGCCGCCCGCGACGTCATGTGATAAATTCACTTTATTTACATATATTATGTTGACAATTCACATGTAATATGATATAATTAACATCGTAGAATGCCGATATAAACGCGCATTTGATTTCACACAGTGAAAGGAGGACGTATATGACTCAGAAAGAACGGCTTGAAAGCATACGCGACCTGCTCTCCGCAAGACCTTTTGTGTCGCTTTGCGAGCTTGAAAAGCTCTTCCCCGAGC
>DHMB01000065.1:0-431 GCA_002405565.1 Clostridiales bacterium UBA4653
ATGGGCTTCACCCAGCTTTTCACAGGCGTTATCACCATAGTGTCGACCCTCGGAATAATGCTTTATCTCAACTGGAAGATTGCCCTCGCCGTATTCGTTCTGACTCCCCTTTCGTTCTTTGTTGCAAAGTTCATCGCGTCAAAGACAAACCGCTTTTTCAAGGAACAGGCTGTGGCAAGAGGCGAGCAGACAGCTCTGACAAACGAGCTTGTCGAAGGTCAGAGCGTTGTCAAAGCGTTCGGTCATGAAGAAGAAAGCATGAAAGAGTTTGACGCCGTGAATGAAAAGCTCGGCAAAGCCGCAATGAACGCGACGTTCTTCTCAAGCCTGACAAACCCGTCGACAAGACTTATAAACAACATTGTTTACGCCGTTGTCACCCTTATAAGCGCGCTTTCCGCCGTAGCGGGACATATCTCCGTCGGTCAGCT
>DHMB01000065.1:531-18427 GCA_002405565.1 Clostridiales bacterium UBA4653
CCAGTATGCAAAGCCGTTCAACGAGATAAGCGGCGTTATAACGGAGCTCCAGAACGCATTTACCTGCGCCGGGAGAGTGTTTGACCTTCTTGACGAAAATGACGAGGTGCCCGAAGCGGAAAATCCCGTATCACCCAAGGCGGAAGGAAAGGTTGAACTTGAAAACGTTTCGTTTTCGTATGTGCCGAGCCGTCCTCTTATAGAAGAGCTTTCCCTTTCCGTCGCTCCCGGACAGAGAATTGCAATCGTCGGCCCGACCGGTTGCGGAAAGACAACGCTTATAAACCTGCTCATGCGTTTTTATGACGTTTGCGACGGCAGCATAAAGGTTGACGGAGCGGACATCCGCAACATGAGAAGAAACGACCTCCGCACAAGATACGGAATGGTTCTTCAGGACACATGGCTTTCCTCCGGCACCGTGCGTGACAATATCGCCTTCGGCAAGCCGGACGCGACGGACGATGAAGTCGAAGCTGCGGCAAAAGCGGCTCACGCACATTCCTTCATCCGCCGACTGCCGGACGGATACAACACCGTCATAAAAGAAAACGGAAGCAACCTTTCTGCGGGTCAGAGACAGCTGCTCTGCATTGCAAGAGCAATGCTTTCCCTGCCGCAAATGCTCATTCTTGACGAGGCAACATCGTCCATCGATACGCGTACCGAGCTGAAAATACAGTCCGCTTTTTCAAAAATGATGGCAGGCAGAACGTCGTTCATCGTCGCGCACAGACTTTCAACAATCAAGGAGGCAGACGTTATCCTTGTCATGAAGGACGGACACGTCATCGAGCGCGGAAATCACGCTTCGCTGCTTAAAGAAAACGGATTTTACGCAAAACTTTATTACAGTCAGTTCGGCGGGGCTTAAAACAGCATAAAAGCCTTATAAAATGCGTTTTCGGATTGACATTTGCCGTGGAAAGCGTTATAATAGAGCATACGATATTACAAAATCAGGGAGAATAAAGAAATGCCTCCGAAACCGAAATTCACAAAGGAACACGTCGTGCGCGTCGCGCTGGAGCTGGTCAGCGAAAGCGGAATAGAAGCCCTCACATCACGCGGACTCGGAAAAGCGCTCGGCTGTTCGGCTTGCCCCGTTTTCACAATGTTCAAGGACATGGGCGAGGTCAGAAACGAAGTCTATAAAGAAGCGAAAAAACGGTTTGACAGCTACATGGCTGTCGCCGAGGATTACAGACCCGCATATAAAAAGCGCGGTATGCAATGGGTCAAATTTGCGCAGGAAAATCCGAAGCTGTTTCAATGGCTTTTCATGAGCGAAACGGGTGCCGGCTCGGATTTTGACCGCGCTATTGAAGCGATTCCTTTCGGAAAAGAAAACGATATCACAATAATCATGCGCGATTATCACGCAAGCGCCGAACAGGCGGAGCACCTTTTCAGGCAGATGTGGGTTTACACATACGGGCTCTGCGCGCTTTGCGCAACAGGCGTCTGCGATTTCACGGATGATGAGATTGCGTCAAAGCTCGGAGAAATATTCAGAGGCATGATATTTGTGTTGAACGCAAACTACGACGCCGCAAAGCTGATTCCCGTACAGGCGGATTCGCCCGAAGGCAATGAAATAAAGCGTCTGAACCCCGACCTTCGCAAGGGCGTATGAGCTTGCCCGGAAAATCGGAAAAGGTCGGCATGCGGAGCGACCCATCATATGCCGAATGGAACCCATGGCACGGTTGCACCAAGATCAGCCCGGGCTGTAAATACTGTTATGTTTACCGTCAGGACGAAATGTACGGCTCAGAGATTTCAAGCAGTCTTTGCCGCAAAACGGCGCAGTTTGACCTTCCGATAAAGAAAAAACGTGACGGTAGCTACAAAATTCCGCCACAATCGACCGTTTACACATGCTTTACGTCCGACTTTCTTCTGAAAGACGCGGACGGCTGGCGCGGCGATTGCTGGAAAATGATAAAGGAACGCAGCGACTGTTTTTTCGTATTTTTCACGAAGCGCATAGACCGTCTTGAAGGCTGTCTTCCGGACGACTGGGGCGACGGTTACGACAATGTTGTCATAGGTTGCACAACGGAAAATCAGCAAATGGCGGACTTCCGCCTGCCGATTTTCACCTCCCTTCCGATAAAGCACAGGCTCATAATCACCGCGCCGCTTCTTGAAAAAATCGATATTTCGGAATATCTTGACTTCGGTATCGACGAGGTTTCCGCCGGAGGCGAATCCGGAGCGTGCGCACGTCCGTGCAGGCTTGAATGGATACTTGACCTTCGACAGCAGTGTATACGAAAAAACGTGACGTTCCGCTTTCATCAGACCGGCGCAAATTTCATAAAGGACGGAAGAACATACAGACTTCCGCGAAGATTTCAGATTTCGCAGGCGGAGAAAGCGGGACTGAATTATTTTCCTTCCGACAACGCTCAAAGCAAGACAAACGGGTAATTACAAATAAAAAAGCAAAGACACGGGAAACCGTATCTTTGCTTTATTTTGTTTTTCGGGTTATTTCCTGTACGCCAGCGGTCGTTCGTCGCTGTATCCGTTATCAAGGAGATTTGTCATACTGCGGAGGCTTATCCCCAGAGTTGACATATTGTGAAGAAGTGCCGAAAGCGTCGGCTGAATAACTCCCGCAACGCCGAGCACAATCAATCCGAAATTGAACCCGACTATAAATCTGTAATTTCTTTCAATGCGCAACATAAGCACTTCCGCCAGCCTGCGCAGAGTAATTATTTCAAGCAGATTTTCCGACGAAATGGTTATGTCCGCAATTTCTCTGGCAATGGCGGCACCTGTGTTTATCGCAATGCCGACGTCCGCTTCCGAAAGCGCGGGCGTATCATTTACGCCGTCTCCTACCATAATCACGCAATGCCCCGCTGCCCTCTCCGCGCGGATAAAACTCCGCTTTGTCTTCGGGAAGAACCTCGGCATGATATTCGTCAATTCCGACAGCCTTCGCGACGGCGGCGGCTGTTCTTTCGTTGTCGCCGGTCATCATCACAACCCTCTTCACCCCGAACCAGTGAAGCGCGGCTATTGCGCCCGCCGACTCGACCCTGAGCGGGTCATGAATACATATGACGGCGGAAAGCTCTCCGGAAACGGCAAGATACAGATGAGAATACTCGGGATTAAGCTCCGCAAGTTTTCCATCCTCGCCATCGGGAACACGGCAATTTTCATCCTCGAAAACGAAGTGATAGCTGCCGATAACAACCTTCTTGCCTTCAACGGTGCTTGAAATTCCGTGGGCAACGACATATTCAACCTTTGAGTGGTATTCCTCGTGATTGAGCCCCCTTGCCTTTGCTTCCTCAACAACGGCATTTGCGAGCGAATGAGGATAATGCTCTTCAAGGCACGCGGCAAGACGAAGCATATCGTCCTCCGCTTTTCCGCCGAACGTCACAATCTCGGCGACCTTTGGCGTGGCATATGTCAGAGTACCGGTCTTGTCAAAGACTATCGTGTCCGCCTTTGCGACAGCTTCAAGGAAGCGCCCGCCCTTGACGGATATTTTATACTGATTACATTCCCGCATTGCGGAAAGAACGGCTATCGGCATTGACAGCTTGAGCGCACATGAAAAGTCGACCATCAGCACCGCAAGCGCTTTTGTAATGTTTCTTGTCAGAAGATAGATCAACGCCGTTCCGCCGAGCGTATACGGCACGAGTCTGTCCGCAAGGCGCGACGCCCTGTCCTCCGCTGTAGATTTCAGCTTTTCCGAATCTTCTATCATTTTTACAATACGGTCATAACGTCCGCCGCCGGATGTCTTTTCAACGGCGATTACACATTCGCCCTCTTCGACAACGGTTCCGGCGTAAACATAGCTTCCCGCAACCTTGCGTATCGGGAGCGATTCGCCCGTCATTGACGACTGGTTAACCATCGCCTCGCCGCCTGAGACCTTGCCGTCAAGCGGTATCATGTTTCCCGTTCTGACTATAATTTTGTCACCTTCGGCAACCTGATCTATCGGAACGAGAACCTCGATATCATCGGTTTTCAGCCAGACCTTGTCAACATTGAGCGACATTGCGCCCGCAAGGTCGGAAACCGATTTTTTGTGCGTCCATTCTTCAAGAAGCTCGCCGAGCCCGAGCATGAACATGACAGAGCCCGCCGTGCCGAAATCACCGCGCACAAGCGAAACGGTTACAGCCGTCGCGTCAAGCACGGAAACGGATAGCTTGCCCTTCCAGAGCGACTTCAGCCCCGCTTTTATGTATTTTATCGACTTTAACACCGCAATGGCAGACCTTATCGGGAACGGCAGAAGCGCCTTTGAAAGGATTCTTCTCATGACGGCGGAAGCGAGCTTATCTTCAAATTCGCGGTTCAGCGCACGGGAAGTGTGCTCGGGAGCGATTCCGTCCTTTTCGGCTTTTTCAAAAGAAAACTTCGCGAGCGCTGAAATGACGGATTCTCTTTTCCCTTCATACATGATGGTAGCGTCACATGTGCGATCGAAAACCTTTACGTCCGTCACACCCTCCGAGGCGCGAAGATAATATTCAACGATATCAGCTTCTCTCAGACTCATACGGGAAACACAGAGATGAACTCTGATCCGCCCGCACGACTCATGTAAAATAATACATTTCATAAAAAGTAATTTGCCTCCGAAAAAATGCGGAGCCGTTTTTTATGCGACTCCGCCGTGATCATTATTCCGCTTCAGTTTCTGCGGTATCTTCGCAGGCACAGTCTTCTATAACAACGTCGGAATCTGCCTCGCGCTTCTCGTTTATCTCTTTTGCGTCGGCATAAATATCCTCGGCGCCTTCTTTTATGGCGGTGACCTTTGTCATTACGCAATCCTTTGCGCGGATGACAGCGGCTGTTGTGTGCGCATAAACCTTTTTGGCGTCACGGCTTGAGAGAATTTTAAGTCCTGCTGTTCCGAAAAGAACCCCGCCGACAAAAAGTCCGATCTTTTCCCAATTGAATTTCATGATATTGTACCTCCGTGAAATAAAATTCTTTACAAGAGTAATTTTAGCATATCATTTTGTTTTTTTCAATACCTCCATCCGCTGTTTTTTGATATTTTTTGTGTCGCTCTGCCGATCATCGCCTTTTCCCGGGCGAAAAAGATGCAAATGCCGAAAATGCGCGCCCGAAGGCACGCATTTTCTTTTTATATTTTATCTTCCGCCCGGTCTTCCGCCGCCACCGGGAAATCCTCCACCTGGATTTCCACCGGGATTTCCGCCCGGGAAGCCCCCGCCGCCCATACCGGAGGAGCTTCCGTAGATAAGGTTTGTCAGAGTCACTTCCGTTGTCTGCCCGCAAGCGGTGACTGTATACGTTCCGCCCTTTACAAGCGACGGACAGCTTATAACAACGCTGTTATAACTCTTTTCGGGCGTAAAGCTCAGAATGACGTTGCCCGACGAATCTTTGAGAACGACCTCGGAAGTCGATGATGACTGATAACCAAGAAGGATACTTCCCTGCGTTGAATTTGTTCCGAAATTCTGCGCCATGCCGGACGAGCCGACCGCAACGACAATTCCTCCCGTTATTGTCGCCGCGCCGTCATAGTCAAGCGCGCCGTCGCCGTTTGAAGTCGGCCCGCAGACATAGACCTCGCCGCCGGAAACCGTAAGACTGCCGTTTGAGTCTATACCATCGCCGGAAGCATTGATTGTTATCTTCCCGCCGGAAATGTTTATATAGCAGTCTGATGAGCCGCCGAAGGTATCGGGTCTGCCGAAAAATCCGCTTCCGTCATTTCCGCCCGCAGCGTTCATACCGTCATCGCTTGCGACAATGCTTATCACGCCGCCCGAAATATCTATCGTTTCGCCTTCAACGCCTTCATAGCTCTTGCTTATAACAATCTCTCCGCCCGTTATGCTGACGTTTTCATCCGCATGAATTCCGTCGTCACCGGTTTTTATACTGAATGTTCCTCCGCTGACCGTAACGTTTCCGTTTGAATGGATTGCGTCGTCGCACGAGTCGATATTATATGTTCCGCTTATCAATATAACGGACTTACCCGCTTTCAGTCCCTTTGCGCTCGTGTCGGAGCTTACGCTCCCGTTGCTTCCGCCGCCGGATTTTATTGTGGTTGTCCCACCGCTTACAGTCAGCACGGTTTCCGCCTGAATTCCGTCCTCGCCGCTCGTCAGGTTGACGGATGAATTTTCAATTGCAACATAACCAAGGGTCTCGTCGCTGTCATTTGTGGAGCGAAGGGCGTCGCCCCCGCTTGTGACGGTTATATCCGCGTCCTTTACAATGAGATAATCTTTTCCGTTTATTCCGTGATTTTTCGCTGTGACGCGGACGGTCGCTCCCTCGATTTTGAGCGTGTCATTGCTTGTGATACCGTTATTGTTGTTTGCGTTGACGATAAGCGTCCCCGCTCCGGCGATAATCATATCCGCCTTTGAATAAAGGCAGGCGTTCGGCTCTTCCTTTTCGGAGGAAGAGTATTCATCCGCATAGGTATATGTGCTTCCGTCCGTCAAGGTGTTTGTCGTTCCCTCTTTGAGATATATTGTGACAGTGGACGCCTTGTAAACATATATCGGGCTTCCGTATGAGCAGGTGATGTCGGCTCCCGCAAGGATGATTGTCACGTCCTGCTTCGGCGCATTGACTATGATTCTGCTCTCTTTCACGGTCTCATCAAAAATGTATGTCCCGCCGCTCGTTATTGTCGTCACGCCGCTGTCCGCCGGCTCGACGGTCGTTGCACTGTCAATATCTGGAGAGGTGACGGTGCTGTCAATCGCAGACTGAATGTCATCTCTCACCGTCTCTGTCGCGCCTGTTGATATTGTCGACGATGTCGACGTGCTCCCGTCGCCTTCATTTATATTCACGCACGAGCACAGCACGCACGCGAGCATAAGTACGCCGAGAAGCAATGCAATTATTCGTTTTCCGTTTTTCATTATTCAAATCCTCCCTTTCGGATTGTTCGGTTGCATTGTAAACCTCAAAGCTAAAAGTTACCTAAAGGAAAAAAGTTTTTTTCTTTAAGTTTTCTTTAAGTTGACGTTGTACCATTGAAGCGTGAAAAGGAGGTGGCGATATGTCAGGCGACATAAAATTCAGCTTCAAACGGTATGAAGTCAAATATTTTCTCTCTCCGGAGCAGTATTCTTCTCTGCTTTGCGGAATGAAAATGTATATGAGTCCGGATGAATACGGAAAAACATCGATCTGCAACATTTATTATGATACGGACGATTGGGATCTGATACGTCAGTCGACGGAAAAGCCCGTGTATAAAGAAAAGCTCCGCATACGCAGTTACGGCGTTCCGGAGGAAAACGGCAGGGTTTTCATAGAAATAAAAAAGAAGTTCTCGGGCGTCGTATATAAAAGGAGGATATCGTCCGCGGCACGGACTGCGGAAAAGTTTCTTCAAAGTCCGATAGCGGCAAGCAACGCTCCGCAGATTGAAAAAGAGATCAAATGGTTTCAGTTTTACCACCGGACAAAGCCGAAGGTCTTTATCGGCTACGACAGAATCGCATATGTCGGTCGTGACGACCCCGATCTTCGCATAACTTTTGATACAAACATGCGCTGGCGCGATTATGATCTCGATCTCCGCTTCGGCGATTACGGAAAGCCCATAATAGATACGGACAAAATTCTCATGGAAATCAAAATCCCGGGGACGTGCCCGATGTGGCTCGCACGTCTTCTCTCTGAGATCGGCGCTTTCCCGACATCATTTTCAAAATACGGCGCGTGCTACGCAAATCATCTCATAAAAAAAGAAATTTCGGAAAAAGAAAAGGAGGCGCTTTACAGTGCTTAATTCAATAATCGGTTCGGAAATAACGGTTTCTTCGTTTCTCATATGTACGGCGGTTTCGCTCGTGCTCGGTATCGGCACGGCGCTCGTCGGAATGTTCAGGGCAAAATCATCGCAGAGTTTCGCGATAGCCGTCGCAATTCTTCCCGCCGTCGTGCAAACGGTGATAATGCTTGTAAACGGCAATATCGGCGCGGGAGTGGCTGTTGCGGGCGCGTTCGGGCTTGTCCGTTTCCGCTCTGCACCGGGCACGGCAAAGGAAATCTGCGCGATATTCCTCGCCATGGCAATCGGACTTGCAACGGGAATGGGCTATGTCGGACTTGCGGCTCTGCTGTTTGTCATCGTCGCCGCGGCAATGATAATTCTCACAAAGTTTGACTTCGGCGCAAAGAAGACATCGGAGCGGACGCTCAAAATCACTATCCCCGAAAATCTTGATTACGACGGACTTTTCGACGATATCTTTGAAAAATACGCAAAGGAATTTTCGCTTGAAAAGGTCAAGACCTCAAACATGGGCACCCTTTATGACCTTACATACCGCGTGGTTTTCAAAACGGCGCAGGTGCCGAAATCTTTCCTTGACGAGCTCCGTTGCCGCAACGGTAACCTGAATATCGTCTGCGGAAAAGAGGTTTCGTCCGAAACGCTGTGAAAAAGATGTGTTGAAATTTTCCTTTTTGCAGTGTATAATACAGTCAAAGGGGTGAGATTATGCGCTTACTTATAGCGGAAGACGAGCTTGACCTTGCGGAGGCTCTGACCGTATTTTTTGAGAAAAATCAGTTCTCCGTGGACACCGTCGGAGACGGATTTTCCGCCTATGAATATGCTTCCTCGGGAGAATATGACGCGATAATTCTCGATGTCATGATGCCGAAGATGAACGGCGTCGACGTGCTTAAGAAACTCCGCGAGGAAGGAATAAAAACTCCCGTCATGATGCTGACGGCAAAGGCGCAGAAGGATGACAGAATAACCGGCTTTGACGCCGGCGCTGACGACTATCTTCCAAAGCCGTTTGAGCCTGACGAGCTTATATGCCGCGTCCGCGCAATGTTGCGTCGCGGCGGAGAATACAAACCGTCGATACTCTCCTTCGGCGATCTTTCCCTGAACGCCACGACAGGCGTTCTGCAATGCGGGGAGAAATCCGCAAAGCTGAGCGGAAAGGAATTTCAGGTCATGGAAATGCTTATGCGCTCTCCGAAGGTCGTTTTCTCCGCGGACAGACTCATGGAAAAAATATGGGGCTGGGACAGCGACGCCGAAATAAACGTCGTCTGGGTGCATATATCAAATCTGCGCAAAAAGCTGAAATCGATCGGCTCTTCTGTCTCGATATACGCAAGCAGAGGGCTCGGCTATATGTTGGAGGCTGAAAAATGATAAAGCGTCTGCGGAAAAAATTCATAATGATAACGATGCTTTCCGTCGCCGCGGTGATGTTGCTTCTCAGCCTTACGGTCAACATAGCAAATTATGTCTCCGTCGACCGCGAGCTTACTCAGATGCTGCGGATGATAAGCAATAACCAAGGCAGGGTTCCCTCATTTCCGCCCGGAGAAAAGCCGGACGGTATGCCTGAAAAGCCCTCGGATATAGAGGCTCCGTATTCGACAAGATACTTCGTTCTGCGCTATTCCGGCGACGGCGAGCTTATCGCGGCAGATCTGAAAAACATCGCCGCCGTAACAGAGGACGACACGGACAAATATCTTGCGATAGCCGTAAAGCACGGAGAGGGCTTCGGATATACGAAGGGTTACAGATATTACGTTGTCCGCAATGACGAGAACAAATACATGGCAATCTTCCTTGACTGCGGAAGCAAGCTGCGCTCTGTTGCGACGTTTGCCGCTTATTCCGCCGCCGCAATGGTCGCCTGCACGGCTCTTGTTTATGTTCTCGTCCTGCTTATGTCGCGCAGAGCGATAGAGCCCGTTGTCAAGGCGTCGGAAAAGCAGAAGCAGTTCATAACCGACGCAAGTCACGAGCTGAAAACTCCGATAACCGTCATTGCAACAAGTCTCAAAGTGCTTGAAATGGACGTCGGCAAGCAGAAATGGATAAACAAAGCCCGCGCGCAGACGGAAAAGCTGACGGAGCTCGTCAATTCTCTCGTCACTCTTTCCAAAATGGACGAGGAGACGTCACCTCTGATTTTTTCCGAGTTCAACATAAGCGACGCGCTGAGAGAAACGTCGGAATCGTTTACCGATTTTGCGCTCTCAAAGGGGCATGAGCTTAAAATCGCAATTGATGAAGGAATCGTCTATCGCGGCGACGAATACGCGATCCGCCAGCTCGCGTCAATCCTCATAGACAATGCCGTTAAATACGCAAGCGACGGCTCAGACATTGAATTTTCGCTTGAAAAAGCCAAGAAAGGCGTCATAATAAAAACGTCAAACAAGTGCGATGGCATTGAAAAAGGCGACTGTTCAAAGCTGTTCGACCGCTTTTACAGGCAGGACGAATCGCGCAGTGCCGGAACGGGGGGCTTCGGTATCGGACTTTCGATTGCCCGCAGCATTGCCGAAGGACACCGCGGAACGGCTGTCGCAAAAAGCGACGACGGTCAGAGCATTGAGTTTATATTCCATCTTAAATAATTTTCGATAATGAAAACGGGAGCCGCATTTGCGGTTCCCGTTTTTTATGTCATTTTGAATTTTCATTTTCGGAGTTTCTGTAATTTTCAAGCTCGCCCGCAAGCCCCTCCGTCGATTTGAATGGCAAAAGGAAATTATGCTTTCTTTTAAGTGCCCTTGCCCTGCTCTGTATCGCCGATTTGAGGTTTTCATAGCGGACGTCGAATTTCTGCTCAGCCGCCCATTTCTTTATCTTGCTGACTATATTGAACGAATAGAAAAGGTCAACCGTCAGCACGCCCATATAAGCGCCGAGAAGATATACGCATATCTGCGACGATACCATTTTCAAAACAAGCGTTTCTATGTGCGGTTCGAGAAGGAAGCAGTATGCAGTGCCTATCGCGCCCCACGCAAGGGAGAAGAGCGGACAGACAATCCCGCCGATGTTTCCCCATTGCTTTGAATAATCCCATAGCTTGACATGAAACTTTTTCACAAAGATCAGCCCCGTTATATATTCAATCCCCGTCAGGAGCAGGGTCAGAATGATTATTCTGACGGCAGTCGCCAGCGCCTTTGAGCCTATGAACGAAAAGTCGATCATGCAGAAAAGATACAGAAGCACATGCCCAAAGCCATAGAGCGGGAGGCATGGGCCCGTCATAAACCCGGGATTTATCCATTTTCCATGTACCGTTCTGCGGAAAAGCAATTCAAGCACCCAGCCGAAGCTCGCGCCTATTACAAAAACCGAAAAAAGCGTGAAAAACATGTTCATACTTTATTTCGCCTTTACGGAGTCCGTGCGATAAATGAACTTGACGCTACTCTCCATGCCTTCCGCCGCACCTGCGAATGACGTATATTCCTTTGAAACGTCAGCCAAAGCCTTTATACGGACTGAAAGCTCTTCCGTGCTGACTCCGCACTCTTCGAGCTTTTCCGTTATCTTGCCCGAGAACTGCGCAAGTCCGTCGCGGAGCTGCATTGCGCCGTCCTTGAGCTCGCCGATACCGTCTATGAGCGCAGGAGCGCTTTCCTTCATTGTGAGAAGTCCGGAAAGAAGCTGTTTTGCACCCGCGTCAAGACTTACGGCGCCGCTTTCAAGGCTGATTGCGCCGCTTTTCAGCTTGCCCGTCCCGACGTATGCTTCGCTTACGCCTTCCGTGTATTCGCCCAGTCCCTTGTAGAATTTATTGTAACTGTCAAGCTGAGAAATAAGCGCCTTTATGCTCGCTGCGCCGGCAGCAGCCTTTGCGACCGCAGCGTCCGCCTGCGCTTTTGTTTCGGGAGAATTAAGGTTCGTTTCTATAAGCTCTTCAACCTTATTTTCCGTCTGCGCCGCGATAAACGCCTGAATGTCTTCGCTTTCCATCTGCGCGTCAACTATTCCGGATATCGCGCCGAGCGTTGCCTCGTCCTGCATTTTTTCGCTGACCGCCGCATTGACAGCCGCCTGCATTTCCTCCGTAACCGTGCCGCTTGCAATTCCTGCTTTGTAGGTCTCCTCTGTCATGCCCATGGACGCAAGAACCTGAGTCATGATTATTTTCTGCTCTATCTGCTGTCTGACAGCCGCCGTAACGCCCGCTTCTATAACGTCGCGCTTTGCGTTTACGCTTGTTTTGACGGTCTCCTCAACCTTCGCTCTGACGCTTTCTTCCGAAAGCGAGGGAAGAATTGCCGTGAGTGTGGCATTGTAATTTTCAATCGTAAGCTCGGGAACATCCGTTATCCCCGCCGATGCAAGCTGTGCGGACGCCGTCGAAAGAAGCGTATCGAATATCTGCTTTGCGCCCGCATTCAGCTCGGAATTCTTTGAATTCAGCTTTCCGAGTCCCGAATAGAGCTGATTTGCTCCTCTGACAAGATCCGAAGAGCCGGATCTGAGCTGCGCCGTTCCCTGCTTGAGTGCAACCGCGCCTTCATAGAGCTTGTTTATACCGTCGACAAGCTCCGTCGACTTGTCAAGCAGTGTGCAGACGCCGTCATAAAGGTCGGACGAGCCGTCCGTCAATTTGCCGACGGCGTCCGTAAGCGCCGATATCTTTCCGCCGAGGTCATCCGTGCTTTCGGAATCAAGTCCGCCGAAGATTTCGTTTGTAGCGACGGTGACGGTGTTTTTAAGGCTAAAATTCTTTGCGTCCGCCGTTATTTCAACATACGACGGAATATCGAGCTTACCGGAATCGGCGCCGAGGCTTTCCGCAAGTCCCGGAAGCGCAATTCCGATGACCGCAATGCGGTCGCCGTCATTTATGATTTTTCCGTTCGACACTTCAACGGAAGAAAACGTATCGGTATCGAGGAGAATTCCCGTAAGCATTGCGAAAGGAACATAAATTTTCTCGTCCTTGCCGTCGATATTCACGGTTCTGACTTCGTTGTTTATATAGTCAAAGCGGATTTTCACCTTGCCGCTCTTCCCTGCGATTTCATCCGCGCTGACAACCTTTCCGTCCAGCTCGTATGTAATCTTTATGCTGACGGGAAGCTCTTTTTCTATATTGCCCTGATAATATATATCGTTTCCGTTTGCGTTCCAGACATATGTGTTTTCCCCGCCCATGACGTATTCCTCGTCACCCTTGACGTTGACAATGTCCGTAGCCCCCGTGACATCTGTCAGAGTGTCGCTCTTTCCGTCATTCTTTATCCAGTCGCTGACTATCAGCTTTTTTACACTGCCGTCCGCTCCCGCGATGACGTAGACCGTCTCTTTTTTGGTAGCGGATGTGTCGCCCGCAACGGGCGCAGAGCTTATTGTTTCTCCTGTCGCAACGCCGCTTTTCTTACCATTATTTGCGGCAACCGCATATATACCCGTCAATGCCGCGCCGCACATAATCGCGGCACAAAGCACAACGGAAACCGTTTTGATGATTTTGTTTTTCATGATTTACTCCTCCCTTGCAGGCTGTGTTTTCTTTTTGCCCATTCCGAGCGTCGTTGCGCATATCAGCTTATCGAAAAGCATAAGCAACGCCGGAAGAATGAATATGACGCAAAGCATACTTATAACGGCGCCTCTTGCCATCAGCATACACATTGAGCTGATAATATCTATATCCGAATAGATTGCAACGCCGAACGTCGCGGCGAAAAGTCCCATGCCGGAAACTATTATCGAAGGTATCGACGTCGCAAGCGCCGTTGTCACGGAAGTGCGTTTGTCTTTTCCGGATATACGCTCCGCCTTGTATCTTGTTGTCATAAGGATTGCATAGTCGACCGTGGCGCCGAGCTGTATCGTGCTGATACATATAGGCGCGATGAACGGAAGCGACTGTCCCGCGTAATGCGGTATGCCGAGGTTTATGAATATCGCAAGTTCAATGACGCTTATAAGAATAAACGGCAGGCTTATGCTCTTTTCAACTATCGCGATTATAAGGAATATCGCAACTATCGAAACCGCGTTTACAACCTGGAAGTCTCTGTCTGTCGTTTCGATCATATCCTTCATGCAGGGCGCCTCGCCTATGAGCATTGCCGAAGGATCATATTTTTTGATTATCCTGTTCAGCTCCGTTATCTGACCGTTCACGGCGTCGCTTGCGACCTTGTATTCGGAGTTTATAAGGAGCAGCTCCCATTTGTCGCTTTTGAGTATACTCAGTATGCTTTCGGGAAGGATTTCCTCCGGCACAGCCGAGCCGACAACCGTTTCAAGCCCAAGAACGTACTTGACGCCGTCCACCTTTTCCATTTCCTTTATCATCGAACGGACGCTCCTGCCGGGAAGGCTTGAATCGACAAGCACCATGTGCGTCGACGCTATGTTGAAGTCTTCAGAGAGCTTGGAATTGGCAATAACATATTCCATGTCCTCCGGCAGGCACTGCCCCATGTCGTAATAGACCTCGCTGTTTGCCTTTTTGTAGCCGTAAAACGCAGGAGCAATCAGGAGAGCAAACACACAGAGGAATATCGGGAACTTCTTCGTCACGCCCGACGCAACCTTCTTCATGTCGGGAATGATTGACTTGTGCTTTGTTTTTTGCAGAGGCTTGTCAAGAAGAAGAATCATTGCGGGAAGAACCGTAACACATCCGAGAACGCCCAGAACGACGCCCTTTGCCATTACTATGCCGAGGTCTCTGCCGAGCGTGAAGCTCATAAAGCAGAGGGCGGCAAAGCCCGCAACAGTCGTCACGGAGCTGCCGATGACGCTTGTCAGCGTTTCGTTTATGGCGTGCGCCATCGCCTCTTTGTTATCGTCAAAACGCTCTCTCTGCTCGTTATAGCTGTGCCAGAGGAATATTGAATAGTCCATGGTGACGGCAAGCTGGAGTACAGCGGAAAGCGCCTTTGTTATGTATGAAATTTCGCCGAGGAAATAGTTTGTGCCGAGGTTGATGACAACCATCATTCCGATTGACGCAAGAAATACGAACGGAACGAGCCATCCGTCAAGGAAAAGCATCATCGCAAGGAGCGCAAGAACAACCGCAATACCGACATATATCGGCTCTTCCTTTTCGCAAAGGTCTTTCAGGTCGGTGACGAGCGCCGACATTCCCGAAACAAAGCACTGCTTTCCCGCAATGGAACGTATCTCTCTTATCGCGTCCATTGTGACGTCAGCCGACGTGGCGCTGTCAAAGAATACAGCCATCATCGTTGAGCTTCCGCGGTTGAATTCGCTGTATATCTCCTCGGGAATGATCTCCATCGGTATGGACATGTCGGCTATCGAATTATACCAGAGCACAGTTTCGACATGATCGACCGCCTTGATCTTCTCCGTCAGCTTTGCGACGTCCTTTTCGGGCATATCTTCAACTATTATAAGCGAAAACGCTCCCTTGCCGAACTCTTCCAGAAGTTCGTTCTGCCCGATTACCGTATCCATATCGGACGGCAGATAGTCGAGCATATCATAATTTATTCTCACGTTTATCATGCCTATGACCGATGGCACAAGCAGAAGAACGGCGAGAATGAGTATCAGCACGCGGTATTTTACAACCGCTCTTGAAAAACGCATGAAATATCAGTCCTTCCTTTCCGTATAGTCAACTTCGATTATATCCGGTCTCTGATTGCGGATTATCTTCACCGCCGTTATCACCGTGCATATATTGAGCAGTCCCTCAAACAGAAGCGCAAGCCCGAGCATGACGGACATCACGCTCCAGTTTCCGAGCGAGCTGAATATAACAATCCCTCCGAAAACAATCGCAAGCACGGCGGCGGAAAGTATCATCCACCATTTTCTTATTCCGAAACGCTTTGCGTCGAAAGTTATCTGAATTTTGAAAAGTCCGTCCGCAAGAACGAGAATTCCGAATACCGTGCAGAAAAACGCGATCACATGCTCCGGATATATCAGAAGCACCGTCCCGAGCACGAGAAGAAGAAATCCCGTTGCAAGATCATATTGAAACGCAAGGCGGAACAGATCGCGGGAAAAATACCCGACGAGCTTTACAATTCCGAATATCATCGTCATTATTCCAAGCGTGATTCCCAGAACGGAAGCCGATATATCCGGCATTGCGATGAGTACGATTCCAAGCGCGCACCAGAGCACGGAAACCGTTATATAACCGAATTTTGCAATTTTCATAGGCGTCATAGACCTCATGATTTTGTCCTCCTGTAATATTTTTTGTCCTTACAGCGCACAGTATATACCCGCCCCGCCCTTTTGAAAATGGGCAGACATCCGCGCGTGACGAAAAATCGGTCACCGCCCGTTTTTTGAACAAAATACAGACAAATCCGCCCGTATGCACAAAAAACGACCGCCGAAGCGGTCATTTTTTCAGTCTCTCGGTTTTCCCTTGAACACAAGCGTTATAAGATATCCGAAAACTATCGCGGCGCCGATACCTGCGGAGGTGCCCGTAAGCCCTCCGGTCAGCGCTCCGATGAGTCCGCTTTTGTCGACAGCCTTGCGAACGCCATCCGCAAGCGAATATCCGAAGCCAAGCAAGGGCGTCGTTGCTCCGCAACCGGCAAAGTCGACTATCGGCTTGTAAATGCCGACAGCCGTAAGCACGACGCCGAGCGTGACGTATAAAACGAGTATCCTCGCGGGAGTGAGCTTTGTTGTATCTATCAATATCTGCGCAACGGCGCAAAACGCCCCGCCGATTATAAATGCCCATAAAAATTCCATAGCTTTTACCTCCCCTCCGCCTCAATTCTGACAAGATGAGCTATTCCGGGAATTGAAAGTCCCTGCTTTGACGTCGACGGACTCATAAGCGCCCCTGTCGCAATATAAAGCACGTTTCCAAGCTCGCCTTTTTCAAACCTTTTCATTATGTGCCCGCATATAACCGAGGCGCTGCACCCGCACCCCGACCCGCCTGCGTGCATATCCTGACGGTTTATATCATATATCATGAGTCCGCAGTCGTTGTAATTTTCCCTTATGTCAATCCCATAACGGAGCAGATATTCAAGCACTATTGCATGCCCCTCGGCTCCGAGATCCCCAGTCAGGATAAGGTCAAAATCCTTCGGCGAATGTCCCGTTTCATTGAAATAATCGCGTATCGTATCGATTGCCGCAGGCGCCATCGCCGCGCCCATGTTGTTTGCATCGGTGACGCCCTTGTCTACGATCCTGCCGGTCGTCACGTGCGTGAGNNATCGCCGCGCCCATGTTGTTTGCGTCCTTTATACCTTTGTTTACTATGCGTCCCGGCATGACCTCCGTTATGCGCGGATGGTTTTCGCTCGCCGAGCTTACTATCGCAGCGCCGGCACCCGTCACGGTTCGCTGAGCTGTCGGAGTGCGCTGTCCGCCGTATTCAAGCGGAAAGCGGTACTGACGTTCCGCCGCACAGAAATGTGATGACGTAACCGCCGCGCATGTGCCGAATTTTCCGCTGTCGACAAGCATTGCGGAAAGCATCAGAGCCTCCGCAAAGGTTGAGCACGCGCCGTAAAGCCCGAAATACGGAACTCCGAAATCGGCAAGTCCGAAAACCGAGCTGACGCATTGATTCTGCAAATCGCCGGCGAACACCGCCTCGACCGACTCCGCCCCCAGCTTTGCCTTTGCAAGCGCAGTATTGAGCGCAATCCTCTGCATTTCGCTTTCCGCCTTCTCCCATGTGTTCATACCGAAATGCTCGCCCTTATCGTGGATGTCAAAATCGTCCGAAAGCGGGCCTTCGCGCTCTCTCTTCCCGACAACCGAACCCCAACCGACAAGTGACGGCTTTTCCTTTAATTCCTTAACCCTCATGACAGCACCCCGCAAAGCCAATAGATAACCCCGTAAACGGCGGAGGAAACGACCCCGTAAACAATGACGGGCCCTGCGACCGTAAACATTTTCGCGCCGACTCCCATGATAAGCCCCTCGCTTTTATCGTCCATTGCGGGAGACACAACGGCGTTTGCAAAGCCCGTTATCGGGACGAGCGTTCCCGCGCCGGCGAACTTCGCAAAATCGTCAAAAACGCCGAGTCCCGTTGCAAGAGCGGCAAGAAAAACAAGCGTAACGGGGACAAGCATTTTGACGGTTTCTTCCGGAAGCGAT
>DHMB01000086.1:0-7390 GCA_002405565.1 Clostridiales bacterium UBA4653
TCTTTTCAAAGAAAAGTACGGTTTCTTT
Organism: Clostridiales bacterium UBA4653; assembly: GCA_002405565.1. GTDB lineage: Bacteria > Bacillota > Clostridia > Oscillospirales > CAG-272 > CAG-841. The sequence continues at coordinate 29 of DHMB01000086.1, forward strand.
TCAAAGAAAAGTAGGTCAGGAGATGGTGCCGCCTCTGACGGTTTTGTTTATTTCCGAGAGCTCTTTTCTGCCTTCGATATAGTCCTTGTACATTTCAAAAGCGTCGCCGCAACCGATACCGTCGCAGCCGGCACAGCCGGAGCAACTGTCGCCGCCGAGCGATCGCCGGACAATTTCTTCGCGCTGGGCGCGGGTTGTATTTTTAATCAGATATTTGTCTTTTTTGTCCATAAAAAACCTTCCTTTCGGTTTAAGGCTAACCGAAACGGAAGGCTTTTATTCATTTTTCAGACGAGATTGAAGTCTGCTCTTGCGGAGAGCTTTGCTTCCGCCTTGTATGCAAGGTATTCGGCGTCCGAGAACTTTTCGTCAAGACTCATCTTTCCGAAAATGCCCTTTGAGAGGAAGTTGTCCGAAATGAAGTTTATGCCGTATTTTATAAACTTCGCGCCGGGGAATTCCTCCTGCGTATAACATACGCGGTCGCCGTCAAATATCAGTTTTACGGTCTTTGAGCACGGCGTTTCGATAAAGTCGAACTTCAGCTTCAGAACGGGGAGGTAATCCTCGTTTTCCGCGAACCTGCCATGCGCGGCAACCTTGAATTTTATGCGGTCGCCGAGACAGAGCTCCGATTTTTCGTAATCCGAAAAGCCGATGGGCACGGAGATGATGTCGTCTCCTTCAAAGAACGAAACAATGAATTTTCCGTCCCTTGTTTCAAAACCGATTTTTTCAAGCCCCTTGCCGTATGTGTTTCCGCAGACCTGAAGCGCGACGGGGAAAATGCTTATCGTCGTCTTTTTGCCTTCGGGAAGAACGCAGAACCTGCCGTCCAGCTTTTCGCGCATATCTTCGGCGAGCTTTTTGTCTCTGCGGGCGGCAAAAAGTCCTTCCGTGCGGAAGTCTTTCTTTTTGAGACGCTTTATCATCTCCGGCAGGGACGGCGTGTCATCGCGGACGGTGACGCCCGGCTCTTCGGACGAGAAATACTTTTCGCATATGCGGCAGAAGGGTGACTGCTGGAAGAATTCGCAGTTGCCGGCGTTTGCCGTGATAATCGTTTTCGTGTTGCGGAAGCACATCATGTTCTGACCGAAAAGCCCGTTATAGAGGAACGAATCCGAATTGCGCCCGACCCATATCTGATAACCGTAATCAAAGTCGCCGTAATCCTCCGGAACTTTCGCATGAGCCTTCGTCGCGAGCTTTATATATCCTTTCGGAACGAGCTGTTTTCCGTTCCATACGCCGCCGTCAAGCGCGAGCTGACCGAGCTTTGCCATGTCCTCCGGAAGGATATAAAGTCCCCAGCCGCCACATTCCGTGCCGGACGGGCCCTTTTCCCAGAAGATATTTTTTATGCCGAGCGGCTCGAAAAGCCGCGGACGGAGAAATTCCGTAACCGTCATGCCGCTTTTGCGGCGGACAATGCAGGCGAGCATATAAGTATTGAGGCTGTTATAGAAAAACGTCTTGCCGATTGTTCCGAAGGGAACAAGCGTGAAGAATTCCTTTTCCCAGTCCTCCTCGATTACCGCGCCTATCTCGTTGAAGCACGAGCTTGAACGCATTGTCAGCAGTCCTTCAACCGTCAGCTTCTCGTAACGCTTCTTTGTTATCGGGTTGATATCGTCTATTATGTCGACCACCTTTTCGTCAAGCGAAAGGCGCTTCTCGCCGATAAGAATTCCGATGGCAAGGGAAATAATGCTCTTACATTCGGAAAAGGTTGTCTGCGGAAGGTCTGCTTCATAGGGGCCGAACATCGCCTGAGCAATGAGCTTGCCGTCCTTTATGATTGTGACTCCGTGCATGTCGAGGTCGCGGTTCTCGTAAAGCTCGCGGAGAAATTCCGCAATGCGTGACGACGGAATTCCGACGCTTTCCGGCTTTGCCTGCTCAAAGGGCTGCTCGGTCGCTGAGTTTTTCGGCTCGATTTTGTGCACGGGCACCTTTGTTATGGATTCTGTCGGCACTCTGGTGTCCGTCAGCCTTTTTATATATTCCAACGCTTTTGAAGGGTATGTTATGCCCATAAAATTCTCCTTTTCAGAGTCTTTACTTTATTTTACCACTTCGCCGCCGGTTTTACAAGCCCATGTTGACATTTTGCCCCTTTCTCTGATATAATTTACGGGGAAAACGGTCGATACGCGCGGTGACGTCAGCAATGAAACACCGGAGCGCCGCGGGCGCTTAAAATCGCGTCGGACGGAAAATATCGCTCCCCCGATATTGACAAACGGCGGGTTTTGCGGTAAAGTAATCTTGCGCGTATTTTTTGATTAAAGATAAGAGAGGAGGGGAGTGCATGCTGTCCGAGGCAAAATGGATATGGCTTGACGAGAGCGCCCACGAGAGCGGGATATCGGCGCACGACGGATATTGCGTCGCGGAGATATCAAAGGCTTACAGACTCATGAAAACGGCTGTGGCGCTTAAAATTCAGGTCTCCGCCGATACGGTCTATAAGCTCTGGGTGAACGGAGCGTTTGTCGGGTCGGGGCCGTCATATCCGACGGATGAAATGAGCTTTTATTCGGAATATGAGCTTTCCTCCGCGCCCGATACGCTCGAGATAAGAGCGGTTGTCAGAAAGGGCGCGCAGAGCGAGACCGAAAGCACTCACGGCGTCGGCGGTTTTATCCTCTCCTGCGATATAGAATATGATGACGGAACGCTGGAAAGCGTTTTCACGGATGAAAAATGGGATATAAGATACCTTCCGTCGCACACAAGCGATACTGAAACGGACTTCACCCTCGCTCCCTGCGAATGGGAAAAGGCTGTTGAGGTGCATTATCCCGCCGCGCTTGCAAAATCGCAGACGTTGCCGCTTTTTGAGCAGATAATCGAGCCGGAACACCAGAAAATGTACGTTTGCCCGAAACGCTCGGTTTCGCAGTTCTGCGTGGCATTTTCCGCGATGTATTCCGCCTTTTCCGCCTTCTCTGCGGACGGCGAGGATTATGAGATAACGCTCGAGCTTGCCGAGGGGGAAGAATCGGAGGCGAGGACGGAAACAATCCATGCTTACGGCAGGATAGATTATGTTTCAACGCAGTTTACGGGCGTTTCAAAAATGATAGTTAACGTCACAAACAACGGCAGCGGGGACGTGAAGGTCTTCGGTGCACATCTTATCCGCTCGGCTTATCCGACGGTGAGAAAGGCGTCATTTTCGTGCTCGGACGAACAGCTCTGCGATATATGGAAAAACTGCGTCGGCACGCTTGAAAACTGTCGCCGCGATATATATTGCGACAGCCCGTCGACAAAGAAATTTGTTTCCCGCGCGGCTGACATAAGGGCGGAGGCGCTCTTTTCTCAGATTGCCTTCGGCGATACGGCGCTTGCCCGCGCAGATATTTTAAGACTTTCCGAAAGGATTGTAAACTCGCAGGGCGAGACGGGAAATTCCGCGGGAATTCTGTCGCTTCTGCCGATGATTTGGGATTATTACGTTTACACGGGAGACGAAAGCGTCTTTCCGCTTATCGAAAGAGCAACGGAAACGCTCCTTTCAAAATTCGATACATACCTTTCGGACGCGAAGATAATCGAAACGCCGCCGGATTTTGCGCCCGTCGACAGAATGAAGGTCGGCGGTTATTCGCTTGAAAATCCTCCGAAGGCGCTCGGTCAGGCGTTTGTCACAGCCGCATATTACGGCGCGCTTGACATAGCGTCCAAAATATATGCGGAACGCGGAAACAATAAGCTCCGCACGGCGTACAGGCTTCGCGCCGACGCTGTCAGAAAGGGGTTTGAAACCGCTTTTGTCGACAGAGAACGTCAGCTTTGCCTTGCAGGCTTGCCGACGAAGGACAGGAAAATCGGAAATCATCCGAAAAATCCGGCAAAGAAATTTTATACAAGGCACGCGGCGACAGCCGCCGCTGTCTACGGGCTCTGCGACAGTACATTTGCAAAGCAGCTTGTCGTGCGAGCGGCGTCCGATAAGGCGCTGTGTGACGTCAGCCCCGCCTTTTCGTTCTATCTGCTCGAAGCTCTTCGCAAGTACGGACTGTTTGAAAAGTACGGAATGAAGCTCATCCGCAGATGGGCGGGATTTTCGGAAAAATGCCGCAACGGTATCGGCGCAGAATGGGAAGGGGACAGCTTCGGCTATGGCGGAGCGTGCGCTCCCGCATATTATCTTCCCGTAATGCTGGCGGGACTTGAAATCGTCCGCCCGGGATTTGAGGAGATAAAGCTCGCCCCGCGTCTCTATGGACTTGACAGCGCAAACATAGGCATACCGACCCCATACGGCTATATAACTGTCAACATGGAAAAGGGCAGACAAGCCGAAATAATCATACCGGACGGAATAAAATATACCATTGTATAACATCTGAAAACGTCCGTGGCACAAGGAAAAACAGAAAACCGAAGAGGAAATTTGAAAATGAAAACGGAAAAAGTCAAACTCAAAAAATTAAGCCCGCTTGCAAAAATCCCCGTCTATTCGAGCGAGTGCGCCGCGGGCGCCGACCTCTATGCCGCGACAGCGGATGACGTCACAATCGCGCCGGGAGAGACAGTCATGATAGGTACGGGAATTGCCGCTCAGATACCGGACGGGCTTGTCGGACTCGTTTATGCGAGGAGCGGACTTGCGACCAAGCGCGGCGTTGCGCCGGCGAACAAGGTCGGCGTTATAGATTCGGACTACCGTGGCGAGATAAAGGTCTCTTTGCACAATCACTCGTCCGAGCCGCAGACGATAGCGGCGGGGGAGAGAATCGCGCAGCTTGTCATCACGCCCTATATCAGAGTCGATTTTGAAGAGTGCGACAGCCTTGACGAAACCGGACGGGGAGCCGGAGGCTTCGGCTCGACGGGAACAAAATAAAACAAAAACGCTCATTTCCCGATTGGAAAATGAGCGTTTTATATTTTTATATAAAATCCGATAATTCAGGCGTCAGCTATCAAAAATGATGTCGTCGCGGAGCTCCTCCCAGCGGCGATAGCCTTCGCTTCCGGGCTCGCCGGCGTAATAAAGAGGGCACAGCTTCTTTGTCACGTCATAATGACGGATGACATTTTTTCTTGATATTCCGTACTTTTTGCAAAGCCACGAAACGAGCTTTATGAGCGACTGATATGTAGCTTCGGAGAATTTCCCGTCGGCGTCCGGATGGCAGACTTCAATGCCGATGGAATTGTAATTGACTTCTTCTTTTCCCGCGTGATAAGCCACTTCGTTTATCGGCATGCACTGGATGATTTCGCCGTCAAGTCCGACGATGAAATTTGAGCTTGCATAAACGCCGGATGTTTCAAAATAGTTCCAGTTCTGAAGCGCCGTCGTATTTTTGTTTGCCACATAATGAATGACAATCTGCTTTGTCGCAATGCGGAGCTCGCCGACGCGCGCATGAGAATTTTTCGTCAGATATTTTTCCTGAATAAGCTGCTTCATTTCCTGATTTGTCGGGACGAGGGAGGGATTGGTCGTCGTTTGCGGGGGAGTTGTCGCCTCCGTGATGACGGGCGCGGGTTCTGTCGTTGTCCGGATTGGGGTTGTTTCGGTCACGGGCGTGGTCTGGGTCGGAGCCTGAGAGCCGGTCGTCGTTTCTTCCTGCCTTTCGGAGGATGATGTGAGAGTTATGAGAAAAACCACGGCGACTATGATTATCGTCAGCCCCAGAATTCTGAAAAAGCCGACAGATTCGCCCCTGCCGCTTTCTCTGAAGCTCTTGTCTTTCTTCATGCGCGCCTCCTTTCCGGAAATACAATTACTATTATAACATTACATGTTCGCTGTGTCAATTAAATCTTTTCGTAAACGGCAATGCAAAACTGCACGCCCGTATCGAGAGAGGAGAGCGCGTCCAGCTTTTTTCTGTCCTTTTCGGAGGTCTTGTAGCAGTATGGGGTCATTGAGAAAAGGTCGATTATCTGCCCGTTTGACGAGAGGTGGATGTCGTATGCAAGCTCTGTTTTATACAGAAGTGTAAAACCCGGAAAGTCAAGCGTGTCAATGACATTTTCGTATGGCACGTCATAGACGGCTTCCTTCAGCCCCCAGAGATGACGTTCAAGAGGGAACACCCTTATCATCTTCGCGCCGGGCGCGGCAATCCTTCCGAATTCCTTCGGCTCGTGCGGAGCGAAAAGGTTCAGAATCAGGTCTGCCGATTCGTCCGCAATCGGGAGAGAAAACGCGCTTGCGACGGCAAGCGATATTCCGCAGTTCCGTTTTCCGGCGGCGTCGAGAGCTTTTTTTGAAATGTCGATACCATAAATATCGCACGGGATGTTCTTTTCCGAGAGCGTTTTTGCAAGGTGCTCCGTGTAATAACATTCGCCGCAACCGACGTCGACTATCGTTCCGCCCTGCGGGATAAGCTCAGCCGCTGTGCGGGAAACCTCGTCGCGCAGGCGGTCATAATGACCGGAGGAGAGAAACCTCGTCCGCGCGGAGACCATTTCGCCGTCGTCGCCGTGACGCTTTTTGGACGAAGCCTGCGACATAAGCAGGTTTACATATCCCCTGCGCGAAACATCATAGCTGTGACCGGAGGGGCACTTCATCTGCGCGCCCTCTTTTTCGAGTCTCTGCCCGCAGACGGGGCAAGTGAACATTGACATTTTTTCGCTCCTTTCAAAGCGTTATATACAAAAGTATAATATCTGAAATTACCTGTATCTGTCGAATATTATGACGATTCTGCCTTTTTTGGAGACGCCGTCCGAGGAGATGACTTTTGCCTTTCCCGCTCCACGCAGAACGACCTTGTCCCCGTCCTTTACGGGCGCGTCCGGCTTTGACATTCTGACGTCGTTTACAAACACAATTCCGAGCGCAACAGCCTCCTCCGCCTTTGAGCGCGAAAGAGAAAATATCGCGGAGAGAACGCCGTCAAGGCGCATAGAGGCAACCGTATCCCGCCTGCGCTCGATGTTCTGCTCCGGAATTTTTACCTCCGAAAGCGGAATTTCTTTAATCGAAAGCGGAACCCGCCCCGCTTTTTTATAATCGGAGAGGATGAACTTCGCCATATGCGAAAGGACGAAAATATCCGCCGAGCTTTCCGAAACGAGAATATCGCCGACGGTCTCCCTCTCTATTCCGAGCGCGAGCACGGAGCCGAGGATGTCCCTGTGCGAAAGTGCGGGCGAGCCCTGTGCCCAAGTGCAACGCAGAGCCTTTACGGGAGCCTCGTCCGACTGCTCATAAAAGAACGAAGGGAACATTTCTTCCGGATAAAAATCGGGGACGAAAGCGCAGATGACTCTCTCTGCATTTTCATATCCGCCGAAGAAGATTGCGCGCGCCTTTTCGGCGGCGCAGAAGCGCTTTGCTTCCGAAAGGGAGGTCGCGTCAAGAAAAGAAGTTGACTCTAT
>DHMB01000086.1:7422-16851 GCA_002405565.1 Clostridiales bacterium UBA4653
TTTCCCGACAAAGGCGGAGCTTGTCCGCAAGGCGGGAAACGAGCAGATCTTTTTCGTTCAACGCTTTCACCTCCGAAAGTAATACAAAAGTATAAAATTATTAAAGCCTTGATGATATAAGGCTTTTTCGGTTTACAGTTTTATTGTTTCTCCGCCTTTTATGCAGACGGTTTCTCCGCCGCAGCTTGCCCAGACGTCCGTCGCAGAAGGGTTATAAACAATGCTTCCGTCGGCTGACATTAAGAGCGCACGCTGCGCCGCGACATAATCATAAATTTCGATATTCGTTGCGTACCAGACGTCGGGAAGACCGGAAATGGAAGCGCAGATCTGCTCCGCAAGCTCCCAGTTGTCTGCTCTGTCAAACTCGAAGCTGTGCCCCCAGATATAGAGCACGCCGCCGTAACACCCGGGCTGATCCGCCCATTGCGTTTTGAATTTTTCGATGACGGCGGGCGCAGACGTATGGTGGCAGGTGGGCGTCCAGTCGAGAAAATCGGAGGGAAGGGAGAGGGTGCCCGTCGAGCCTGCATTTCGGCAATAAGCTATGCCGAGGGCATTCATCGCGGCGACGGTATCGCTGTTTTTCCCGCCGTACGGGGTTGCCATTCCGCGGACAATCCCGCCCGAAAGCTGCTCGAGCGCGGCGCGTCCGAGCGAAATTTCCCTGACCTGTCCCGTGAGCGGCAGGCGCTCGAGATGAGGGTGGGAATATGTGTGGCAGGCGATTTCGTGTCCCGCATAGAGCGAGCCGAGCTCGCCCGAGGAGACGACCGTCTCGCCGTCAAATCTTGAAGGAATGAGGTTGAAGGTCGCCTTCATACCATACCTGTTGAATATTTCAACAAGGCGTCTGTCGGCTTTGTCGCCGTCGTCATAGCTGAATGTGACGGCAAAGTGCTTCCCGCCGGGGAAACGGTCGGTTTTAAGCATTTTTCTTCCGATCATATAGTAACTGTCGATATTTTCGGGATTTCGAGGGGCTGATCGTCAACGGATATCCAAAGGTCGATGTCCGTCGGGTTATAGAATGTTTTTCCGTCCGCCGAGCGACGGAGAGACTTCAGCGCAATAACGTAATCGTAAATTTCGATGTTCGTCGCAAACCAGATGCCGTCTGCGTCGTCCGCAAGTGACGCGAGAATTCCATCAAGCTGTTCCCACTGAACGGGATAATCCTTGTTGTCGAGCTCGTAGCTGTGACCCCAGATGTAGAGTACGCCGCCGGCGCGCCATATCGCCTTTTCGACATTGTATTTGAACTTTTTTACAAACGGCTCACATTCGTTATGATGAGTCGTCGGGTTCCATATTCTGAAGTCGGAGGGGAGCTCAAAGGTTCCCGTCGACGTTGCCGTTCTGCCGTAGACAAGCGAAGCGGTCTTCATTGCGGCAAAGGTCGTGTCCGGACTGTAAGTGCCGAAGGGGTACGCAAGGCCGCGGATTATTCTGCCGGTAGCACATTCGATTATCTGCCTGTCGCGGATGAGCTCGTCATACTGATCCTGCACGGACATTCTCTCAAGATGCGGATGGGAATACGAATGGCAGGCGATTTCGTGACCCTCGTAAAGGTCTTTCAGCTCTGCTGTCTTTATTCCGGTGCCGTCCGTTCTTATCAATGAGGAGGAAATGAGGTTGAAGGTGCATTTCATATTGTATTTATTGAAAAGCTCAACGAGGCGTCTGTCTGCGGCGCCGCCGTCATCATAGCTGAAGGTCGCGGCATAGCGCTTGCCGCCGACGTATCTGTCATATTTTATCATAGAAAAAGCGTCCTTTCGTTTGCATAACTTTACAGATACATTTTACAGCAAGCGGCGGGCTTTTTCAAGCGTTTTGAAAAATATCCGAAAAAACTTTGACGGCCGGCGGCGCTTTATGATATAATAGTAAAAAACGAAAAAGGCGGCTCTCGGATTTGAAAAAGATAATGGCGGTGCTCGGCACAAGGCCTGAGGCTATCAAAATGTGCCCTGTGATACTTGAACTCAAAAAGAGAAAAAACGTTGATTTATACGTTTGTATAACCGGTCAGCACAGGGAAATGCTCAGGTCTGTGCTGGATATTTTCGGCGTCAGGGCTGATTGCGATCTTGATATTATGAAAGAGGGGCAGTCCCTTGCGGATATAACGAAGGCTGTTCTGGACGGAATTTCCGATGTGCTCGAAAGGGAAAAGCCGGACGTTGTCCTGGTGCACGGAGACACGACGACGGCGTTTGCCGCGTCGCTTGCGTGCTTTTATAAAAAAATTCCCGTCGGCCACGTCGAAGCCGGACTCCGTACTTACGACGTTTATTCCCCGTATCCGGAGGAGTTCAACCGTCGTGCAATCGACATAACCGCGCGCTATCTCTTTGCCCCGACGAAGCTCTCCGCTGAAAATCTTCTTCGCGAGGGTGCGGACGAAAACAGTATTTTTGTGACGGGGAACACGGCAATCGACGCTCTGCGCCTGACCGTCAGAGAGGAATATTCCTCCCCGATAACGGAAGCGGCGGCGGGAAAACGTATCATTCTTCTGACGGCGCACCGCAGGGAAAGCCACGGCGAGACCCTTCGGGGGATATTCAGAGCCGTGCGCAGAATTGCGGACGAATTTGACGATGTTATGATAGTTTATCCCGTACATCCGAATCCGACCGTCAGGGCGGCGGCGGAAGAGACGCTTTCCGGTCACGAAAGAATAATGCTGACGGAACCGCTTGACGTCATAGCTTTTCACAATCTTATGGCAAAGAGCCGATTTATTATGACGGACAGCGGCGGAATTCAGGAGGAGGCGCCTTCGCTCGGAAAGCCGGTGATCGTTCTGCGCGACGTTACGGAAAGACCGGAGGGGGTCGAAGCGGGCACTCTGCGCATTGCGGGAACGGACGAGGAGAAAGTTTATCTTGCCTGCAAAAATCTTCTTTGCGACGAAGCCGAATACGCAAAAATGTCGGCGGCTGAAAATCCGTACGGCGACGGGAAAGCCTCCCGCAGAATTGCGGACGTTCTTCTCTCCGAAAGCTGAAAATCAAGTTGTCACGTGGATATTTTGCGTATTATACAGGAGTATAAATCAAAGTGAAAATCAAAATAAAAAGAATGGTTATAGCGGCGGTCTGCCTTGCGCTGTGTTATGTGCTTCCGTTTCTGACGGGGCAGATTCAGGGCATAGGAAAGATGCTTTGCCCGATGCACCTGCCTGTTTTCATCTGCGGGTTTGCCTGCGGAAGATGGTGGGGACTGGCGGTCGGACTTGTTGCGCCGCTTTTGCGCTCCGTGACGCTCGGTATGCCGCCGATGTTTCCGGACGCCGTTTCTATGGCGGCGGAGCTTGCGACGTACGGCTTTATGGCGGCTGTCATATATGACGCTTTGCCGAAAAAGTTACCTTATATATATGTATCGCTCGTTTCGGCAATGCTCTGCGGCAGAACGGTCTGGGGTGCGATGAGATATATCATCTCCGGCATTTCCAAAACTGAATTTACTTTTCAGATGTTCCTTGCGGGAGCCTTTACCCGCGCCGTTCCGGGGATAATCGTTCAGCTGTTGCTCGTTCCGGCGACGGTTGAAGTCCTGCGGCGGACTGGAAATATATGCAGGGAGGGGTGACACCCGCGGCGCGTGAGGCGCTTCTGCAAACTATCGGCAGACTATTGACAAATTAAAGAAATCGGTATATAATGGAGTCTCAAAAAAGCAAAGAAAAATACAGGAGGTTGAGAATTATGAGTATTTTACTTGCAGGCGGCGCAGGATATATCGGCTCGCATACAGCGGTCGAGTTGCTTTCCGCCGGATATGATATCGTCATTGCGGACAACTATTCAAACAGCAAGCCCGAGGCTGTGCGCAGAATAAAGCAGATAACGGGGAAGAGCTTCCCTATGTATGAAGTCGACATCTGCGACGGCGAGGCGCTTTCCAAGGTGTTTGAAAAGGAGCATATCGATACGGTCATCCATTTCGCGGGACTCAAAGCGGTCGGCGAATCCGTGGCTCAACCCATCAGATATTACAGAAACAACCTCGATTCGACGCTCACTCTTCTTGAAACGATGAAGAAGTATGACGCGCACAACATCATTTTCTCCTCTTCCGCAACGGTTTACGGAGATCCGGACGAGGTGCCGATAAAAGAGACGGCTCCCGTCGGCAGATGTACAAATCCTTACGGTTGGACGAAATACATGATCGAGGTCATTCTGCAATCGGCGGCAAAGGCGGATCCGGAGCTTTCCGTTGTTCTCCTCCGCTATTTCAACCCCGTCGGCGCTCACGAGAGCGGACTCATCGGCGAGGATCCGAACGGTATCCCGAACAACCTTATGCCGAGAATTGCGCAGACGGCTGTCGGCAAGCTCTCGCAGATGACTGTTTTCGGAACGGACTATCCGACAAAGGACGGCACCGGCGTGCGCGATTATATTCACGTCGTTGACCTTGCGAAGGGTCACGTTGCGGCTGCGGACTACGTCGGCGCGCACAAGGGCGTTGAGGTGTTCAACCTCGGAACAAGCGTCGGTTACAGCGTTCTCGAAATGATTTCCGCTTTCGAAAAGGCTTGCGGAAAAGAGATAAAGAAGGTCATGCTGGACAGACGTCCCGGCGACATTGCCGAATGTTACGCAGACGCCACAAAGGCAAAGGAAGTTCTCGGCTGGCAGGCGGAAAAGAGCCTTGACGACATGTGCGAAGATACATGGCGCTGGCAGACAAAGAACCCCAACGGCTACGATAAATAATCAAATAACAAAAAACGAAAACAGACAGAAAATCAAAACCGGATTAACGCTTTTCGGTCAATGCACACGAGCTTATCGACAATGAATCAGAGGTGGCGCAAATGAAGAAGAAAAGAAATGCAATACGCGTTCCGATAATTATTTTTGCCTGTGTTCTCGCGTTTGTTCTGCTTTTCTGCTCCGTTTTGCAGATAGGTTATGTGATATCAAAAAGGAACGCCTATGTCTGGAAGCCGGATTACGAAAAGGTCGACATTTCCGCTCTGCTCGATAAGCAGAACCTTTCCGATGAAGATTATGACCTTATTTACAGTCAGACGGGACTGACGCGGATAGGCGTTGACAGGGCTCTTGAAAAGGGCTATGTCGGCAAGCAGAGAATTCTTGAAATTCAGAACAGCTATTTTTCGGATTACGAAATACGTTATGACAAATTCGCCCCGTGGATGTGCACCGAGCGCATAACAAAGAGCGCGAAAGCGATTTATCTTGAATAGGGCGACATCATAATCACCGCGTCGACCCATGTGTCATTTTTCAGAATGGGACATTCGGGACTTGTCACGGACGGAGAAAACAACAAGGTTTTGCAGGCTGTCGGCTATGAAGAGGGAAGCGAAATCGGCGATATCTACGACTTCACAAACCGTATAAACTTCATGGTTCTGCGCCCGAAGGCGAGCGACGAAACGAGAAAGCTCGCCGCCGAATACGGCGCGACTCTGACCGGAATAGAATATGACCCGTTTATAGGAATAAACAAAAGGCAGACGAAAATGGGCAAGACGCAGTGCGCACACCTTGTCTGGTATGCTTATCATATGCGCGGCTTTGAGCTTATCGACAAAAACAAGCTGATCGCCCTTCCTTATGACCTTGCAAATTCGGACGAGGTCGAGCTTGTCCAGACCTTCGGTTTTGACCCCGATGAACTCTGGAAGAATCTTGTCCACTGAAAGCAAAATACCGCGCTGCGCGGTCTATGAAAAACAAAAGAGCCGACGGAAATGCTCCGTCGGCTTTTTCTTTGCCCCGGCGCGGCAATCGCAATCTATAATGCCGCCGTCGGGACGGAAAAATCTTTTAATTGAAAAAATCGTCGGGAAATATTGACAAATGCGCAAATTTGATGTACAATCCATTGTAGTATGTTGGATGATTTTGCGGCTTTTCGCCTCCCTCTCGGGGAGGCGGGGCAATCAAAGGGCATGAAAATCTCGCGCCTTTTGATTGCCGGTGGGCATGATAAAATCATTTCCGAAAGAAAGGAGACAATTTTATGAAAGTTGCACAATCGGCATTTTGCACAAGCGGGGGGGGGTATTCTCTTTTCAAGTTAGCTAATATAGCTAATGACGCTTGCGCAAGACCCACAATTATTTAGCGGAATATCTCCTTTTGATGTCGATGAGGGGAGATGTTCCTTCCCGTTCATCGACAAAAAATCTATAAGGAGAAGAAAGACTATGAAAAAATTCTCATCCAAAAAAGCATTGCTTCTCAGCGTACTTTCAATGGTAATCTGCGTATCAATGCTTATCGGCTCGACATTCGCATGGTTTACGGACTCCGCAACCGCAAGTGTCAACACAATTCAGGCGGGTAACCTTGACGTTGAACTCGTAAAACCGGAAGCAAAAGCAGACGGTACATACGAATCCCTCGGCTCTGAAGCTCTTAAATGGGTTGCCGAAGACGGCAGAGAGCAGGACAAAATCCTTTGGGAACCGGGTTGCTCTTACAATCTCGAAAGCTTCCGTATCCAGAACAACGGTGATCTTGCACTCAAATATAAGGTTGTCATCAGCGGTCTGACAGGTAACGCAAAGCTTCTTGAAGCGATCGACTTCAAAGTTTCCGTTGACGGCGACGCACTCGTTGCGAAAGACGGCGAATCCACCGTTTCTACCGTAGCAGATCTCAACAACTTTGAAGGCACGCTTACAGCCGGAGCCGTAACCGGAAAAATCACAATCACAGGCACGATGAAGACAACAGCGGGCAACGAATACAGAGGTCTCAAACTTGAAGGCATTTCCATAACGGTTTATGCAACGCAGATGGCAAGCGAATTTGACTCAAACGGCAATACATATGACGAGAGCGCAAAATATCCTGCAGGCGTTACAATCATTGGTCTTGACGGCACATACGATAATCTCACCGTGGCTGCAAAGGCGTGGCGCGAAAGCAAGGGCGTTGTAACAAGTGGCAGTACTTTCGGTATGAACTCCTTGGGCACTGTTGATTCACTTACTTGGATTGTCAGCGGCGAGACCGAAATCGGTGACGGCGAAGGCGTTATCGGTAACAATGGTGCCGGACAATCCATCCTCGGCGGTGGCTATTTCACTCCGAGCGTTACGGTAAAGAATATTACAGTCAAGGGCGTTAACGATGCGAAAATTACCGGAAACGGTGGCGACTACCTCGTTTCTGCTGCCGGAGAAAATGTTGTTTATGAAAACATTACGTTTGTTGATACTGTCAGAATCGACAGCAACCCTGCGAATTTAATTTTCAGAAACTGTAAATTTGAAGCCGGTTTCAGAATGCCGCACTCTGCAACCAATGCCAATGTAACGATTGAGAACTGCACATTTACAGGAAACGAATCAAGCGGCTATGCTATTTTTGCACAGGGCAATATGGCAAGTTTCAATATAACGGGCAATGAAATCTCCGACTGCCAGCGTGGTATCAATGTTCAGGCCGGCAACAGTGCAGTTGTTACTATCAGCGGCAACACCATAAAGAACATTGTCGGCAAGACTGATGGCTTTACTTACGGCGCTGCTATCCAGATGACCAGCGCTAAGACATTCGTCGTAACCGGCAACACAATTTCCGATGTTGCTGTTAATGCGCTCCATATCTATAAAGGCTGTCCTGCCGAGAGTATCGTCATCAAGGACAACAACATTTCTGCGGCTTATCTCTGCTGGAACGAAGCTGACTATGATACGAGCAAAGTTGTATCAAGCGGCAACACAGTCAATGTTACAAACGAAAGCAAATGCGTGACAAAGACGGCTGAAGTTGACAGCACGTTTACACTCAACTGATTTTCGTTTTTCCCCTCCTCCTTCGGAAGGAGAGATAATCAAACAGCAACACACGCCCGCGCAAATGCGCGGGCGTTGTTTATTGGGTCTTGAAAACGGAAGGTGGGCTACTACGCGGGCGTAAGCCCGGAACGCTGTTTTTATAAAAACGGCGTTGTCATAATACACAAAATAACCGCCCTCTGTTTGTGCAAACGGCGCGAAAAGGGGGCAAAACTCTATATACTGTTGATTTTTTGCTGTTTTTTCGTTATAATATAACTGTCTTTAAGACAGGGGGAAATGTTTATGAAAAACAGAAAAACCATTCGCGGACTGATGGCGGCTTTGCTTGCTTTTGCAATGCTTTTCGCTTTCATGCCATTGGCATTTGCGGCGGAGGATGAGGGCTTCATCCTGACCGAGCTTCCGGACAATTCATGGTCGCTCGACCCGATACCGTTGCTTATAATCAAAATATCGTTTGACGCAAACAAAAACGGTATAGACGATTATGATATGTCAAACGGGAGCAAGCTCTATTCGGATAAGACCTCTCCTTATTACGGAGAACAATGGAGCTATTCGACGGACAAATATTGGTATGACGCGTTTTTCTCAGATGACAAGTCATCCATGAAGACATACTATAAGGAAGTGTCGAACGGCAGTTTCTATTTCTGTCCCGCAGAGGAGACATATGAATCAAAGGAGAAGCAGGGCGTTGTAAATGACGGCGTTGTCAACGTTGTCATTCCGTATAAGCACCCGATGGCAACGACGGGCGGGACTTCAAAGGAGGACTCAAACTCCAGGAACGCCGCGCTCAGAGCGGCGGCGGAATACGTCGACTTTTCAAAATTCGATAAAAACGGCGATGGCAAGATTTCATATAATGAGCTTGCGATAGTTTATGTCTGCGGCGGTTACGAAGCCTCCGCAAATTCCGGCAAACCGAGCGACAAGCTCGCCTTCGGAGTCCATGCCCATTACACATCAAACACGCCGCAGAAGATTGACGGCGTTGAGGTCGGCGCTTCGTTTGTGCGCGCCGGCGAATATCTGGACGTAACTCAGCCGCTTACCGTCGGCACGATCGCGCATGAGCTCGGACATTTCATCGGCTCGCCCGACCTTTACGATACGAGCTCGAGCGGAACAAAATGGAACTATGCAGGCGATATGACGCTTATGGCGTCAGGCTCATGGAATAATTACAGCGGCACTCCGCGCGGCGCTTCGCCCGCATATCTTGACCCCTACAACGCGATAAGCTGCGGACTTATGACGGCAACGGACGTAAACTCCGACGGCGAATATACCCTTTATTCGCGTAACAGCAAAAAGGGCGAATACAATATTCTGAAGGTATACACACCCAACCCGAAGGAATATTACCTCATAGAAAACAGATATCACGAGACAGGCTCGACAAAGTTTGACGCAATAAACTCATCCAACATGGCGATAGTCATCTGGCATATAGATGAGAGCATTGCCGAGTCATGGAGCGGGGTAAACGCCGCCGCAAGCGGTCATGACCCAGGCGTTGTGCCGATGGGAACTTCATCGATAGGCGCGACGCTTTGCGGCTTCAAATACATAAACGGCTCCTCCGACGGCAGAAGCTATACGTTTGAGGCGGG
>DHMB01000086.1:16878-21440 GCA_002405565.1 Clostridiales bacterium UBA4653
TGAGGCGGGTTCGGGCAAATACCGTTTCCCCGTCAGCGGAACGAGTTATACAACGCTCACACCCGAGCAGGCGGAGAACTTCAACCTCAAAATAACGGTAAAAGAGGGCTCGTTTGCAGGAGACGAAATGACGATTACGGTTTCCGGTGTACATAAGATGGCTCCGGGCTTCGGCTTCAGCGCAAGAGAATCGGACACTTCGTCCATCACGTTCAAAGGAACGATAACAAATCTTTACGGAGGCGACGTCAGAGGCATAAAGATGATGCTTTCGACCAAATCCGACGTTGCAGAGGGTGACAGCATCGTAAAAACTGTTGTTCCCAATGCGGACGGCACCTTCTCCGTGGTTTTTGACGGTCTTGAGCAGAACACAAAATATTTCTGCAAGACAATTGTTTCCGGCAAAAACGGTGACAGCGAAAGAACTGTCGCCGCATATACAAAGGTTGAGAAAAAGCCGCGCACGGATTATTACTATGTATATTTCTTCAAGGGTCTCACAGCCGTTGACAGAAGATACGGAGTGAAGGTCAAGCCGGGCGAAACGCTCAGCTATAAATTCCCGATGGAAAAGAGCGGCTATGATTTCTGCGGCTGGTATCTCGATCCCGAACTCACAACACGCTATGACATGGGCTTTACTCAGACGGAATGTGAGGATTTCCCGCTTTACGCAAAATGGGTCGAAACGGGAAGAACGGCAACTCTGAAGCTCTCCGGAGCGGAGTCCAAATATCTGCTTTTTGCCTGCGAGATAGGCGACAGCTTTGACGAGCCTGTCCCTGCCGAGCGGGAAGGCTATAAATTCATCGGCTGGTATGAGGACGAAGAGCTGACGCTGCCTTATGACTTCGGGCAGACCGTCGATGAGGCGGGCGAGATAACGATCTATGCGAAATGGGAAAAGGAAGGCGGAGAAGACCCCGGAACAACAACGACTCAGCCTCCCGAAACGACAGTGACAACCACCACCGTCACAACCGAACCGGATGTGACGACAACCCCTTCCGCCACGACAGACGGCGGAAAGAACGGTTGCGGCTCTACTATCGGCGCGGGTGCGTCATTTGCAGTTATCGGCGCGGTCGGCTTGGCACTCTGGATTGGACGAAAGAAAAAGGAAGAATGATTTGACAAGCCCCTCCGGCGTCGGAGGGGCTTTGTCATTATGAACAAAAACGGCGGGAGGATTTTGTCAAAACGGCGAAAAACGCCCGCCGCATTGATTTTTCCCCCGACGTGCGATATAATATAGGTAATTTCAGTATTTGGGGGTATTGCAGTGAAAAAATCGGCAATCAGGGGAGCGGCGCTTCTTTTTCTGGCGTTGGCAATGGTTTTTGCCTTCATGCCTTTGGCAGCCGCGGCGGAAAATTCGTCGGCGGGAGGACTTTCTCCGATACCGCTTCTTGTCATAAAGGTTTCATATGACCCGAATAACAACGGCGTAAACGATTACGATCCCGAAAACACAAAAAAGCTATTTGAGGACAAAAAATCGGACTGTTACGGCGAGCAATGGTGCGATTCTTCGGATAAATATTGGGCAGATATGCTTTTTGCGGACAACGGAGCTTCTCTCAAAGCGTATTACGAAGAGGTCTCCGGAGGCAGATTTTATTTCACCCCCGCGGAGGAAACCTATGCTCCCGAAGGCGGGGACGGCAAGGTAAACGACGGAATTGTTGAAGTTGTCGTACCATATAAGCACCCCATGGCGTCGACGGGGAGCGAGAAAAATGAGGACGCCCTGTCGCGCACTGCCGCGCTGAAAGCGGCAGGGGAATACGTGGATTTTTCAAAATTCGATAAAAACAAGGACGGCGAGCTTTCCTATGACGAGCTTGCGATAGTTTTTGTCTGCGGCGGATATGAATATTCGACGAGCACCAAGGGCAGACCGACTCATAAGCTGGCGTTCGGCGTCTGGGGGCATTATACAGTCGGTGCAACTGTCAGAATGAACGGTGTGAAGGTCGGTTCGAGCTTTGTCCGCGTCGGCGAATATGCGAAGGCGAATCTGCTCCAGACGGTCGGAATTTTCGCGCATGAGCTCGGTCATTTCATCGGCGCGCCCGACCTTTATGACACAAACGACGAGGACGAAAGCTGGGATTACGCCGGCAATGTCACGCTTATGGCAAGCGGCTCGCACAACAAAAATTCCGGCAGACCGAACGGCACAGGCCCTGCTTATATGGATCCTTATTGCGCCGTCAGCTGCGGAATTCAGACGTCCGAAACGGTGACGAAAAGCGGCGATTATACGCTTTATTCGCGCAGCAGTGAAAAAGGAAAGTACAATATTCTCCGCATAAACACTCCGAATCCCAAGGAATATTATCTAATCGAAAACCGATACCATGACACGGGCGACACGGAATTTGACGCTATCAGCCCGACGAACATGGCGATAATCATATGGCATGTCGACGAAAACATAACGGAGAAGAGCTTTTGGCGCTCGCCGAACAGTCACGGCTACGGAACCGACCCGGGCGTCGTGCCGATGGGGATATCCTCTCTCGGGGCGAAGCTCTGCGGATTTCGTTACATAGATGACGCGGCTGACGCCGAAAGCTATACGTTTGAGTCCGGCTCGGCAAAATATTATTTTCCGATAAGCGGAAAGAGCTATACCTCACTTACTGACGGTCAGGCAAAGAATTTTGCCGTCAGAATAACCGTAAAGGAAGGGTCGTACGCGGGCGACGAGATGACTGTAAACATTGACCTCGACGCAAAATTTGCCCCCGAATTTATATTCACAATCGGAGAAAAGACGACAAAGTCCATCAGCTTTGAGGGCAGGGTGGTTGACGTTTTCGACGGCGACGTGACGGGCGCGAAGGTCATTGTCTCAGAGGACGGTAACCCCACGGAGGAAAACGGGATTGTCAAAACGATTTATCCGGGCGATGACGGAGCGTTTGACGCCACAATCGACGGGCTTTCCGCAAACACAAAATATTTCATCAAAGTAATTGTCACGGGGAAAAACGGGACAAGAGAGAAGATATATTCATGCTATACGGCGGTGGAGAGAAAGCCCCGCGATTACTATTATGTTTACGTCCACAAGGGGCTTACGGCGGTTGACCGTTCGTATTCGGTGAAGGTCAAGCCGGGCGAAACGCTCAGCTATAAATTTCCCATGGAAAAGAGCGGTTATGACTTCTGCGGATGGTATACCGACTCTGAGCTCACAACGCGCTATGACATGGGTTTTACGCAGACGGAATGTAAAGATTTTTCGCTCTATGCAAAATGGGTTGAAACGGGAAAGACGGCGACTCTCAGACTCTCCGGAGCGGAGCCCGGATATCTGCTCTTCGCCTGCGAGGTGGGCGATAAATTTGACGCGCCCGTTCCTGCCGGGCGGGAAGGATATAAATTCATCGGATGGTATGCGGACGCAGAACTCACCTCGCCTTATGATTTCGGTCAGACAGTTGATGAGGCGGGCGAGATAACAATTTATGCAAAATGGGAAAATGAGAACGGGGAAGTCGTGACCACGGTTTCCGATAAGCCCGCAGAGTCGACTTCCGCAACGACGGTGACAACATCCGATGAAGCCGCCACGACAACAGGCGGACAGACGTCGACCGGGAATGTCACAGTGCCGACGTATGTAATAGTCATAGTGCTTGCGGCGGTGGCGGTTATCGCGGGCGTGCTTTCGCTTATAATCGCAAAGAAAAAAGCCAAAACCGAATAAACAAAAATTCCTCCTCGGAGTCGCGAGGGGGAATTTTTTTGCGCGCGCTTTCATATATATTTATCAAGAAAAAATATATGGGAGGCGTCACTTTGAAAGATATTGCCATGAAACGCGCCACCGTGCTTGGCGAATACATAGCGGAAAACAATGCCACAGTCAGAGAGGCGGCAAGGGTTTACAGAGTCAGCAAATCGACTGTACATAAGGATGTCACCGAGAGGCTTGCCGTTTTTTCTCCGGTGCTTGCGGCGAGGGTCAAAGAGGTGCTCGAAAAGAACAAGTCCGAAAGGCATATGCGCGGGGGAGAGGCAACAAAGCGCAAATATTCCGAGCTGAAAAAAGAGAAGGAACACGAAGAATATACAAAAGTATAAAACGAAAAAGCCCCGAATTGTCGGGGCTTTTTAAGTGAAGAGTGAAGAGGTGCGCTCCGCGCGGAGTTATTATGTTTTGCGCGGGGCTTTTGTGCCTGTGTGGATAGTGAAACTGTATTAGCCTTCCTCTTTGAGAAAAGTGGCATTTTCGCAAGAAAATGACGGAAGGAGGTTACAAAGCAAGACAAGCGGGTATCATCAAGACGGGAATCCTCTGCAAACGCCGCTACATTATGTACTTTCTTTTTTGAAAAGAAAGTACGAAAGAAAGCAATTTGAGGGACACATTCCCTCAAAAACTCCCTTGAAAAGTTCAAGGCGGAGCCTTTCTGCCACGTCAACTTTATCAAAGCAAAAGCGGAAGTGCGGTTCGAATCTTAAAGCGTTTTTTGATTGTGCGGAGCTTTTGTGCCTGCACGGACGTGGAAAAGCGCAAAGCTTTTGCTTTGCATATCGATAAA
>DHMB01000086.1:21499-21621 GCA_002405565.1 Clostridiales bacterium UBA4653
CTTTTGCTTTGCATATCGATAAATGCGGCGGGACGGGAGACCCGTCCCCTACGTTGCAACGCCCGTTTGCGCAGGCAATGAAACGTCTGCACAAAACCAATAATTAAAGTTTCTTTTGCCTA
>DHMB01000086.1:21685-33069 GCA_002405565.1 Clostridiales bacterium UBA4653
TTTTCAAAGAAAAGTAGGTCAGTTTCCGAGGGCGGCGCCGATTGCCGTTGCAAACTGCGCATTTTCGGGAATGATGAAATTCACGCCGAACGTCGAGCTGAGGTTTTCAAAGATTTTCTTTGCGGGGGCGATAGTTGCGAGGTTGCCCGTCAGAACAATGTTTTCAATATTTTCTTTTCTTGCGGCGAAAACGCCCATCACACCGACGGTCTCAAAAACCATATTGACTATTCCGCGCGCAATGTCTGCGGGAGAGGCAATATCGGAGAGCTTGCCGAAGTTTGAGGCGGTCATATCAGGCGGCAGGGAGATCGAAGCGCCTGTTTCCGTCAGGTCTTTTACGCGAAGGTCAACATTATCAAGCTCGCCTTCCTCTGCAAGCTCGACGATATGGTCGATGTCGTCCATGCCGAGCATCTTTTTTGAAAGCCCGATGAGTGTGCCGCCGCCGACGCCCGTTCCGCCGAGATATGCGGTCATTGTACCGTCGGGCGACTTTTTTGCGTGAACAAGCGCCGTTCCCGTGCCCATGCTGATGACAATGGCGTCCGAAAGTCCGGAGAGATACAGCCCGCCCCTGCCGACGCAGTCAAATTCGACGGCTTTTGTCAAAGGGAGTCCGTATATCGGCTTTTTGATATATGACGAGCCGACGCCCGTTATTATCACTTTTTCAATATCGGAGAGGTCAAGTCCGTTTTGCGTTGTGAATTTGCCGAAGGCACCGTAAATCGAGGTGAGCGGGTCTGCGGCGCGGACAAACTGCGGGAAATTTATTTTTCCGTTATAGGAGGCAACGATCTTTGTCGTGCTCCCGCCGACGTCAATACCGATTATCGCTTTCATTTTTTCTTCCTTTCTTTTATACGGGTGAGGAAATTATCATCTCGCAAAGGGAGTCGTAATCAATGCCTGCCGCCTTCGCCTCCTGCGGGAGAAGGCTGGACGGGGTCATTCCCGGAAGGGCATTTGCTTCAAGACAGAAAAGACGACCGTCATTATCCATCAGGAAGTCAAGTCGACTGTACATTCCGAGACCGAGGGCATTGTGCGCTCGCAGGGCGATTTCTCCCATTTCAGCCGCTTTTTCCGGCGACAGACGCGCAGGGCATATTTCCTCCGTCGCGCCGGACTGATACTTGTTTTTGTAATCATAAAATCCCGTTTTCGGGATGATTTCTATTGCGGGCAGGGCTTTTCCGTCAAGAATACCGACGGAGAATTCACGCCCCGTTATCTTTTCTTCAATCATAACTTTTGCGCCGTAGCTTTTTGCAAGGCTTATGGCTTTTTCAAGCTCGTTCCGCGTTTCGACAATCGTCACTCCGACGCTCGATCCGCAGCCGCAGGGCTTCACGACGCACGGCACATCGATTTCAGATATGTCCTCGCCGCCGTAAAGCGTCCATTTCGGAGTCGGAACTCCGCTTGACTCGAAAATCGCCTTTGTCAGCGCTTTATCCATAGCGAGGTGACAGGAGGCATAGTCGCTGCCGGAATGTTTTATTCCGCAGGATTCGAGCACGGCTTCAATCCGTCCGTCCTCGCCCATACCGCCGTGAAGCGCGAGGAAAACGGCGTCCGCCTTCTCGCAAAGCCCGATGATTCCTCTGCCGATGAGCCTTTCGCCCTCGCCGAAGTCCTTTTTCAGTTTTTCAAGATCCGGCTCCTTTTCGGGTACGGAAAATTCGAATTTCCCCTCCGAGCGGAAGAGAGAATCGATATTGTCTGTGGTCAAAGGTTTATATACGTCCGCAAGAGCAACGGAATGGCCGCGCCTGATGAGCGCGGTTGCGATAAGCGCTCCGGATGAAAGGGAAACGTCCCTTTCGGGGCTCATTCCTCCTGCAAGAACTGCTATTTTCATAGGTTTTGTGACCTCTTTTTGAAAGATTATATGTTGCCGCGGGCGAGCTTTTCCGCCGCCGCGAGCTTAACGCAAAGGCAGAGAACCTCCGTCGCGCGGGAAAGGTCTGCGTCCGAAGGATATGACGGCGCAATGCGGAGATTTTTATCATCCGGATCGATGCCGTAAGGGAAGGTCGCGCCGACGTTTGTCAGCGTTACGCCCGCCTCCTTGCAGAGCTGCCAGACCCGCTTTGCCGTTCCGGGGAGAACGTCAAGCGAGATGAAATATCCGCCCTTCGGCTCTGTCCATTCCGCAATTCCGAGCCCCGAAAGCTCCGCCGAAAAAGCGGAAAGAACAATGTCAAACTTCCTTTTCAGAACGGCGGCGTGAAGCGCCATATGCTTTTTGAGAGCTTCCGCCGTGCCGAAATATTTCGCGTGGCGCAGCTGATTTATCTTGTCATACGAAATGTTCTGAACTCCGAGCAGGGGAAGGGTATCGGCGATGTTTTTCTCCGAGGAGATCATTGCCGCAACGCCTGCTCCGGGGTATGTTATCTTCGATGTCGAAACGAACATATATGCGATATCTTCGTTTTCCGTGCCGCGGGTCAGGTCAAAAATATTCGGTATTTCCTGTATCTTTCCGAAATCGTGAACGATGTATGCGTTGTCCCAGAAGATACGGAAATCCTTCGCTGCGGGGCGGAGACGGGCAAAACGGGCGATAGTCTCGTCCGAATATATAACGCCTGTCGGGTTTGAAAATTTCGGCACGCACCATATGCCCTTTATGCTCTCGTCGGACGATACGAGCCGCTCGACCTCATCCATATCGGGACCGCTTTCCGTCATTTTGATGTTTATCATCTCAATGCCGAAGGCGGCGCAGATTGCAAAATGACGGTCGTAACCCGGGCAGGGGCAAAGGAATTTGACCTTTTCAAGATCCTTCCACGCCTTGTGACCGCCGACTCCGAAAAACATCGCGCGGGCGACCGTATCATACATCATATTGAGGCTTGAACTGCCGCCGACGATGACCTGCGCAGGGGCAACCCCGCAAAGCTCGCCGAACAGACGGCGCGCGTCCTCACAACCGGCAAGAAGACCGTAGTTGCGCATATCCGCGCCGCCCGAGGACTTGCAATCTTCGCCTGTTTTGAGAACGGTCAGAATTCCGTCCGCGATGCTGACCTGCTCGGGCGAGGGCTTACCTCTCGACATATCGAGGGAGAGCCCCTGCTTTTTGATATTTTCGTATTCGGAGAGGAGACTGCCGCAAAGAGAGGAAAGTCCGCTCTCCGTCATTTCCGAATACTTCATTAATGAAAAAATCTCCGTTTGAAATCAGATGTCTGCGTTACCCGTTGTTCTCGGGAACGCTTCAACGTCACGGATGTTGGATACGCCCGTGATATACATTATGAGACGCTCAAAGCCGAGACCGAAGCCTGCGTGGTGAGTGCCGCCGTATTTGCGGAGCGCTGTGTACCACCAGTAGTCGTCCGGGTTGAGACCGAAGCGGGCATAAGCCTCTTCAAGCTTGTCAAGACGTTCCTCGCGCTGCGATCCGCCGATAAGCTCTCCGACGCCCGGAACGAGCATATCCGCCGCGGCGACTGTCTTTCCGTCGTCGTTCTGACGCATATAGAACGCTTTTATCTCCTTCGGATAGTCCGTCACGAACAGCGGCTTTTTGAATATCTCCTCGCAAAGATATCTCTCGTGCTCCGTCTGCATGTCGCAGCCCCAGAAGGGGGTATAATCGAACTGCTTGCCGCTTTCGCAAAGGAGCTTTATCGCCTCCGTATATGTTATGCGGGCAAAGTCGTTTCCGACAACGTTATGAAGTCTTTCAAGAAGGGTGTTGTCGATGAATTTATTGAAGAATTCAAGCTCTGCGGGGCAGTTTTCGAGAACGTAGTTTATGACGTATTTCGTCATAGCCTCAGCAAGCTCCATATCGTCTTCAAGATCGGAGAAGGCAATTTCCGGCTCTATCATCCAGAATTCAGCCGCGTGGCGCTGGGTATAGCTCTTTTCGGCGCGGAAGGTCGGGCCGAAGGTATAAATCTTTGCATATGCCTGCGCAAAGCACTCCGCATTGAGCTGACCGGAAACCGTCAGATATGCGCTCTTGCCGAAGAAATCCTTTGAAAAATCAATCTTGCCGTCCTCGGTTTTCGGGGGGTTGTCAAGGTCGAGAGCCGTTACTCTGAACATCTCGCCCGCGCCTTCGCAGTCGCTGACCGTTATAAGGGGAGTGTTTACGTAGATAAAGCCGTTTTCATTGAAGAATTTGTGGATGGCGAACGCCGCCGCCGAACGAACGCGGAACACCGCATTGAAGAGGTTTGCTCTCGGACGCAGATATGATATCGTGCGGAGAAATTCGAGGGTGTGACGCTTTTTCTGAATGGGGTAATCGGGAGTTGACGCGCCTTCAACCTCAATCTTCTCCGCCTTTATTTCAAAGGGCTGGGGAGCGTCGGGAGTGAGGGCGATGGTGCCCTCGACAATCAGCGCCGCGCCGATGTTCTGCTTTGCGATTTCCTTGTAATTTTCGAGCTTGTCCGCTTCAAAAACGACCTGAACGTTCTTAAAGCAGCTGCCGTCGTTCAGCTCGATGAAGCCGAATGCGTTTGAAGAGCGGATGGATCTTGCCCAGCCGGCAACCGTTACGGTCTTTCCGCCGAAGGCTTCCTTATCCGCGAAAATGTCTTTTACAAATGTTCTTTTCATTTTTTTCATCACCTTTTTATTAGAATTTATTATATTGGCGAAAATATATATACAAAGTATATTATACAACGACGTTTCGCCGATTACAAGATGATTTTTTCAAACATACGGCGTTTTTTTGAGATATTTATCCTTTATTGCTCCGAATTTTATTGACAAAAAAACAGTGTTGGGCTATAATTTAAGTTGGAATCCGGCGCGACCGGAAAAGCAATCTCAAAAATAAATATCTCGGAGGAAAAATAGATGGATAATTCCACAAAGAAATCGCTGCAGAACACAGCGGCAAAGATCCGTCTCGGAATTCTTGAAGAAGTATTTTCCGCTTCGTCGGGACATCCGGGCGGCTCGCTCTCGATAGCAGACATTCTCTCATATCTCTTCTTTAAGGAGATGAGAATCGATCCGAAGAACCCCGAATGGGAAGATCGCGACCGTTTCGTTCTTTCAAAGGGACACACGGCTCCCGCCCTCTATGCAACTCTTGCAAACAGAGGCTATTTTGACGTTTCGGAGCTCAAGGGCTTCCGCAACGCAGGCAGCTTCCTTCAGGGTCACCCCGATATGAAGCATACGCCCGGCGTCGATATGACGACAGGCTCCCTCGGTCTCGGAATTTCCGCCGCTTGCGGTATGGCTCTTTCCGGCAAGATTTCCGATAAGGATTACCGTGTTTATTCCGTCCTCGGCGACGGTGAAACGGAAGAGGGTCAGGTCTGGGAGGCGGCTATGTTTGCCGCTCATTACAAGCTCGATAACCTCTGCATTTTCGTTGACTTCAACGGACTTCAGATCGACGGCCCGATCGTCGACGTTATCGACCCCACTCCTCTTGACAAGAAGTTCGAAGCGTTCAACTGGAACGTTATCACAATAGACGCTCACAATTTCGATGAGATCGAAGCGGCTGTCGAAGCGGCGAAGGCGTGCAAGGGCAAGCCGACGGCGATAATCGCAAAGTCGATAAAGGGCAAGGGCGTTTCATTTATGGAAAACAAGGTCGGCTGGCACGGAAAAGCTCCGAACGCCGAGGAATATGAGCAGGCGGTTGCTGAAATCACCGCTTCCATGCAGTAAGGGAGGATACGGTAATGGCTGATAAAATTGCAACAAGACAGGCTTACGGAGACGCGCTTGCCGCTCTCGGCGATAAGTATAAGGATCTCGTCGTTCTCGACGCAGACCTTGCGGAAGCAACAAAAACAGGCGTTTTCAAAAAGAAATTCCCCGAAAGACATTTTGACTGCGGTATCGCAGAAGGCAATATGGTGACCGTTGCGGCAGGTATGGCAACGACGGGCAAGATCCCGTTTGCATCCAGCTTTGCTATGTTTGCGGCCGGCAGAGCCTTTGAGCAGATAAGAAACTCAATCGGTTATCCTCATCTCAACGTTAAAATCGGCGCAACTCACGCAGGTATCACAGTCGGCGAGGACGGCGCAACTCATCAGTGCAACGAGGACATCGCCCTTATGCGCACAATTCCCGGAATGGTCATAATCAACCCTGCGGACGGTCTTGAAACGTTTGCCGCTGTTGAAGCCGCAATCAATTATAAGGGCCCCGTATATCTCCGCTTCGGCAGAGCAGCGGTTCCTTATCTCTATGATGAGAAAACATATAAGTTTGAGATCGGCAAGGGAATCATTCTCGCCGAAGGTAAGGACGTTACGATCGTCGCAACCGGATATATGGTTCATCTTGCGCTTGAAGCAAGAGAGCTTCTCAAAGCCGAGGGCATTGACGCCGAGGTCATAAACATCCATACAATCAAGCCTCTTGACGAAGAGCTCATCGTAAACAGCGCAAAGAAGACAGGCGCGGTTGTTACGGCAGAGGAACACAACATCATCGGCGGTCTCGGCGGTGCTGTCTGCGAGGTTCTTTCCGAAAAGTGCCCGACGCCCGTGCTCAGAGTCGGCGTTGAGGACAAATTCGGCAAGAGCGGCAAGGTTCCCGTTCTTCTTGAAGAATACGGACTCACAGCCGCAAACATCGCCGCAAAGGCGAAGGCAGCGGTTGCCCTCAAGAAATAATTTAAGAAAAAACAAAGCGTCACTCCCGAATTCCCTTCGGGAGTGAAGTTTTATCGGAGGCGGAATGAAGATACTTCTTTGCACGATGAAAATGAATATGGGCGGAGCGGAGACGCATATCTTCGAGCTTGCAAAGGCGCTTTCCCTCCGTGGGCACGAGGTGACGGTTGCCTCCGGCGGGGGAAGATATGCGGAGGAGCTGTCCTCTCTCGGCATAAAAACCGTGACGGTGCCGCTTTATTCAAAAAATCCGCTGCTTATGGCGGCGGGACGACGGAAGCTGTCCGCCCTTATAAAAAGAGAAAATTTCGATATTGTCCACGCTCACGCAAGGATTCCCGCGCTTATCTGCGGCGGGCTTCAGAAGAAATACGGCTTCCGCTTTGTGACAACGGCACACTACGATTTCAAGGTCACGCCGCTTCTCCGCAGGCTGACGGACTGGGGAGAGCATTGCTTTGCTGTCAGCCCCGATATAAAGGATTATGTTGCGGAAAGCTACGGATTCCCGAAAGAGAACATCTCCGTTATCCCGAACGGTATCGATACGGAGAAATTCTCCCCGTCCGGCGGGGAGGAATTGCTTGCGGAGTTTCCCTCTCTTGCGGGGAAGACCGTCATTCTGCACGTCAGCCGGCTGGAAAGCTATTCTTCTCTCTGCGCCGAAAAGCTGGCGGAGAGTATGTGCGTCATCGGAAAGAAATATCCCGCAGCCGTGCTTGTAATCGTCGGCGGCGGAAGCGAGCTTGAGAGAATCCGCAGTATTGCCGGAGAGACGAACAAAGCCCTCGGCAGGGAGGCGGTAATTGCCGTCGGCGCGAGGGCGGACGCTTATAAATTTATGAAAGCGGCGAGCATTTTTGCAGGCCCCTCCCGCGCGGCGCTGGAAGCTATGGCTTGCGGAGTGCCGGCGGTTGTAACAGGGTCGCAGGGGCATATAGGCATATTTTCGGATGAAAGCAAACCTGTCTGCGAAAGGACAAATTTCTGCGGCAGGGGGCTTCCGCTTCCGGATGAAGCCGCGCTCTGCCGCGACGTCGGAACGCTTCTTTCGGTGACGGAGGACGAGCGCAGGGCTATGGGCAGAGCCTGCCGCGAATACGTCTGCAATAATTATTCCGTCGGCATTATGGCGGATATATGCGAGAGAGAATACCTCCGCCTTTCAAAAATCGTTACGGGAAAGCGTCACGATTTTACCCTCTGCGGCTATTACGGCTTCGGAAACACGGGTGACGAGGCGCTTGAAAAATGTATAATCTCGTCCATAAGGGAAAGAGACCCCTCCGCCGACATCTGCGTCATGACCCATACGCCGAAAAAAACTTCAAGACGGTTTTCCGTCGCGACGGTGCAGAGAATGAATATTCCCGCCGTCATGAAAGTGCTGAAAAACACGGATACGTTCATTTTCGGCGGCGGAAACCTTTTGCAGGACAAGACGAGCTTTGCGTCACTTCTTTATTATTCTAAAATGCTGTCATGGGCGAAGAAAAACGGCTGTCGGACTGTAATCTTCGCAAACGGTCTCGGGCCATTTGAAAGCCCGAGGGCGCTGAAAATAACGGCTCGCGCACTGTCGACCGCGGACGCGGTTTCAATGAGGGAAACATATTCCCTTGAGCTTGCCGGAGAGCTTTGTCCCGGGCTTTCGCCCGCGCTTACGTTCGACCCCGCGATAATGACAATCCCCGCTACCGGCGCAAAAAAGGACGGAAAATATTTCGTCGTCTCGCCGAAACTCTTTTCGGAGACTGCGACGGACGAGCTCATCGGCGCAGTGAAAACGCTGTCCGAGCGGCACAGAATGAAGGCATATATCCTCCCGATGTACGAAAAGGAGGACATGAAGATATGCGAGAAGGTCGCGCGCGAAACGGGCGGAGGGCTTCTCCCGTGCGGGATGTCTCCGGAGGACGTTTCCGGAGTGCTTTCCGGCGCGGAGGTGCTGATAGGCTCCCGGCTTCATTCGCTTGTGCTTGCGACGGTCGCGCTGTGTCCGGCAGTTGCTCTTTCGGACGATATAAAGCTGTTTTCTTATATGGAGATGATTGCCGCGGAGGGCGAGGAGCCGTCCTGCCTTTCGGAGACGTCGGCGGGGGATGACATAATCTCGCTTGTCGACGCGGTGCTCTCCCGTAGCGGAGAGATACGGAAAAGCCTCGGCGAAAGGTTGCCTTTCCGCCGCGGAATGTACGAAAAGAGCATTGATATGCTGATTTCAAAATAAAACGCAAGCGTTTTACGCAGACAAAAACGGCGCGGAGGGAAGCCTTCGCGCCGTTTTTTATGCAAAATCAATTTTCGTCACAAAAAGCGCAAAAGAGAGCGCAGAGGTTGAAAAGATGGCGGATATGTGATATAATCACAAAAGAAAATCTGCGGAGAGGGATTATGAAAAAACGTTATTACTATTATTTCGACGAAAAAAACGATGATTTTGCGGGCACCAATATAAACGGCGAAAAGACCCCGAAAAATTATGAATATCTCCCCCGGAACATTTTTTACAGGATATTCAAGCCCATAGTTTATTATCTCGTCCTGCCGATTGTTTCTCTCGCTGTCACCCTTATGGGCGTCCGCATAAAGAACAGAAAGGTTTTCAGAAACCGCAGAGACAGAAAAAAGGGCTATTTTATATACAGTAACCATACGGGCAGTATACGGGACGTGTTTTCCGCCCCGAAGGTGTCGTTTCCCCATCAGTGCTATGCCGTTGCAAATCCGGACGCGATAAGTATTCCGGGGATAAGACTGCTTGTTAAATTTCTCGGAGTCATGCCCGTGCCGTCCGATATAAAGACCTATGCGAAATTCAGAGACGCAATCGGCAAGGTTTATGAAAAGGGTAACGTCATATCCATTTTTCCGGAGGCGCATATATGGCCGAAATATCATGAAATCCGCGACTTTCCGGACGTTTCGTTTTATTATCCCGTCGAGCTTGACGCACCGTGCTTTGTGAAAACAACGGTATACATAAGGAAGAAAAACGGCAGGACAAAAGCAAAGATGATTTGCGACGGCCCGTTCTATCCGGACAAGACCCTTCCGCGCAGGGAAGCGCAGGCAAAGCTCTGCCGCGAGGTCAAGGAGACGATGAAAATGCGCGCGAAAGAATTCGGCTCCTCGCCGGACGAAAGATTCAGTTATATAAAGGTAGATTCTCCCGAAGAAGTCCGGACGGAGATTGCATGAAAAAGGCATTATCCGTCTTTCCGGCGCACAATTCTTTTTCCGAAATGAAAATTCACCCGCTTTGCGGGTGTTTTTTATTGTGACGGCAAGGCGGTGCGCGAATTTCCCGCGTGATCGGGATTTGCGGGCGGCTGACAGTCAACTGCGCAACTTTTGCGCAAAAATTTATTAAAATTGAAAAGAAATTTATATAAAACTATTGACAAAATTCAAAAAGCGAGTATAATATACGATGTAAAGAAAGAAGGAGGCGGAAAATGAAAAAGAGCTTATACAGTCTCATGCTCTCGGACGAGGTTGTCCGCGAAATCGATAATGCCGCGCACAGGCTCGGCACAAACCGCTCGGCGCTGATAAACAGGATACTTGCGGAATACGCTTCCGTCACGACTCCTGAAAAGCGGATAAACGATATTTTTTCCTCAATCTGCAATTTCTTCGGCGGCGAGAGCGATATCGTTCCGCTTGCCGTTCCGAATCAGGACACGATGCTTTTGAAAAGCAGTCTGAAATTCAAATACAGACCGACGGTCAGATATGAGGTTGAGCTACGGAGCACGAGCGAAGGAACGAGCGGCAAGCTGAGCGTTGCGATAAGAACGCAGTCGCCGGCGCTTTCCGACGTTATGGATGGGTTCTTCGTCTGGATGAAGCGCATGGAGGATAAATATCTTCCCGCGCCGCCTGAATATGAATTTCTCCCGGGGCGTTATGTAAGAAGCATAAATCCGATGGGCAGAATAAAAAACGGAGAGGAGCTCAGCCTTGCGATTTCATCGTATGTAACCGTTCTTGACAGACTTCTCAAGGGCTGCGTTTCCGGCGAGCTTGACGCCGAAACGGCGGAGAAAATATATCTTTCATACCTTAAAAACACAAAAAGCATTATTTAATTCATCGCAAAGGAAGTGATTTTATGAACCTTCAGAAATTCACTAAAAAATCAATAGAGGCGATAAACGCCGCGCAGAGCAAGGCGCTTGAAAATTCCAATCAGGCGATAACGCAGGAGCATCTGCTTTATGCGCTTATTTCGCAGGAGGGCGGACTTATCGGCAGTATCTTTTCCAAGATGGGCGTCGATACGGAGGCTGTTCTTTCCTCGCTGGATGAGGCTATATCAAAGATAACCAAAGTCGGCGGGGGCGGAGCCGAGCTTGACAAAATCTATGTTTCTCAGGACTGTCAGCGCGTGCTTGAAAACGCCGAAAAGCTGGCAAAATCCGAAGGGGACGAATATGTCTCCGTCGAGCATATAACGGAAGCGATATTCGATCTGCCGACGCAGGCGATAAGAGATATCTTCCGCATAAGAGGTATAACTAAAAATGCCTTCAAGGCAGAGCTTGCGAAGGTCAAGACGGCGCGCGTCACGGACGACGAGCCGGAGCAGACGTATGACGCTCTGAAAAAATACGGTTTTGACCTTGTCGAGCGGGCAAGAGAGCAGAAGCTGGATCCTGTCATCGGCAGGGATACCGAGATACGTAACGTAATCAGAATTCTTTCGAGAAAGACGAAGAACAACCCTGTGCTCATCGGCGAGCCGGGCGT
>DHMB01000167.1:0-10119 GCA_002405565.1 Clostridiales bacterium UBA4653
CATTGCCTGCGCAAACGGGCGTTATATTGTAGGGAACGGGTCTCCCGTTTCGTCTCGGCGACGCCTGCAAACGCTTGCGCATTTGCATATCCCTCTCCGTCACACTTCGTGCGACACCTCTCCCTAAGGGAGAGGCTCCGCAAGAGAAGCAAGAACTTTTTTGCTTTCTACCGTCCACGCAAGCACAAAAGCCACGCACTATTAAAACACTTTAAGATTCGAACTGCACTTCCGCCTTTGCTTTGGTAAAGCCGGCGCGGCAGGAAAGCTTCGCCTTGAACTTTTAAGAGGGTTTCGGGACACCTCCTGAATTGCTTTCTTTCGTACTTTCTTTTCAAAAAAGAAAGTACATAAAGGAAAGGCGTTTGCAGGAAATTTCTGTTTTGATGGTACCTGCTCGTTCTGTAAATCGCAAAAGTCGTCGGGCTATATGGTTTTTCCGATTTTCACTTCATTCCGGAGGTTGATTTATGAAAAGAAAATATGCTGTCGTGACAGGCGGCTCGCGCGGGATAGGCGCGGAAATCGTCCGCTCGCTCTGCGGGGCGGGGTGCGATGTGATAGTCAATTACAGATTGTCTGCCGACAGGGCAAACGGGCTTTGCCGCGAGATAAACGCGCTCGGCGCCGGCAGAGCGATACCGTTCTGTGCCGATGTCTCGGATGAGTCCGGCGCAAGACGGCTGATTGCAAAAGCGATGATGGAATTCGGCAGAATCGATATTCTTGTAAACAATGCGGGCGTTGCGAGCCCGCAGGCGCTTATCGACATTACGGAGGACGAGCTTCGCCGCGTCATGGGAACGAATTTTGACGGCACTCTCTTCTGTACCCGTGCGGCGGCAAGGGAGATGATCGGCGCGGGCTGCGGCGGGGCGATCGTCAATGTTTCGTCCATGTGGGGTATATGCGGCGCGGCGGGAGAGGCTGTCTATTCGGCTTCAAAGGCGGCTGTCATAAACCTGACAAAATCGCTTGCAAAGGAGCTTGCGACGGCGGACATCGTCGTCAACTGCGTTGCGCCGGGCGTCATAAACACGGAAATGAACTCATGTTATGACGAAGAAACCATGGAAGAGCTGAAAAAAAGAACGCCGCTCGGGAGGCTCGGAGAACCTGCCGACGTGGCGCGTGCAGTGACATTTCTGTCGCTTGAAAATACCTTCATCACAGGGCAGACGCTCTGCGTTGACGGCGGATTTATACTTTAATTACCTGTAATAAACGTAATAGCAGATGATCGTGCGGACTTTGCCGCCCTGCTCGATATCGGGCGCGGTTATAATCACGCCTTCGAGGGACATAAGCTCGGAGACCGTCATCTCCTCAATATTGCAACGGAAAATGACGTGATTGTCCGCAGAGACTATGAGCTGACCGTTTCTTATGTTGAAGCCGCCGTTTTTCCCGATGACGGAATCGGTATCGCCGTCGCGCTCGGTTGCATAACGAAGGCGGTTGCGAACCATTTTCTCCGCCATTTTGATTTTGAACGACAGTTTTTCTTCTGGCTTTTTTCGCTTGAAAAGGGACATAATCTTCACCTCGCTTTACCTTATGATATCACAAAGCGGGGCAAAATCAAAGAAAAATCCGAAAAAACGCGCCGAATTTCAAAAATACTCTTTAATATTTGATGAAATGATGATAAAATGAGTTATACATATGAGATTTTGAGTCATCATTTGCGACTAAATTTTACACAAATTATTTTTCGAGAGGTAAAATATGAGCATTGAACAGAATACCATCAAAGAAAATAAAAATTTCTTTGTGCGGACATGGCTCCGTATAAAAAACAGCGAGTATACTTATCTCGCCTCGGCATTTCTGCTTCCTTTTGTCATAATGGCGGGAGCCTTTGCCTGCATGGAATTTCATCCCTTCGGCAACAGCTCCATTCTGACGCTTGACTTTCAGGCGCAGTATATTTATTATTATGAAAAAATCCGCGATCTGCTTGTGAACGGCGGAAGCTGGCTTTATTCATGGCAGAGGACGCTCGGCGGGGAATTCATGGGCATAGTCGCATATTATATGGGCAGCCCGTTCAACCTCCTGCTCGTTCTCTTCCCGAAGAAGAACATTGTTGACGCGGTCACATTTATCCAGCTCTGCAAGATAGGCACGATGGGTCTCAACTTCGGGCTTTACCTGCATAAGACGAGAAAACTCGGTCAGATGAGAACAATCGCCCTTTCGATGATGTATGCGCTTTGCGCGTTTTCCGTCATCCAGACGATTGACCCCATGTGGCTCGACGCTGTCGTTTTCCTGCCGCTTCTCATTTTAGGCACGGAATATCTCGTCCGCAAAAAGAAGGTTGTTCTTTATATAGTTTCCCTCTCCGTGATATTCATTTCCAACTATTACATGGGCTATATGTGCGGAATTTTCACCTTCCTTTATTTCTGCTACTATTATTACACAGTCCGCCCCGAAATCTATAAGGGCGAAAAGAGATTTTTCCGCAGCGTGGGCTTCAAGACGTTCATGCGCTTTGCGTTCAGCACGCTGCTTGCGATAGGACTTTCGTCATTTATGCTCTATGCGGCATGGTATTCGCTGGGCTTCGGTAAAATGGGCTGGCTGAACGTCGATTTCTCCTTCAAGCTCCGCTTTGATTACCTCGACCTGTTTATAAATATGCTTCCCGGCTCGTATACGTCGCTCAACCGCGGCGGTCAGCCCGAAATCTATTGCGGCGCGGTCGCGCTCATGTGCATACCGATTTTCTATCTTTCAAAATCAATCCCGAAGAGACAGAAAATCGCGGCGACGGGACTGCTCCTCGCGCTCATCGCAAGCTTTACGATAAACACTCTCGACCTTGTATGGCACGGCTTTGCAGAACCCAACTGGCTCAATTACAGATATGCGTATGTATTCTCCTTCTTCGTTCTGACCATGGCGGCGGACGCACTGAAGGGAATTCAGAAGGTTAAGCTTTCATATATAATCGCGACGGGAATTTCATATTCCGTGCTCGTGCTCATTATCCAGAAGCTGAAGGTCACCTTCCAGCAGGGCGACAACACAATCACCCTCAGCTCTCTCAGATGTATAATGTTCTCGCTCATAGTGTTCTTCATATACACCTTTGTGCTCAAGTCCTTGCGCGATAACAAAAAGGCGGAATCCGCGGCGTTCACGCTTGCGGCGGTCGTCTGTATCGAAATGTTTGTCGGCTCGCTCCTCAACGCGGTCAGCGTTCAGGAGGAGGTCGGCGTGACGAGATATGCAAACTATCTCGATTCAAACGGCAACGAGGTTTATTCCTCATATACCGGCGGCATAATCAGAACGCAGAGCGTTGTCGACAAGATACTCGACAGCGACAAAACCTTCTATCGAATGGAAAGCACGGTATACCGTTGTAACGTAAACGAGCCGATGGCGCTCGGCTATAACGGCATTTCCCATTCGACCTCAACCCTCAACACGAACGTCATAAGAATGATGGCGAGAATGGGCTATTCGTCAGACTCGCACTGGACGAAATACCTCGGAGGAACGCCCGTTTCGGACGCGCTCTTCGGTATCAAATACGTAATAACCAAAAACGACACCCTTGACGGCAACATCTTCAAGATTGCCGCGCAGGGCGAAGAGGGCTATCAGATTGTCAAGTCCAGCAACATCATTTACGCAATGCAGAACACAAAGGCGCTCTCCGTTGCATACGGCGTCAGCGAAAACGTCATAAACGATATGAACGAGCTGACATACCCGCCCTATATTTCGGGACTTGACTATCAGAACAGGCTCATAAAATCCATGCTTTCCGAAAGCGGCGTGACGGGCGACGTTCTCAAGGGAATAACCGCTTCGATAAGCGCGACGGACTGCTCCCGTTCAACCTTCAACCAGACGCACAAATACAACGTAGGCGACGAGGAAAAGGAAGCGATAAACCCCTATTACTGCTTTGAAAGAACCGGAAATGACCCGAAAGCCAAGCTCGATTTCACTGCTCCCGCGGATGGGCCGATATATTTCCATTTCACGGCGGCAAACTTCGGAAAGACATTCAGCGTTTATGTGAAGAAGAACAACGGCGCGACGTCCTTCGTTTCCGATTATTTCGGAACAGAGACAAAGCGCATAATGAAGCTGGGCGATTTCAAGGAGGGCGACAAGGTGACTGTCGAGCTCCGTCTCAAGGATGACGCGCTCTATCTTTCCAAGGAATCGAAATATTTCTTCTATTATATAGATTACACCGCGCTTGACGAAGCCTTTGACCAGCTCTCCGCGGCTGAAATGTATGTTGAGGATTACGGCAACGACTATCTCAAGGGTACAATTGACCTGCCGGCAGGTCAGGAGCTGATATTCACCTCCATCCCCTATGACGCGGGCTGGAACGTATATATCGACGGCGAAAAGGCGGAGACGCTCATGGTCTGCGATTCGCTCCTTGCCGTAAAATCGACGGCGGGCTATCACGATATCGAATTCCGCTATATGCCGAAGGGCTATGTTATCGCAATGATAATCACCGCGATTTCGCTTGTCGTGTTCATCTGCTTTATCATCTTTATAAAGGTCGACAAGGTCAGACGCTTTGTATACAGGCTCGTCGGCAAAAAGTACGCTCCTTACGGCGTTCCCGGCGATATGATATTCATAACCGAGGACGTGCCGGATGAGGACGACGCTCCCGCCGCGGGCATGATAAAAGAGTCCGAGCCCGAAAAAACGGTGACGGACACTCCCGCAGAGGAAGAAAAGCCTTCCGAGAAAGAGTCTTCCGCGGGCGAAGAAACCAAATAAACGAAAACGGACAAATCGGGAGGGGCAGCTTTCCCGATTTGTTTTGATGAAAGAGGACAATATGGCATTTGACGTTATATTTGCGACGGCTGTTGCAAAAGAGCTTGACGGCGCCCTTGCGGGGGCAAGAGTCGAAAAGGTCTATCAGCCGTCAAAAGAAGAGATATTGCTTTTCTGCCGCGTCGGCAGGGAAACGAAAAAGCTGATTGTTTCGTCATCTCCCGCCTCTGCAAGAGTCTGCTTTACGGAAACCGCGGGAGAAAATCCCGCCGCCCCGCCGATGTTCTGCATGCTGCTGCGCAAGCACCTTGCGGGCGCGCAGATTGAGGGCGTGGAGACTGTCGGCTTTGAGCGCGCGATAAAGATAACCTTTGCCTGTCACGATGAGCTCGGCTTTGAGTGCAGGCGGTATCTGATAGCGGAGATAATGGGCAAATACAGCAACATAATCTTTGCCGGCGACGATAACGGGAAAATGAAGATACTCGGCGTGGCAAAGCCCGTCGATATGACGACGAGCCGCGTTCGCCAGCTCCTGCCCGGGATGATATATCAGGCGCCGCCCCCGCAGGAGAAAAAGTCGCCGCTGGACGAAACCGGGGAGGGCTTTCTTTCCCGCTTTGAAAATTACCCGCAGGGAAAGGACGCGGAGAGATTTTTCATTGACACATATCTCGGCTTTTCTCCCGCCGTTGCAAGGGAGATTGTCCATAGAGCGGGCTGCGACGGAGCGACCGCCGGCGAAGCGGACGCAAAAAGGCTTGCCTCTGCTTTTCTTGCGCTCATGGAAAAAGTGAAAAACGGGGATTTCGTTCCTTACGCCGTTTACGGCGGGGGCGGCGAGCCCGAAGAATTTTCATATACGGAGATAACACATCTGCCCGGAGCGGGGAAAAGGTTTGAGAGCTTTTCCGGTCTTCTCTCGGCTTTCTACGGCAAAAAAGCGGAAGCCGAGGCGCTGAAAAACCGCGTCGGCGCGACGGAGGCGCTGATAGTCACGGCGAAAAAGCGACTGACAAAGAAGTTGGATATTCTCTCCGCAGAGCTTTCCGAATGTGAGGAAGCGGATAAATACCGGCTTTGGGGCGAGCTTATAACCGGCTCTCTATATATGCTGACGGGAAAAGCAAAGGAAGCGACCGTCACGGATTATTATTCCGACCCGCCTCGGGCGGTGACAATCCCGCTTGACGAAAAGCTGACGGCGTCCCAGAACGCGGCGAGATATTATAAGAAGTATAACAAGCTCAAAACGGCGAGGACGATTGCCGCCGAGCAGGCGGAAAAAGCCCGCGCGGAGCTGGAATATCTGAAAACCGTTGAAGCGTCGCTTGCGCTTTGCGACTGTGCGGCGGATGTTTCCGAGATAAGGGAAGAGCTGATGAAAACGGGCTATCTCCGTCGCCCTGCGCAGACGAAGGGTCAGAAACCGAAAAAGACGGAGCCGATGTATTTTCATACGTCGCTCGGCAGGGAGATTATCTGCGGAAAGAACAACACCCAGAACGACTTTCTCTCAACAAAGTTTGCCGAAAAGAGCGACTGGTGGTTTCACGTCAAGGGCGGGGCAGGGTCGCACGTGATTATGCGCTGCGAGCCCGATGAAGACCCCGACGCGAGAGACTTTACGGAGGCGGCGCAGGCGGCGGCATTTTTCTCCGACGAGAAGGCTTCTGCAAACGTCGCAGTCGATTATACCCTTGCGAAATTTGTCAAAAAGCCGTCGGGCTCGGCGCCGGGTCACGTAATTTATACGGATTATTATACGGCATATGTAAATCCCGCAAAGCCGAAAGGAAAATAAAATGACAGACCTTTATATAAAACAGCACGTTTTCACCATCGGCGAAAGGTTCACGGTCTATTCGGAGGACGGAAGCGAAAAATATTATGTTTCCGGCGAGTTTCTGTCTCTGCCGAAAACGTTTCACATAACCTCCGCGGACGGAGAAGAAGTCGCTGAAATTTCGAGAAGACTTTTCTCGTTTCCGCTCAAATACGATTTTTCCGCCGGCGGGGAAGAGATGACCGTCTGCAAGAGAATATCGCTTTTCTGCCCGTCATACAGGGTCGACCCGCTCGGGTGGGAGATAGAGGGCGAATTCTTTGCCCATGAATACGAAATAACGGACGACGGGGGCACCGTCGCGACGGTTTCAAAGGAATGGTTCACCTTCGGCGACGCTTATCGCCTTCGCATCATGCGCGACAGCGACGTCATCCCGTGCCTTTGCGCGCTTATCGTCATAGACGCATGCCTTGCGGATAACAACTGAAAAACAAAAAATTTATTTTAAGGATTATTTTTTACAATAAATTTATTTACTTTTCGCAACAGTTGTGATAATATAATAGTTAATGCAAAATATATATAATTTCAAGTTATATGCAAATAAAAAACGGAGGAAAAAACATGGCAAGAAAAATGATTTCCATGGACGGTAACACCGCTGCCGCACACGTTTCGTATGCGTTTACGGAAGTTGCCGCAATCTATCCCATCACGCCTTCCAGCCCTATGGCGGAAAACACCGACACATGGTCTGCGGGCGGGCTCAAAAACATTTTCGGAGACAAGGTAAAGGTTGTTGAAATGCAGTCCGAAGCAGGCGCGGCAGGCGCCGTTCACGGCTCTCTCGCAGCAGGCGCGCTCACAACAACATATACCGCTTCTCAGGGACTTCTCCTTATGATCCCCAATATGTACAAGATCGCCGGAGAGCTTCTTCCCTGTGTAATTCATGTTTCCGCGCGTTGCGTGGCGTCTCACGCACTCAACATTTTCGGCGACCATTCCGACGTATACGCTTGCCGTCAGACAGGCTTTGCTATGCTCGCTGAATCCAACCCGCAGGAAATTATGGACCTCGGCGCTGTTGCCCATCTTTCAACAATCAAGGGCAGAGTACCGTTCATCAACTTCTTCGACGGCTTCAGAACATCTCATGAAATCCAGAAGATCGAAGCATGGGACTATGACGACCTCAAATCCATGATAGACAAGGACGCGCTTGCGGCTTTCCGCGCACGTGCGCTCAACCCCGAACATCCCGTTCTCCGTGGCTCGGCTGAAAACGGCGATATCTTCTTCCAGCACAGAGAGGCTTGCAACGAATATTACAATGCTCTCCCCGCTATCGTTGAAGAATACATGGGCAAGGTCAATGAAAAGCTCGGAACAAACTATCAGCTCTTCAACTATTACGGCGCACCCGACGCAGACAGAGTCATCATCGCTATGGGTTCCGTATGCGATGTTGCAGAGGAAGTTATCGACTATATGAACGCTCACGGCGAGAAGGTCGGTCTTGTAAAGGTTCGTCTTTACCGTCCTTTCCGTGCGGACAAGCTCATTGCGGCTATCCCCGAGACGTGCAAGAAGATCGCAGTTCTCGACAGAACCAAAGAGCCCGGCTCTCTCGGCGAGCCTCTCTATCTTGACGTTGTTACGGCTCTTGCTCAGGCAGGAAAAGCTGTAAAGGTTGTCGGCGGACGTTACGGTCTCGGCTCAAAGGATACTCCCCCGTCCTCTATCTTTGCGGTTTATGAAAACCTCGCACAGGACGCTCCGAAGAACGGCTTCACAATCGGTATCACCGATGACGTTACAGGCCTTTCTCTCGAAGAGAAGCCCGCTCCGGACACAGCTCCCGCAGGCACAATCGCTTGCAAGTTCTGGGGTCTCGGCGGCGACGGTACAGTCGGCGCAAACAAGAACTCGATAAAAATCATCGGCGACCATACCGATAAATACATTCAGGCATACTTCCAGTACGACTCGAAGAAGACAGGCGGCTTTACGGTTTCTCACCTCCGCTTCGGCGATACGCCCATCAAGAGCCCGTACTACATCACAAAGGCAGACTTCGTCGCTTGCCATAATCACGCTTATCTTGAGCAGTATGATATGGTATCCGACGTCAAGCCCGGCGGCGTATTCCTTCTCGACTGCCCCTGGACAGAGGCAGAGCTTGATGAAAAGCTCCCCGGCTCCGTAAAGGCTTATATCGCAAACAACGGTATCAACTTCTACGTTATCGACGCTACCGGTACGGCTATGAAGCTCGGCAACGTCAAGGTTAAAAACACGGTTCTTCAGTCCGCATTCTTCTCCCTTGCAAAGGTTCTCCCCGCAGAGGAAGCAATCGAATATATGAAGAAGATGGCTTATAAGTCATATTCCAAGAAGGGCGAAGCTATTGTCAACCTCAACTACGCCGCTATCGACGCAGGCGCAGGCGCGGCTGTCAAGGTAAACGTTCCCGAAAGCTGGAAGACGGCTGAAAAGGAAGCTGCAAAGGCTCCCGCAGAAGGCAAGAGAGCTGACCTTGTCAAGTTTGTAAACGACATTGCACGCCCCGTAAACGCTATGAAGGGCGATTCGCTCCCCGTTTCCGCATTCAAGGATTGCGCAGACGGCACATATCCTCAGGGCGCTTCCGCTTATGACAAGCGCGGCGTTGCAGTCAAGGTTCCCGTATGGCACGCTGAAAACTGCATCCAGTGCAACCAGTGCTCTTATGTATGTCC
This sequence comes from Clostridiales bacterium UBA4653, assembly GCA_002405565.1. Lineage (GTDB taxonomy): Bacteria > Bacillota > Clostridia > Oscillospirales > CAG-272 > CAG-841. The sequence continues at coordinate 9,307 of DHMB01000167.1, forward strand.
TCACGCCGCTATCCGTCCCTTTGCTATGAACGCAGACGAAGCCGCAAAGGCTCCCGCTTGCACAAAGTTCACGGCTAAGATGATGGGTAAGGGTTGCGAAGATTATAAATTCACAATCGCTGTTTCTCCTCTCGACTGTATGGGCTGCTCGCTCTGCGTGAACGTCTGCCCGACAAAGCCCGAGAAGAGAGCTCTCGAAATGGTTCTGACAGAGACCCAGCTCGATCAGCAGCCCGCTTTCGATTACGCTGTAAACAACGTAACAAAGAAGGCTACTCCCTTTGCAGATACAACAGTCAAGGGCAGCCAGTTCAATCAGCCCCTGCTCCAGTTCTCCGGATCCTGCGCAGGCTGTGCGGAAACAACTTATGCCCGCCTTATCACACAGCTCTTCGGCGAGAAGATGTATATCTCCAACGCTACGGGTTGTTCCTCCATCTGGGGTGGCTCCGCTCCCTCCACACCGTACACGGTCAATAACGAGAGCGGTCACGGCCCCGCTTGGGCAAACTCACTCTTCGAGGATAACGCAGAGCACGGTCTTGGTATGCTGACGGCTGTAAAGCACCGTCGCGCACACCTTGCAGACGTTGTAAAATCACTTATTGCAACCGAATGCTGTGATGAAGCAGTCAAAGCGGCAGGCAATGAATGGCTTGAAAATATCGATACAGACGCTTCCGCAGAGGCAGGCAAGAAGCTCGTTTCCGCTTGCGAAGCAGCACTTGCAAAGAACTGCGAATGCGGCGCTTGCGACCTCGCAAAAGAGGTTGTCGCAAATGCGGATATGCTCGCAAAGAAGTCCGTATGGAT
>DHMB01000167.1:10176-20457 GCA_002405565.1 Clostridiales bacterium UBA4653
TTCGGCGGCGACGGCTGGGCATATGATATCGGCTTCGGCGGTCTTGACCACGTTCTCGCTTCCGGCGAAAACGTAAACGTTATGGTATTCGATACCGAGGTTTACTCAAACACAGGCGGTCAGGCTTCCAAGGCAAGCCAGGTCGGTCAGGTTGCACAGTTCGCAGCGGCAGGTAAGGCAATCAAGAAGAAGAACCTTGCTGAAATCGCTATGAGCTACGGCTATGTCTACGTTGCACAGGTTGCTATGGGCGCAGATATGAACCAGACTGTCAAGGCTATTGCAGAGGCAGAAGCATACAACGGCCCCTCGCTCATCATCGGTTACGCTCCCTGCGAAATGCACGGACTCAAGGGCGGTATGAGCAACTGCCAGGCTGAAATGAAGAAGGCTGTTGACGCAGGTTATTGGCAGATGTTCCGCTTCAACCCTGCAAACGTTGCAGAGGGCAAGAACCCGCTGACAATCGACTCCAAGGAGCCGACGGCTGACTACGTTGAGTTCATCAAGAGCGAAACACGTTACAGCAGACTTGTTCAGTCCTTCCCCGAAAGAGCAGAAAAGCTCTTCGCAGAAGCAAGCGAGCTTGCAAAAGAGAAATATCGTCACCTTGTTGACCTCAGAAATATGTACGAGACAGAAGTCAAGTAAAATAAAAAAATCCCCGCTCAGGCGGGGATTTTTTTGTTGCTTTTATAATTTTTCGCAATTGCTCTTGACATTCCGCGCGACGGTGCTATAATGGGTGCACATACAACGATGTACATACAACCAAATTGCGATACGGAGGCACATATGGACATTACCGAGCGTAAAATAACAAAAATCGCAAGGGAAACGGAGAAGCTCGTTCTGCTCACAATGCGTGAGGAAGGCGTCGGCACGGCGGAAATAGACCTTATTCACGCCCTGCGGCATAATCCCGGGTGCAGTCAGGCAAGACTGGCGGAAATATTGAATGCGGACAAAGCCGCCATTGCGCGGAGAACAAAAAATCTTGAAGCGAAGGGGTATCTCGTCCGTCGCGACGACCCAAGCGACAAGCGCAGTCAATTGCTTTTTCCGACGGAAAAAGCGGAAAATCTGAAATCGTCAAAGGCGGAAACGGAGGCGGCGTTCTATGAATACCTGCTTTCTGTCCTGACGGAGGAAGAGAAGGCGGGCTTTATCGCCTCGCTTGACAAGCTCTATTCGGCGTCCAAAGCCGAAAGCCGCACGGGATTTCCGCATTTTATCAAATGATTGAAGAAGGTAATTATCGCTATGAAAAATAAAAAGGCGTTTTGTCCCGACAAAATCGGCTCTTATTTTCGGGTCGAATGGCTCTCGCTGACATTTGTCACTCTTTCGGGACTGTTTTATAACGTCGGACTGCTTGCAACGCCGTGGTTTGAAGGGCGGCTTGCACAGTGTCTTGCGGATATTCTGGGCGGCAGCAAAACCGCGGGCGCGATGGCGAGTCTCGTCATTGCGTATCTTGCCGTTACGCTAGCGGTGCAGGCGGCGAGGTTTATCAAAAGATTTTATGTCCGTCGCTTTGCAAACAACATAAACCGCCGGATGAAGGGAATTCTTTATGCAAATCTTGTGCGTCGCAGTCGTGCGTCGCTTGAAGAGGAAGGCGCGGGCGAGCTCATGACGAAAGCCATCTCCGACGTTGATGACTGCGTTGAAGGAATGAGAAAATTCACAACGGAGATATTCGATACGGGCGTGGCGCTTGCCGGCTATGCGGTCATGCTTTTTATATATGACTGGCGCCTCGCGCTTCTCAGCCTGATTTTCACACCGATATCATATTTCTGCGCGGCGCGGATGAAAAAGCCCGTCCAGCGAGCGGGAGCCGCATATAAAAAGGCGGCGGGGGCACTCAGCTCAGCCACGCTTGACCGCGCGGAAAATGCCGTGACTTACCGTATATACGGCTGTGAAAACGCGAGAGCGGAGCGCTATGAAAAGGCGCTTGACAATTACGAAAAGACTGCTGTCAGGAGCAGCGTGTGGCAGTCGGCGTTGCCGCCGCTCTATCTTGCGCTGTCGGGAGCCGGAATACTGTTCATCTTTTGGTTCGGAGTAAAAAACGTCATCGGCACGGGCTGGAGCACATGGGACATTGCCGCATTTACAATCTTCCTTTCGTGCTTTACAAGGCTGACGGTCAAATCGTCGAAGGTTGCAAAGCTGTTCAATTCCGTTCAGAAGGCGGAAGTCTCATGGAAGAGAATACGCCCGCTTATGAAATCACCAGAGCCTCTCAAACCTCTTGAAATACCGGAGCCTGCCGATGTAACGATAGACAATCTCTCCTTTGCTTACGGAGAAGCTCCCGTTTTTTCCGGGCTCTCGCTTGAAGCGCACCCGGGTGACATCATCGGTGTAACGGGGTCTGTTGCCTGTGGCAAGTCCACTCTGGGGAGGGTATTTCTCTGCGAAGCGCCATACAAGGGGTCGGTCAGATTCGGCAAAAAGGAGCTTTCGGAGCTTTCTCCGCGCGATATTTCGGCAACTGTCGGCTATCTCGGTCATGACCCCGAGCTCAGCGCCGACACCGTGAAAAACAATGTTCTTTGCGGAAGTAATGAGGATGTAATGCCGTATCTTTCCGAAACCGCGCTTGACGGGGAGGTGCTGTCGATGGAGGGCGGCGTTGATACCGTCATTGGCAACAGCGGCACGCGACTTTCGGGCGGTCAGGCGCAGAGACTGGCTCTTGCAAGAACGCTTGCCCATCCGCGCCCGGTCATTGTTCTTGACGACCCGTTCTCCGCTCTTGACAGAAAAACGGAGGACGCCGTATTTGCAGACCTTTGCGGGTACGCAAAGGACAAGGTCGTCTTCCTTATATCACACAGACTATATCATTTCCCGCAAATGCGGAAGATAATATTCATGCAGGACGGAAAAACCATCGTCGGCACGCATGACGAGCTGATGAAGGGTGCTTCGGAATACCGTTCTCTTTATGAAAGTCAGATGGGAGGTGCCGGCGATGAAGAGGAAAAATAAGTCGGGCGTATTTTCGGCTGTCCGCACGGCGGCAATATCGCACCCGTTTCTGACTGTCGGCATGGTGCTGTGCGTTGCGGCGTCGGTTGTTGCGTCTCTTATCCCGCCGCTACTCCTTGCGGAGGTTGTCGACAATCTGGCGGAAGGAAACGGAATTTCATTCGGCGACGTGCTTCTCCATTTCGGAAGCCTTGTGCTTGAAGGGGTGCTTTCATCGGCGCAGGAAACGTTGCTTGTGTTTTTCGGTCAGAAAATGACGCATGCTCTGCGCTCGGAAATGTCTCAAAAGCTGACGAGACTGCCCGCGGGCACGCTCGTCGCGCAGAACCCGGGCGAGGTCGCCGCGAGATTTTCCGGCGATGTCGACACCGTTGAGGCGCTGTTTACGTCAGGCATAATAAGCATGGTTGCGGATGCATGCCGTATAATTTCGATTCTGGTTGTCATCGCTGTAAAAAACACGGGACTTGCGCTCATCCTCTTGTTTGTGCTCCCGTTGTTTTCTGTTTTCACGCGACGCGTACAGAAAAAAATGCTTTCGGCACAGCTCGAAAACAGGCGCGCCGTTGCGTCCGTTTCCGGTCAGGTGCCCGAAACGCTGCACAATATCCGCACAATCCGCGCCCTCGGAATCGAGGACTATATGGAGAAAAAATATGACCGCAGTATCGGCGAAAGCTATGCCGCCGTCGAAAAAACAAATTTCTATGACGCAATCTATTCCCCCGTCGTGCTCATTCTTAATGCCGCGGTTGTCGGAATTGTGATGTTGCTTTCCGCGTCCGGCAAGGCGGAGATACTTTCGCTCTTCGGAATGTCCGTCGGCACGTCGGTCGCCGTCATAGATTACATATCGCGCATTTTTTCGCCGATTGAAAGTCTCGGCATGGAAATACAGACAATTCAGTCGGCAATGGCGGGCGTCAAGAGAATTGACACATTCCTTTCCCAGCCCGAACGCACCATTCCGGGCGACAGAGAAAATGCCGCGCGCGGTGACATCGTCCTTTTCGATGTGACCTTCGGTTATGGCGAAAAGCCGGTTTTGCGCCATTTTTCAATGACTGTCAGAGAGGGCGAGCGGGTTACGCTTGTCGGAAGGACGGGAGCGGGGAAGAGCACGGTTTTCCGCCTTCTTCTCGGACTTTATCAGCCGGAGGCGGGGACGGTCACAATCGGCGGGGTGGACGTTTCGGACATTACCGACAGTGAGCGCAGAGCCTGCATAGGCTGTGTGGAACAGCATTTTTCCCGCGTGCCGGGAACGGTGCTTGACCAGATAACGCTCGGCGACCCTTGTATCACGGAGAAAATGGCGCATAATGCGGCAGTCCTTGCGGGGATTGACGACGCTATACGCGCCCTTCCCGACGGCTACGAAACCGTTTGCACGGATGGAATATTTTCTCAGGGCGAATGGCAGCTTCTGTCCATTGCGCGTGCCGCCACGGCAGATCCTGCCGTGCTTCTGCTCGACGAAATTACGGCAAATCTCGACGCGGAAACAGAGGCGCGCGTGCTTGACGCGCTTCGCCGTGCTTCAGAAGGGCGAACGGTTCTCTCGATTTCTCACCGTATCTATGAAAATCACGGCGGCAGAACAATTGAGATTACGTCATGCGGTGCTCCCGGAATCTCAATGACGGCGGAGACGTCATCCGAGGACGGCGAAAAGGCAACAGCCCTCGTCTGACGTGAGTAATCGGTTCGTCACATGCGCTGCAGGAAGGAGCTTTCCGCAAACGCTGCTGTATTATCATTATGTACTTTCTTTTTTGAAAAGAAAGTACGAAAGAAAGCAATTCAGGAGGCACATCCTCCTGAAAGACCACCTGAAAAAGTTCAAGGCGGAGCTTTTCTGCCACGTCAGCTTTACCAAAGCAAAGGCGGAAGTGCAGTTCGAATCTTAAGGTGTTTTGGGTTGTGCGGGGCTTTTGTTTCTACGGGGACGGGGAGACATTTGCCTCCCTCCTTGAGGGAGGTGGCATTTTCGAAAGAAAATGACGGAAGGAGTTTGCAAGGCGGGACAAGCAGGTATTATCAAAAGGGGAGCTTTCCGCAAACGCCGTTTCATTATCTTTTCGGCTTACAAATCGTAAAAGACAGGGCGGCGGGACGGAAAACCCGTCCCCTACGTTGCAATATCAGTGTGTTCAGACAATAAAACATTCGCACAGACCAATAACCAAAGCTTCTTTTGCCTTCTTTTCTTCCCGGCGAAAGAACGTTGCCTTGTGTTTTAATATACTCGTGTCTGTGCAGATGATAAAACATCAGCACAAACCGATAACCAAAGCTTCTTTTGCCTTCTTTTCTTCCCGGCGAAAGAACGTTGCCTGTATTTTAATATACTCGTGTCTGTGCAGATAATGAAATAAAACATTAGCACAAACCAATTACCAAAGCTTCTTTTGCCTTCTTTTCTTCCCGAAGAAAAGAAGGCAATACAAAAAAGGGGCGGAAACCGCCCCTTTTGTTTTATTTATCTCCGTAGCTCTTATATCCGCAGCTTTCGTCTGCGCAATAAAGTCCTTTGCCCTTCTTCTCAAATAGCATCTTGCCGCACTTCGGACATTTTTCCGTCGTCGGCATATCCCAGCTGGAAAAATCACATTCGGGATATTTTTCGCAACGGTAATAAAGGTTTTTCTTCTTGCCGTAAGCCTTGACGATTTCCCCGCCGCATTTCGGGCATTTGACTCCGATCGGGTCGAGAATTGCCTTTGTATATCTGCATTTCGGGAAGTTTGAGCAGGCATAGAATCTGCCGTATGCACTGTGACGGATGACGATGTCTCCGCCGCATTTTTCGCATTTGAGGTCTGTCTTTTCCGGCTCATCCTTCTTTTTCTCAACGACGTTTCCCTTCTTGTCAAGCGTTTTTGTGTTCTTACATTCGGGGTATCCGGGGCAAGCGGCAAAAGTGCCGAATCTGCCGTGCTTTATGACCATTTTCCTGCCGCATTTCTCGCAGATTATATCCGATTCCTCATCCGGCACCTTGACTTTGTTGTCCTTTATGGACTCCTGCGCTTTTTCAAGCGTCTTTGAAAAGTCATCGTAAAAATCGGAGAGGACTTCCGTCATCGTTTCTTCTCCGCGGGCGATTTTGTCAAGATTGGTTTCGACGTTTGCCGTAAACTTATAATCGACAATCTCCGGGAAATTCTTCTTCATCAGCTTGACAGTCGCCTCGCCGAGAGGAGTTGATATCAGCGCCTTTTTATCGCGCTTGACGTAGCCTCTGGAAACGATGGTCGTGATGGTCTGGGCGTATGTGCTCGGTCTGCCTATGCCCTTTTCCTCAAGGAACTTGATGAGCGAACCTTCCGTATAATGTGCGGGAGGATCTGTGAAATTCTGCTTCGATTCAAGCGATTCCTTTGTAAGCCTGTCGCCCTCGGAAAGCTCCGGAAGCTTGTTTTTGGGCTGTGTTTCATCGTCGCTGTCGTCATAGGCAAGCATATAGCCCTTGAAGGAAACGACGTATTCGCTTGATTTGAATATATAATCGCCGCAGGCAATATCCGCGGAAAGAACGTCAAGCTCCGCATTCTTCATCTGACTTGCGATGAATCTGTCCCATATCAGCTTATAGAGCTTATACTGATCCGAGGAAAGAATTCCCTTGACTTTTTCGGGAGGGAGAGTCAGATCTGCGGGGCGGATCGCCTCGTGCGCGTCCTGAGCGGACGAGTTCGATTTGAACACCCTGCGCTTTGCGGGATAATATTCGCTTCCGTATCTGCCTGTGATAAATTCCTTTGCCGCTTCCGCCGCTTCATCCGAAACGCGGAGAGAGTCCGTTCTCATGTATGTGATAAGACCGTGCGTTCCGCCGTTTTCCGCTCCGAGGTTGATACCTTCATAAAGCTCCTGCGCGACGAGCATCGTGCGCTTGGACTGAAAGCCGAGTCGCTTTGACGCTTCCTGCTGGAGAGTCGACGTTATGAACGGTGGATTGGGGGAGCGGTGCTTTCTCTGCACGTCGCTTCTGACGGCGACAAACTCGCCGTTCTCGCATGCGTCGAGCACCTTCTGTGCTTCCTCCCCGGATGTAAGCTCGAGCTTGCCGTTTTTGTCCCCATAGAACTTTGCGGCGAGCTTTATGCGTTTCGGAGTTTTCAGAATTGCTTCAATCGTCCAGTATTCCTTCGGAACAAACGCGGCAATTTCCGCCTCTCTTTCGACAATTATTCTCGTCGCAACAGACTGCACTCTGCCGGCGGAAAGTCCGCTGCGGACAGTCTTCCAGAGGTACGGACTTATCTTATAGCCGACAATTCTGTCCAGAATTCTTCTCGCCTGCTGGGAGTTGACAAGGTTCATATCGATTGCGCGGGGGTGCTCCATTCCCGCAAGGACGGTCTTTTTGGTGATATCGTTGAAGGTGACTCTGTTTGCCTCCTCCGGTTTTATGCCGAGAACCGTCGCAAGGTGCCATGAAATAGCCTCTCCTTCACGGTCGGGGTCGGTTGCAAAGTAGACCTTATCGGCATTTTTGACTTCCTTTTTGAGCTGATTTATTATGTCCGATTTGCCCTGTATATTGATGTATTTAACGGCAAAATCGTGCTCCGGATCGACGCCGAGCGTGCTCTTCGGCAGGTCTCTGACATGTCCGACGGACGCAACGACCTTATATTCCTTGCCGAGATAAGAATTTATTGCCGGCGCCTTATAAGGCGACTCTATTATTACAAGATAATGCTGCATTTTTGCACAATCGCTCAGGCGAGCGAAACTCCTTATCCTAAATCTGTTTTATTTTTGGTGACGTTTGCCATTATACACAAGCTTTTGCCCCATGTCAAGTCAAAAATTTTTAACTCTTTTATAACTTCCGCCCGGAACGGCTTCGATAAGCCCGTAGATTTCAAGCGTCGTGAGCAGTCCGAGAAGCGCTCCCGTCTCCTTTTTTATGCCGACGTTTTCCGCCGCGCGATGAATTTCATCCGTCGTCATTTTGTCGTTTATGACAGAGAACAGTTTTCGCTCCTCCTCTGTCAGATATGAAAGATCCGGCTCCTTTTCTTTTTGGCGTGACGTTTTCGGTTTTTTCGGCTCATCGTCGAAAAGGCGGACTTTTGTATATTTCGGAGGCGGGTCGACCGTCACGGACGGCGAAGGCGAGGCAACTCTCAGCTTCTGAGACGTTGCATACATTCTTTCGTCTATATTTTCGATGAATATTCTGTGCGGATAAAGCAGCTCATATTCCCTCAGAATGTCCTTTGCGGAAAGCGCGACCTTCGCTCCGTCGCGGATGAGCTCGTTTGTGCCCTCGCTCTCGCGGTCGCCGATTTTTCCCGGCACGGCAAAGACGTCCCTGCCCTGTGATATAGCCCTGCCCGCCGTTATCAGCGCGCCGCTTCTCTTATCGGCTTCGACAACGAGCGTCGCCTGACAAAGGCCGGAGATTATCCTGTTGCGGACGGGGAAATTCCAGCCCGCAGGCTCCGTCCCGGGGGCGTACTCGGTCATGACTGTGCCGTTCAAGATTATCTCCTCCATCAGCTCCCTGTTCTGCGGCGGATATGCCGTTTCTATTCCGCAACCGAGCACCGCTATCGTGTGCCCGCCGACGGAGAGCGCTCCTCTTGCCGCCATTGCGTCAATCCCGCGCGCCATGCCCGAAACGACGATCGCCCCGCCCATCGCAAGCTCCGCGCCGAACTTATACGCAACCTTCTCGCCGTATTCCGTGCACGATCTTGTGCCGACAACGGCGCAAAGAACGTTATCGTCGATTTTCGGCACCTTGCCTTTATAATAGAGCAGAAGGGGCTTTGCGTGAATATTTTTCAGTCTCTGCGGGTAAATATCGCTGTCGGCTGTCATAATCGAAACGTTCGTTCTCTCACAGAAGTCGAGTATGCGCTTGCAGATTTCGATATTTTTATCGAGCAACGCCTTTTTGAGCTCCGGCGATAAGCCCGCGACCTCATCAAGCCGCGCCTCGTCCGCCGCATATATTTCCTCGGGCGAACCGAGCTTTGCCATAAGATACGTTCCGTTTTCGCTTCCCGCTCCGCAACGAAGGGCAAGCCATATCCAATAAAGCAGTTGTCTGTCCATTTTTTTCCTCCGTCAGAATCGTTTGTGTTCCCACATTATAACGGACGCCGCAACGGCGGCGTTGAGTGACTCTGCCCCGTCCTCGCGCATGGGAATAATCACGCTTCCCGTGCACGCCGCGCGGACGTCGGCTGAAATACCGTGTCCCTCGTTGCCGACGACAAATGCGAGCTTCCCGCCCTTTCCGATTTCGTCAATACGCACGGACGACCTGTCCAGCATAGCCGCATAAACGCCGTATCCGCCATTTTTCAGCACCTCTATTGTCTCCGCAAGCGACGCTCTTTCCGTCGGTACTCTGAAAAGCGAGCCCATCGCCGCGCGGACGGTTTTCTGCCCGAAGGCGTCCGCCGAACCGTCGCCGAGGATGACTCTTTCTGCGCCGAACGCGTCCGCACAACGGATGACCGTACCGACGTTTCCGGGGTCTGCAACTCCGTCAAGGAGGATTGTAAGTCCCGTGCTTTTCATTGCGGGCGAGGACATTTTTGCAACAGTCAGCACGCCCTGCGGGGCGTTTTCATCCGTCAGCTTTTCGTAAACGGAATCCGAAACCTCATATATTTCGCCGTCAAATGACGCAAAAACGCCGTCATAAAGCGCAAGCGCCTTCTCCGTTGCGAAAACGCAGACGATATCGAGCTTTTCGCGCAGCGCCTCGGAAAACAGCTTTATCCCCTCAAAACGGAAAAGCCCTTCCTTCTGCCTGTTTTTCCTTTCGGAAAGTCCGCGCGCCCATATAACCTTCGGATTGCTTCTGCTTTCAATGCGGGATTTTATCTGCATAATATTTTCTCCCTTATACGCACAAAACCAAAGCATATTTCAGCTTTGGTTCCGTAATTATTATAATAATTAAAGTGCTTTCTTTGCTGTTTCAACGAGGGATGCGAATGCGTCCTTATCAGAAACTGCGAGCTCTGCGAGCATCTTGCGGTTGATATCAACGCCTGCGAGCTTAAGACCGTGCATAAGCTGGGAATAGTTGATACCGTTTACCTTTGCCTGAGCAGAGATTCTTGTAATCCAGAGAGAACGGAAATCTCTCTTCTTGAGCTTACGGCCTGCAAAAGCGTAGTTACCGCTCTTCATTACCTGCTCTTTTGCCATCTTGAAGTGTTTGCTCTTTGCGCCCCAATAGCCTTTGGCGAGCTTCAGCATTTTATTTCTTCTCTTGCGCGTCATCATCGCGCCCTT
>DHMB01000167.1:20505-22273 GCA_002405565.1 Clostridiales bacterium UBA4653
TTGCGCGTCATCATCGCGCCCTTTACTCTTGCCATCTTTGCTTCCTCCTGTTTAAGTTACGATTATTTCTGGATGAGTGTCTTTACCGTTGCCTCAAAAGAGGGGCTGAGGTAAGTGTTGCGTCTGAGCTGTCTCTTACGCTTGGGGGTCTTGAGTCCGAGCTTGTGGCGACGGTTGGAGCTGTTCATTTTAACTCTTCCGCTCTTTGTGACGGAAAATCTTTTCGCTGTCGCGCTGTGTGTTTTGATTTTAGGCATAATGATTTTTCCTTTCGATATGACTTTAGCGGCAAAGCCGCCTTTTGGTTACTTCTTTATCGGCGATATTATCAGAGAGAGCTTACGTCCTTCGAGAACGGCTTTCTTTTCCGTCGTACCGTATTCGGAGCACGCCGCAACGAATCTGTCCATCATTGCCGTGCCGAGCTCGGGATGAAGGAGCTCACGTCTGCCGTTGAACTTGACCACGGCGCGGACTTTGTTTCCTTCCTTGAGGAAACGGAGCGCATGACCGAGTTTTGTTTCAAAGTCGTGATCGCCTATGTTGCAGGAGAGCTGAATTTCCTTGACTTCAACAACCTGCTGCTTCTTTTTTGCTTCTTTTTCGCGTTTTTCGCGTTCAAAACGGAACTTTCCGTAGTCCATGATGCGGCAAACGGGCGGGTCAGCCTTATCCGCTATCATAACAAGGTCGCTGCCGCTGTCATATGCGGCTTTGAGCGCCTTCGCCGTATCGACAATGCCGAGCTGCTCGCCATCCTCGCCGATAAGACGCACCTGAGGAACTCTTATGTCCTCATTGTAAAGATAATCTTTAGTGCTGATAGTAGCACACCTCCAAAAAATAAAAATTGCGGAAAGCCAAAGAGCTTCTCCGCACCGAAAATTTTCCCTGCAATGCAAGGAAAACCGAAAGTTATTGACCAAGCTCGCCGCGCGGCTTGGTGAAAGCGGAGAACGCTTTTCTTTGTTTTGCCAAAGCAGTATATCACACTTTTCCGTTCTTGTCAAGTCGATTTTGCAATTTTGTCGGATTTTTTGCAGACTCTCCGGCAATTCCGCTCCGCCTCAAGCTCCCAAACGTTGTTTTTGAAAACCCGACGGTGCGCGGGAGAATGAGCACTCCTTCAGTCACGACTTCGTCGCGCCAGCTCCCTCAAAGAGGGAGCCTTAAAAATCTCTTCCCGGCGAAGCCTGCAAGGGTGCTCTGCACGCTTGCAAATCTTCCTCCGAGAGGGAGCCTTGAAGAGAAACGAAAGGCGCTTGCTTTCTTCCCGTCACCGCAGGCACAGAAGCCACGCTCAATTAAAAAACGCTTTAAGATCCAAACTTCGCTCCCGCCTTTGCTTTGGTAAAGCCGACGTGTGAGAAAAGTCCCGCCTTGAACTTTTCAAAGGAGTCTTTGAGGGAATGTGTCCCTCAAATTGCTTTCTTTCGTACTTTCTTTTCAAAAAAGAAAGTACACATAAGGAATGGCGTTTGAAGACCCCGCAAAGAAGAAGTTGTAAGAAACCACAATACGCGGCGGAAGGGATACTCCTTCAGTCACGACTTCGTCGCGCCAGCTCCCTCAAAGAGGGAGCCTTAAAAATCTCTTCTCGGCGAAGCCTGCAAGGGTGCTCCGCACGCTCGCAAATCTTCCCCAAAGGAGAGGCTCTGCAAGCGAAAATTTCTTCACTTTTACCTGTCTCGCAGGCACAAAAGCCTTACACAACATAATACCTCCGCGCCGCAGGCGCACCTTTTCGAAACTTGTCAAGATAAATAGA
>DHMB01000107.1:0-251 GCA_002405565.1 Clostridiales bacterium UBA4653
GAAAAGCATATTCTTGCAAAATACGGCGCTCCGACGGCTGACGCGCTCTGCGAAAGCGCGCTTTATCACGCTTCGCTTCTGCGTAAATTCGATTTTGACGATATTGTCATATCGATTAAATCCAGCTCGCCCGTCATAATGGCAAGAGCGACGGAAAAGCTCGCCGCCGTTTGCGATTATCCTCTTCACATAGGCGTTACCGAGGCGGGTGAGGGTGATGACGCCTTGATAAAATCAGCGGCGGGAATTGG
>DHMB01000107.1:292-4562 GCA_002405565.1 Clostridiales bacterium UBA4653
GCGGCGGGAATTGGTGCGCTGATTGCAAACGGCATAGGCGATACCGTCCGCGTTTCGCTGACCGATGACCCTGTAAAGGAGATTGGCGCGGCGAGAAAGATATTGCGCGCGCTCGGCGTCTCGCAGAGCGGATATATAGAGGTTGTGTCATGCCCGACATGCGGCAGGACGAAAATTGACCTCATTCCCATATGCAAGGCTCTCAAAAAGGAATTTGAAGGCATGGACGCAGGGGAAAAGCATATAAAGGTTGCGGTCATGGGGTGCGTTGTAAACGGCCCGGGCGAGGCAGCGGAAGCCGATATCGGCATTGCGGGGGGCGACGGTTGCGCCGTGCTCATTTCCCGCGGGGAGATTGTCGGCAAGATAGAGGAAAAAGATATTATCGGCACGCTGAAAAAAGAGGTTCTGCGGCTGATAACGGAAGGATAAAGAACTGTGGAAAAAACACTTTTGCAGCGATTTGACAAATACAATCCCGATGAGCGTTTCCGCAAGATGATGACGGACGGAATTGTAACGGCGACGCGCGTCAACATAGAAAACAAATCGGTTTGGGTTGACGTGCGCTTTCCTTACATAATCCCGAAAAAGGAAGTGCTTTATCCGCTTGAAGCGGCGATAAAAAGGGCATATGAGCTGAAATTTGTCACGATATCCCCGAAATATGACGCAGAGCTTTTCGACGCGGGATACATACCGCAGATAATGACCGAGGCGTGCAGGAGAAAGCTGATAACAGACCTCTTTTTGCGCAGAAGCAAGCAGAGACTTGACGGCGGAAAGCTGATAATCGAAACGCTTTACGGCGACGGCGGACTTGCGCTCATGGAAGAAACGGGCACGGAAAAGAATATATCCGCGATAATTTCCGAGGAGTTCGGAATAAACATTCCCGTTGAAATAAGGGCGTCATCCGAAAAGGACGAGCAATTTGAAAAATTCCTTGCGGACGACAACGTCGGAAAGCTGACAAAGTATTATGAGGAGACCGCAAAACGCGTTGAGATTGAAAAGAAATGCACAACGTCAACAGGCACATATCATGAGATTTCAACGGATGACGAAGGCTATGTCCATGCCGGGTTTGCGGTTTTCGATATAAGCTCGCCGGAGCAGATATCCGGAAATCCCGTGGAGGCAGGCGACTTTACGGCGATCGGAGTTTGCACGGAACCGAAAAAGAATATAGCGTTGATAGGCGAGGTGGCGTGCATTGCCGTAAACGAAACGCGCAGAGGAAACAAGACCGTCACCTTTTCGCTTACTGATTTTGAAGGCTCGGTGACCGTCAAATGCGTCGGGAAAAAAGCCGCGGAATATGCCGGACTTTCAAACGGGACAAGCGTCATTATGGAGGGCAACCTCGAATATGACGATTATGACAGAGATCACGAGCTGACCTTCTATCCGTCGTCGGCTATGAAGATAAAGCGTGTGCTCCGACAGGACAAATATGAAGGGCAGAAGAGAGTCGAGCTCCATCTGCACACGAATATGTCCATGATGGACGCGACCATGGCGCCGTCGCTTGCCGTTGCAACGGCGCACAGATGGGGTCATGCCGCTGTCGCTATAACAGACCACGGAAACGTTCAGGGCTTTCCGGACGCTATGAAAATGTCCGAAAAGCTCGGAATGAAGGTCATATACGGAATGGAGGGGTATCTTGTCGACGACGCCGCAAGGGCGATATTCGGCGAGGACGACACGAATTTTGAAGACGAATTCGTCGTTTTCGATATAGAAACGACGGGACTTTCCGCCATGACCTGCAAAATTACGGAGATCGGCGCGGTGCTTGTTCAGAAAGGGGAAGTGCTGAAAGTTTTTTCGACATTTGTCAACCCCGAAGGGCACATTCCCGAGGAAATAACCGAATTGACGGGAATTACGGACGATATGGTTGCAGACGCACCGTCGCAGGGCGACGCCGTCAAGGCTTTTATAGAGTTTGTCGGCGGACGGACAGTCGTTGCGCACAACGCAAACTTTGATATGGGATTTATCCGTCGCGCGGCGGAAAATGCGGGAATACCCTTCAACCCGCCGTATCTCGACACGCTTTCAATGTCCAGATTTCTCAATCCCGAGCTGAAAAATCATAAGCTGGACACTCTTGTCGATTTTTATCGCCTCGGCGATTTCAATCATCACCGCGCCTGCGATGACGCAGAGGTGACGGCGAAGATTTTCTGCAAGATGACGGAAAAGCTCGCAGGGGAGAGCATATATACGGTAAAGCAGATGTCGGAGTCGATGGCGGAGAGGACAGACCCGCACAAGCTCCGCCCTTATCACATAATACTTCTCGTCAAAAATCCGACGGGACTGAAAAATCTTTATAAGATCGTTTCAAACGGCTATCTCAAATATTATTATCGTCACCCCAGAATTCCGAAAACAGAGCTTGCCGACCTGCGCGAGGGGATTATCCTCGGCTCGGCTTGTATTGAGGGTGAGCTCGCCTCCGCTGTTCTGGACGGTAAGACATGGGATCAGCTCCTTTCAATTGCGGAATTCTATGACTATCTTGAAATCCAGCCGATATGCAACAACGAATTTCTCATCGGGTCAAAGGGTGTGACGCGCGAGACGCTGATCGAAATAAACAAAACGATAGTCAGGATAGGCGAGGCGCTCGGAAAGCCTGTCGTTGCGACATGTGACGCACACTATCTTGAAGATTATGACGGCATAAGCCGCAATGTTCTTCTCCGCGGGATGGGTATGAAGGACGGCGACAGAGACAGTCACCTCTTCTTCCGCACGACGGACGAAATGCTTGAAGAGTTTTCGTATCTCGGCGAGGAGAAGGCGAAGGAAGTCGTAATCGAGAATACAAACAAAATAGCGGATCTCATCGGCACGGACATCCGTCCGTTCCCGAACGGTACCTATACGCCCAAAATGGAGGGCGCCGAGGAAGAACTGATGGATATCTGTTATACAACGGCAAAGGGTCTTTACGGCGATCCGCTGCCGGATATAGTCGAAAAGAGACTTAAAAAGGAGCTTGATTCAATCATAAGCCACGGCTTTGCCGTGCTCTATATGATAGCGAGAAAGCTCGTTAAATACAGCGAAAGCCAGGGGTATCTCGTCGGTTCGAGAGGCTCTGTCGGCTCGTCGTTCGTCGCGTCGATGGCCGGCATTTCGGAGGTCAACCCTCTGCCCCCGCATTACGTCTGCCCGAAATGCAAGCATTCTGACTTTTCAAACGAAGAAGGCGCAGGCTCGGGCTTTGACCTTCCGCCGAAAAACTGCCCCGTCTGCGGCACAAAATACAACTCGGACGGACACGACATTCCGTTTGAAACGTTTCTCGGCTTCTTTGGGGACAAGTCGCCCGATATAGACCTCAACTTCTCGGGAGAGGTGCAGGGCAAGGTACATAAATACACGGAGGAGCTCTTCGGCAAGGAAAACGTTTTCCGCGCGGGAACAATCGGTACTCTCGCCGAAAAAACGGCTTACGGCTTCGTCGCCGGCTATTTTGAGGACAAGGGAATAAAGATAAACAAGGCGGAGATAAACCGTATCGTTTCAAAATGCGTCGGCGTAAAGCGCACGACTGGTCAGCACCCCGGAGGTATCGTCGTTGTGCCGAAGGAATATGAAATTTATGATTTCTGTCCCGTTCAGCACCCCGCCGATGACGCCTCGTCCGATATAATCACAACACATTTCACCTTCAACGATATGCACGACCTGCTCCTCAAACTCGACGAGCTGGGTCACGATATTCCGACCAAATACAAGTATATCGAAATGTTCTCGCACACGAGCGTTCTGGATGTTCCCGTCGGCGATCCGGAGGTTTATAAGCTGTTCAACTCGACAGAACCTCTCGGAATAAAGCCGGAGGATATTATGGGAATTCAGGTCGGCACGCTCGGAATTCCCGAAAACGGCACGGACTTTGTTATTCCCGTGCTTGTCGAAGCGAAGCCGAAGACATTTGCCGATCTGCTTCAGATTATGGGACTTACGCACGGCACGGACGTTTGGTCTGGAAATGCGCAGGTGCTCATCAAGAACGGAACGTGCGAACTGAAATCCGTCGTCGGAACGAGAGACAGTATCATGCTTCGCCTTATTCAGTACGGACTGGACAACAAGGACGCATTCGATATCATGGAAAAAGTCCGTAAGAACAAGAAGGGCGACCCGCTCCCGGACTGGATGCTTGACAGAATGCACGAGCACAACGTCGACGAATGGTATATCGAAAGCCTTAAAAAGATAAAATACATGTTCCCAAAGGCGC
>DHMB01000145.1:0-3409 GCA_002405565.1 Clostridiales bacterium UBA4653
ACGGACGAGCACGGTCAGAAGATCGAAGATCTTGCAAACGCAAGCGGAATAGCTCCGCAGGAGTATGTTGACGGTATCTCGTCGCAGATAAAAGAGCTCTGGAAGCTGCTCGGAGTTGATTATGACTGCTTCATCCGCACAACGGACGAGCACCACGTCAAAGCCGTTCAGAAGATTTTCAAAAAGCTCTATGATCAGGGCGACATTTACAAGGGCTCGTATGAGGGCTGGTATTGCGTTCCCTGCGAATCGTTCTTTACGGACACGCAGGCAGAGGGCGGAATCTGCCCGGACTGCGGAAGACCTCTCCGTCGCGAAAAGGAAGAGGCGTATTTCTTCAAGATGAGCAAATATCAGGACAGACTACTCGAATATATAGAGTCGCACCCCGATTTCATCGCGCCCGAAGGCATAAAGAAAGAAATGGTAAACAATTTCATCAAGCCCGGACTTCAGGATCTCTGCGTTTCCCGCTCATCGTTTACCTGGGGCGTTCCCGTCGATTTCGATTCAAAGCACGTAGTTTACGTCTGGCTCGACGCCCTTTCAAACTACATCACCGCCCTCGGCTATGATTGCGGCGAAAACAGCGAGAATTACAGAAAATTCTGGCCCGCAGACGTTCACGTCATCGGTAAGGACATCGCCCGCTTCCACGTCATCTATTGGCCCATTTTCCTTATGGCGCTCGGCGAGCCGATCCCCGAAAAGATCTTTGCACATCCCTGGTTCCTTTTCGGCACAGACAAAATGTCGAAATCAAAGGGCAACGTCATCTATTCGGATACGCTCGTCCGCCATTTCGGCGTTGACGGAACAAGATATTATTTCCTCTCCGAAATGCCCTATTCCTCGGACGGCTCGATAACTTATCCCTCCGTCATCTCGCGTTACAACACAGACCTTGCAAACACGCTCGGAAACCTGCTTGCAAGAACTCTCTCGATGACGAAAAAGTATTTTGACGGCGTCATTCCCGCGCCGACAGGCAAAACGGAATTCGATTCCGATCTTATCGCAACGGCAAAACGCTCCTATGAAGGTTTCGTCGCGAATATGGACGCGTTCAAGGTTGCAGACGCACTCGATTCCGCAATGACGCTTGCGAGAAGAGCGAACAAATATATAGACGAAACAACCCCCTGGGCGCTTGCAAAGGACGAAAGCAGAAAAGAAGAACTTGCGACGGTTATCTATAACCTTCTCGAATCGCTCCGTATTCTCGGTGTACTTTTCGGCTCGTCTATGCCGGAAGCCTCCGCAAAGATACTCGCTTCCCTCGGCATTTCGGACAGCTCTCTTGAAAGCGCCGCTACGTTCGGTCTGCTCCCCGCAGGCGAAAAGGTCGGCGAATCGTTTGTTCTCTTTGCAAGAATAGATGAACAGAAAAAGCTCGCCGAAATTGAAGCCGAGCTTGCGGAAAACAAGTAATGGTCTCCCTTTTCGATACTCACGCTCATTATACCGATGAAAAATTCGGTGACCCGACAGAGCTTCTGAACTCTCTCTTTTCCGGCGACATCTGCGGCATTCTCTGCGCAGGAACTGACGAGACGACTTCTCTGCAATCGATTGCGCTTGCAAAAAAGTACGAAAAAATGTATGCCGCAGCCGGAATTCATCCGCACGAATGCGGAGCGGCGGGAGAGATAAATTCTGCTCTTGACAGAATAGTCCCGCTTTTTGCCGAAGACAAGGTCAAAGCTCTCGGCGAAATCGGTCTTGACTATTATTACGACTTTTCGGACAGAGACACGCAAAAAAGATTCTTTGACGCACAGCTCTCTCTCGCCGAAGAATATTCCCTGCCGATCATCATTCATGACAGAGAGGCGCACGGCGATGTATTTGACATTGTCTGCGCTCATCCGAAGGTTCGGGGAATTCTGCATAGTTACAGCGGCAGCGCCGAACAGGCAAAGGAATATATCCGCAGGGGATATTATATCTCTTTTTCCGGTTCGTTGACGTTCAAAAACGCCTCGAAGCTCCTTGAAGCGGCAAAGGTCGTTCCCGCGGAAAGGATTCTCGTCGAAACGGACTGCCCGTATCTTGCTCCCGTACCTATGCGCGGCAAGATGAACCATAGCGGCTATATGCATTATACTGCCGAAAAAGCCGCAGAGCTGCTCGGAATGGATTATGACTCATTCTGCGAGCAGGAAGTCAGAAACGCAAAAGAGATATTCGGGATAAACGAATAAAAACGGGCTTTCGGTCGCACCATATATCGAAAAGAGGTGCGAAATATGCTCAAAATCATTAAGAGCACGGCTTTTGCCGTGCTCTTTGTTTTACTTTTTTCCTTCAACGTTCTCTCCGCCGATATTCCGCTTATAAACTCGGAAAATCCCCTACCGCAGGATTTTGTCCCCTCTGAGCTTACGGAAATAAAAGCGACCCGTCCGGACGGCAGAGCCCCTCAAAAAATAACAAATGATGCCGCCGTCGCCCTTGAAGCGCTTATCGCCGCTATGGAAAACGATTTCGGCACCGATGCCCCGCCGATAACCGTCACAAGCGGCTACCGCAGCTATAATTATCAGAAATATCTTTTTGATACCGCCGTGCAAAGCTATGAGGAAAAGGGCTACTCCCGCGCCAAAGCCGAGGCGCTCGCCGCAAGGTACACCGCCCGTCCCGGCGAAAGCGAACACCAAAGCGGGCTTTGCGTTGACATTCATGACCGTCCCTGCGCCACAGTTGACTTTGAAAACAGCCCGTATTTTGAGTGGCTCTGCGAGAATGCTCATCGCTTCGGATATATCCTCCGCTACCCGAAGGGCAAGGAAAATATAACGAAAATCGCCTTTGAGCCATGGCATTGGCGCTATGTCGGGTGTGAAACTGCGAAAAAAATCAAAAAAAGCGGGCTTTGTCTCGAAGAATATTTGAAAAAATATTAAAAAACATCTTGCAATTTGAAAAACTATATGATATAATATCGTTGTTCCGCAAAAGACTATGGCCCCTTGGTCAAGCGGCTAAGACGGCGCCCTCTCACGGCGCAATCATGGGTTCGATTCCCGTAGGGGTCACCAAAAAAGAAAAACCGCCTTTGGCGGTTTTTCTTTTTTGCCCGAAGGGAATCGAAGAGAGCGGTAGTGAATGACAGCCTTAAACGGCTGTCAGAGCCGCGATGACCGAGCAGGCGTCGAGCCTGCGAGAATCGATTCCCGTAGGGGTAAAATAGCGGTTTTTCTTTTTTGTCCGTAGGGAATCGAAGAGAGCGGGAGTGAATGACATGCCGGTGGCATGTCAGAGCCGCGATGACCGAGCAGGCGTCGAGCCTGCGAGAATCGATTCCCGTAGGGGCAAAACGGCGGTTTTTCTTTTTTGTCCGAAGGAAATCGAAGAGAGCGGCAGTGAATGACATGCCGGTGGCATGTCAGAGCCGCGATGACCGAGC
>DHMB01000145.1:3497-21876 GCA_002405565.1 Clostridiales bacterium UBA4653
TAAAATAGCGGTTTTTCTTTTTTTGCCCGTAGGGAATCAAAGAGAGCGGGAGTGAATGACAGCCTTGGACGTAGCGAAGCGGCACGAGGGTAATGAATGACAGCCTTAGACGGCTGTCAGAACCCGAGTGTGACCGAGCCGCAGCGAGAACTGTCAGAGCCGCTTGACCTGACGCCGTCGAGACGCAAGAATCGATTTCTGTTATATTAAACATTGCACCCACATGGGTGCTTTTTTGTTTTTTCCGTAACTTTCAGACCATCGGCATTCGCCGAGCTTTTCTCAAACGCCTCAGTCAGCTACGTCAAAGCAGACGAAAAATTTGATATTCTCCGCCGACCTTCCCGCATAAGCATTGTATTCATCCTCTGTCAGCTCCGCCTGTCCTGACGCTGCCCTGCGCAAGTTCACGCGGTCGAGCGGTTCCATATAAAACCGGAGCCAGAAGTCCATATATACATCCGAGCCATCGGAGTCGGCGCTCACCGTTCCGGGAAGATTATCCGAAAAAATCCCGTCGATGACGCCGCCTTCGGCGTCGGAAAAGAAGAATTTCCCACATTCTTCAAGCCTGTAATCCCCGCTGTCGCCGTCCTTTATAACCTTCATCGCCGTGACGGACATAAGTCCGAGAAGCGCTTTTTCATCATCGTCAAGTCCGCTTATATCAAACGAAAGGCTGACGAGATTGTCCACAGCGCCTGTATTTTCAAGCGACAGCTTGAAGGTTCTTGTCTGAGTCGGAGCGATATCCGCTATGTCGATGTTGAGAAGTATATCGGCGGTCTTTTCCTCCGTTATCGCGCTGTCGCCTGCAAGGTATTCAAAATCATATTTTTCTGTATAATAGCCCATTTTAACCGGACTTTCCGCAAGGTCCGGAACGCCGTTACTGTTTATATCATTGCCTCTGTAAAGCGTGACCTTTGAGCGTATTTCAAGCATTTCAAAGCTCATGGGCGTACTGTTGTTGACAAAAAACCATGAAAAAGCCGCCGTGGACGCAAGCGCAAGACAAAGCGCCGCAACTATCGGAATAATATATTTTTTCTTCTTCATATTACCCACCTCATTCGCCCTCGGAAAGCCTGAGCGCACCGATTGTAAACCTTTTTTTTGAAAGCAGATTTTCATGAACGCCTTTGAGACTGCGATATTGCGAAAGGTCTATCGAAACGCTGAAAACACATTCGACGGTTTCCCCCGCGCCGATTTCGCCCGATGCAATCTCAAGAGACTCAAGATTTTCGCTTTTTCCGTTTTCCGTGTCATATCGTGACAAAAACTCCCCATCGCCGCCCGTCGCAATGCCGCCGACGGACTCCGTGCGCACGAAAAATATGCCCATAATGCTGTATGTTCCGGAGGTTGTGTCGTCCGAGCCATCGCCCGATATCGTAAATTTTCCGTCATCATCGTTGAAATTTTCAAGCGCGAGCCTGTACTTAAGAGGAGACGAGGTCTCATTCGTAAACGAAAGAGTTATTTCCAGCTTTTCTCCCGGGAAAAGCCCCGTCAGACTTATCGGAATATAATTCCCGGCGGAATTTTTCATGAAATAATAGCCGGTTCCGGCAATTTCGCCGGCAAGCTCACCGCCGGTATCGTCTGTCGACGCGCGATAATAATTTCCGTTTTTATCCGCCATATAATATATCGTTTCAAAGCGCTTTTCTCCGACAGAAGGGACAACGCTTATAATCGGATCAAGCCGAAGCGCCTTATCGCTGACTTCAAGCGTCATTCCGCCGGATTTTACGTTTTTGTTGCTCGCAAACCATGCCAGCATGCCGCTCTTTCCGAGCCAGAGCAAAAAGATTGCAACAACGATAATAAACATGCCCAAAAGCATTATCGCTCTTGTCCAAAGTAATTTTTTGTCGCTTCTGCTTCCGTTCAAGCCGTGTTCCTCCTTTCATCCGTAATCAGCCCCGCGTCACGGAAAATCTGATTGTTATTTCATATGTTTCTCCGCCTGCCTGCGCGGAGTATGTGAGCGAAAATGTGTTTTCCCCCGTGACAGAATACGTAATTGACTGATTCTGCACGGTGCAGCTGTAATATGTGTTATTTGCCTCGTCTGAAATCCCGTAATCTCCTGCCGATGTGCTCAGCTCAGCCAGAACGTCATCAAGGCTTGCGTTTTTCGGGATTTTGTTCTGATATTCAACGTTGCAAAGGCTCAGATAAAGCAGAGACGACGAGCGACTGTCCGCAAAGGGCACGGGCGATGACGCCGTCCCGCCGGAATAAATTGCAATTCCCTGCCTTGCAAGCTCCCTGTATATTCCGTAGTTATAAAGCCCGTCAGAGCCGTAAAAAACGTTGTCTGCGTCGGTCGTGCCTGGAACATTTCCGCTGACCGTTATACGGGCAAGCGTTTTTGACTTGCTTCCCAGTGTTTCAAGCCAGTCAAAACGGTATATCGTATTTCCGCTCAGATTGACGGAAACAAGATTTTCAAGGCGCGAGCTGTCAGAAACCCATGAAAGAAACGGAGAGGTTTCCGTCGCCGTGACGGAAATTCCGCAACCGGAAAGGTCGATTGTCGTAAGCGACCTCATATATGAAATCTCTTCTATATTTGAAAAGGTCAGCGAGGCGCCGGAAAGCAACAGCTTCTGAGTACCGACAAGGTATCTCAGCCCGGTGAAATCTCCGACGCCGGACAGCGCCGTATCATTTGCAAAATCAAGCGTGACGTTGTTTTCAAGCCAGTCGGAAAGGATGATATCGCCGTCCGCATATGCTTTTCCGGACGGATTGAAGTTATTGTATATCCATGCGTAAAACGCCGCGTCGGTTACATGGACGCCGGCTCTGAGCACGCCCGGGATTGTTATATCGGTTGTCAGGTCGTATGCCGTCCATGACGTCGCCTCCGGCGAGAGCTTATATTGATATGTAAGCGAAAGGGTCATATTCTCGGCTTCGAGCTTTGAAACATCGATTTCAACCGTATAGTGCGCCGTCCCGCTTTCCGCCTGCGCGCGAAGTGCCGCGGCGTCCGGAAGGAGCTCTTCAAGGGACGATGTAAACGATATTATCTCGCGTCCGGTGGTCTCCTCGCCGACTGTTATCTCTGCCGTTACCGTCTCTCCCGCAAGCGCGGTTTTCTTCCCGTCCGATGAGACAAAATAGACGGTCAAGGCGTCCGCCAGCCCTGAAAGCGTTCCGGCGGCGCTTCCCTCCTTTGCGGAAAGCGCATAACAGACAATCGGCTGACCCTTCCTGTAATTGAAGGGCAAATCAAAGCTCTTGAGCGTATATCCGCCCGTCTGCTCGGAAATGTTTTTGTTGAAGACGGAGTAATACGGCAGGAACCGCCCGAGTCCTTCCTCGCCGGAAACATAACAGCGGACGGGAATATGGATAGTAACAGACGACGTTCGTCCCGCATAGGTTATCGTCATATCGACGTTGAGATAAACGCTGCCCGCGTCGTTTTCCGGGTGCTTACCGGACGAAACATAAAACCTGCGGTAATCGCCCTCATCCGCCCCGATTTCATAATATTCGTCGACGGTGTCGCCGTAAACTATTGAATATTCGATACTGCCAATCCCCGGATAAGCCTTTTCATATTCCGAGCCGCTGTAATAATTCATGCCGTAAAGCGGGAGATAATCCGAAAGGGCGCCTCCCGTTGGGCCGGAATATGTATAAACGTTGTTTTGGTCGACGGTTACGGTTATCTCCGTCCCATACCACTTTTTCAGCAGGTCGTTTGCAACCGTGACCGCGTTTTTCACAGTCGCCACATTTGAGCTGACAATCTCAAAATCGACGGTCGCGCCGAGGGCGCTCGCTGTCAGCCTGACGGTCGAAAGCGTCGGCGCAAAAAGCGCAAACGGGCTTCCCTCCTCCGAGGCGGACGTTTCGCTTCCGTCAACGTCATAGCCTGTATACGAAATCGCCACGTCGCAGAATCCGAACTTTGTCGGAAGGTAGCAGCTGTGATTTATCACATATTTTTTCACGGAAACCGTGTCTATTCCGTCGCTCGTTTCGTCGACCCAATAGCGGGAGAGATACCGTTTTGCCATTTCAAGCACGGCAGCCTTCTGCCCCGCTTCGCCCGAAACATCGGGGACGTGAACATAAAAGTCGCAGGAATATTTCATCGCGCCAACGGTAATCGTCGCCGTTATGACGTCGTCCCCCGTGCCGTTTTTTCTTCCGTAATCGGAGATTATTCCGTTCTTTGTGCTGTACGAGACCTTAGCGGCGGGATAGCCGATGTAATTCATCGGCAGGTCGATATCGGCAAAAACATATGAACACGGAACGCCGCCGTGCGAGGTGCAGTCATCGCTTTTATAAAGCGTAATAAAGTCGGATGATGTAAATCCTGATTTACTTTTGACTTTTTCATAGTTTTCGCGGCTTTCAAGCGTCTGACTTCCGTCCGCAACTGCCGCGGCAACGGTCTTGAAAAAGTTATAGGCGACAAAATCGGGGTCTGCCGAAATTACGGTGAATTTTTCCGCCTTCTCCGTGAAAATTCCGTCGTCAAGCGTGCCGATTGTCACGTCCGAAAGCATGACGGCGGCATTCGGCGTATCTGCATAAACCGCGCCGCTCCCGCCCGCTCCAAGCACGACTCTTCCGTCCGAAAAGACGACGGAGCCGTGATAGCTATGGCGGAAGGTGAGCGTATGTCCGTCAAGATAAAGCGTATGCCCGCCGAGGTCAAGATTTATGTCAGCCGTGATTTCAAGATCGGCTTCAAGGGTGATATTGTCAGTCAGCACCACGGTTTTTCTGTGTTTTTCGTTGACATCCGACGCCTGCGAGCTGTCATTGTATGTTCCGTTTTGCGTTGCGGAAAAGAATTCTCCGAAGTCCGAAACGGAAACCGTGCCGCGGCTCGGATCAATTCCGACGCTCTCGCTCTGCTCGCCGCGCGCCGAAAAATATGCATAAACGCAGGTCATGCAAAAAGCGACTGCCGCCGTCAAAGCCGAAATTATTTTAATCATCTTGCTTTTTTTCATAGCAGAGCGATTTCTCCCTTTCTCCGGATTATCCGATCACCGCGACGCGGAATGTTCTCGTGTATTCCTCATCGCCGACTTTGACAACCGCGGTCACATCGATATATTCTGTGCCGCCTGTGCCGGAATAGTCTTCGGATGTTGTAATGTAAAGTTTGCTGTTCTTCATGCGCAGATATGAATGAGAGGTGCCGTCCTCGTCCGTTTTCAGGAGCATTGCGGCGTCTCCGAAGCGGTTGAGATAATAAAATCCGCCGACATCATCATACGTCATGATATAAAATTTATCCGCGGCATAGAAGTTTGTCGCGTTTTTGAGATAGTACATTGAGCCTTCGACGGCGCTGAGCGGCTTGCTTGCAAATTCCGAAGCGGTCACTGCCTCGCAGAGCCTGTATCCGCCCTCCGCGTCGTCATAAGTAAACTCGGTGTGACCTTCGTCCTTCCAGACAATGCGGTAAACACAACCCTTTTTATATGTCCTGCCGTTTACTGTCATCCCGTCCGACGTATCGCCCGAGCCTTCATACCAGACGTAAAGCCCGAGCCAGTTGCCGCGCATGACCGTCTGCGCATATGTGTTTGCCTGCGCAAGAATCGACTCCATTGTGACGGTCGTGTCGGTTGCCGAGGGATTGTCTATGCCCGTGTCCTGCCATGTGAGCGTGTCGCCGCTCATGACAAGACGGTAAAAACGATTTTTGACAAACGAGTAAACGGTTTCGGTGCCGTCCGAAAAATACGAGCCGTCGCCGCTTGTTCCGCTGTAAAGAAAGACGCTGTAACCGCCTTCAAATGACTGCTCGCCGCCAGCGATACTTTCAAGTCTTGCGAGCGCCGCTTCCCTTTCCGTCTCGTCGGCAAGATACGGAACGGATGTAGTCACCGTTTTTGTGCTTTCGAGCGTTTCCGTATTCGTCGCGCCCGTCAGATTTATTCCGTTCTCGCAAAGGGCTTTAAGCTCCGAAGGGAAGCCACCGGCAAGCGAGTCATCGGTAAACGTGCCGCTTGACGAATAGTCAAAAGAGTTTCCGCCGTATTCATAGGTTGCCTTAAAATAATTTACAACAGATGAATTTGTCTCCGTGTACGAGTTACTGCTTGTGCTCCAATAAACCTTTTCAGCCGAGCCGATGGAAATTGCGGTATCCGTCATCGCCGTTCCGCTACTGTTGTTTGCATAATAAGCGTTTTTTGTTACTTCAACCGTAACCGTTCCGCTGACTTCTCCGTTTCTTCCATATGAATACGTGTATTCGACAACAGCCTCAAGCGATGACAGGTATGCCGTTATCGCCTTTTGCGCAGAGTCGCTTCCACGGTATGTAAAGCTATATGTAACAGTTTTTACGGAAGGAATTTTATATATATGCCTGTATCGGGAACTGCTTACCTTTCTCGTGCCGTTATCTATATAAATTATATAGTATCTGCTATTTCTGCTATAAGCAACAATGTCTGTTGCCGCTCCCGTCTGCCAAGCGGTCTCGCTGACCTTCTCAAACGTCAGTCCGTATGTGACGTTGCCCGTCAACAGCTTTTCAAGCTCCGCTTTATCCTCGTCCGTAAGTCCCGGAGCCGAGTCTGACAGCGCAAGCGCGCCCTCGTCATAAAGATAAATGCCGTCCGTTCCGCGCTTTACGGAATACAGCCTGCCGTCATAATAAAACCAATTTGTAAGCTCGCCGTTCATGCCCGCCGGAGCGTCATATTCTCCGTATGTGCCGGACGTAAACACGCCCGCCTTTGAAACAGGGCTTTGATAGATTGGGTTTCCGCTGTCAAGCTGCCAATAGATATGCGTCTTGTTTGATGAAGCCGCCCCGAGGTTTATCCTCTGTTGAAGCTGAACATAGCCGCTGTCGACGGTTTCAAGCTCGCGCAGATATGAAAGCAGGTCGTTTGTTCTTCCGTCAAACATGACCTTCGACGCAGTCTTTCCGTCCCTGCCCGTATCGGGACTGTAATAAACCCGATTCACCTTGCCCGCAAGCACCGACAGCGGATAACTGCTGTATTTATCCGCGCTGTCCGCGCCCGAAAGGTCGATATATTTTACGTTGTCCAGGGGCAAATCGAGCGCCGCGCCGAGGGCTTTTATACCGTAATTCATGCCGAGATCAAGATATTCTATCGACTCAAATGCCGAAATGCCGTCGAGCTCAAACGTCACATAATCCTGCGCGCAGTTATAAAGCACGAGCTTTTGAAGAGCCGACGCAATTCCGGAGGAAGTCAGCCTGCCGTAGAACGTCGCAAGCGAATCCGTATGAAGGAAGGCGGGGAGCTCCGCTGTGACCGTGCTTCCGCTCTCCGTATACGCCCCTTTTATGACGAGCGTTCTGAGGCCTGCGAAATACGGAAGGGCTTCGAGGGCGCCGTCCGCAGAGGTTATTGCGGGGACGGTCTTCCCCTCGCACAGGACAAGCTCCTCGGAAAAACCGTCGCAACCGAGCGCGTTATACATGGCGCCGACAAGCGCCGAAACCGCGCCGGATTCAAGATAAGTCGGAGTGACGGTATATGCGGCAAACGCATTTTTGAAGGCAGAAAGGCTGCCCGCATTGTTCCAGAAGGCTTGCAGGACAACCTCCTCCCGCTCGCTTATATATTCGGTGTCGTCCTCGTTGAAGTCGCCGTTTTTGAGCGACATCGTGCCGCCGCTCTGATAAAATGTGTAACTTGTGCCACCGGTAACCGTGTAAGTCGCGTTAAACCTGAGCGAGCCGCCATTCGGCGGGTTGCCGATCGGGTATGAGTTATCAAAGAACGCGCTTTTCGGGAAATTCTGCTCGTTGAGCGCCCAGCGCATAAGCTCCGTATATTTGAAATACGTCGTTGTGTCGCTCGTGAGCGACTTTATCGCGTTGCCGAGCGCGACGCTGTCCGTAATAACTCGGCTCCTCGCGCCGTTTGCCTCGGGATAATACGAAACCGACGCAAAGAGCGTATCAAAATCGACCGCGCCGCCCGTAACGTCTTCATAATAGCTTTTCAGCGCGCTGATTTCATCCGGCGTCAGGTACTGTTTTCCGTCGGCAGAGATTGAATAAGTCTTTCCGCCTGAGGTGACTGTTTTTGTGCCCTTTTCGTTTCCGGTTGCATAGCGGATGAGCGCAAGCAAACCGTAAACCTTTTCTTCGACGGGATTTTCGGCGTTCGCCGTCCCGACGGGAAGATAAAGCGAATCGAGCTTTGAGCCGTAACCGATGGTCAGGCTCTCGCCCGCATAAATTCCTTCAAAGAAGTTGCCATCCGAGCCGCTGCAACGGTCGATATCCTTTATGAGAATATAAGGCTTTGTGTTGTTTATGACTTTCGTCCCCGAAACCGTGAACGCCTCGTCGCTCTTCGTCCGTTCTTCGCTCGGAAGGAAGCCGAAAAGCTGATACTTCACGGAGCTGAAAACGCTGTAATTTGCAAAACCGTTTTCATCCGGAAGAATAACCGCGGGGACGGTCACATAAAGGGTTCTGGTCGAGGTGACCTTCGGCTCATACGTATAGCTGACGGTGACGGAAATCGGCACTCGGCTTTCAACCTGCGTCGCCTTTGTCATGTCGACGGAAATGTCATAGCCGTTTTTCTCTGCATTTTCGGTTGCGGAGAGAACGCCGCCGGATGAACCGGTATCAAGTGTTATCGAATATTTATCGCTTTGGCTCGCGGACGAAATGACATATTTTGCGTCGACGAAAAAGTCGCCCTTTTCCTCCTTCATGCCGTTTGCCATGCGTGTTTTTATGATGTTTTTGTATATATCCGTTGAGTCGAGCTGTTCCTGAACGAAGAAAAACACTTCGTCGAGCAATTCTTCATAGTTGCCGGTTTCGATTATGACGTTCACCGTGCCCGTGTATATCTTGTCGTCGCCGACGAATTTCGCCGTCAGGTTTATCTGCGCAAACGTACTGAAAACGGGGGTATTCAGATATACAGCCTGCTCACCATCCGAATTTGTGTAAACAGAGACGTAATTATATGTTGCGTCCTGAGAATAGACAAGATATTCAAGCCCGACGTCCTCATATCCCTCCCAAACGAGCTTTGCCGTTGTAAGCTCGCCTTCGGGCGAAGTGAATGACTTGATATAGTGATAATCGGAGCCTGTATTCACTATCGGCAAAAACTGATGAGACTTTTTGAAATCCTCGCTTGACGTGTTCGTGTTTCCGCGCCATACCTCCTTCAACTGAAGGGGGCTGAGCTGTGCTATGAAGTTTGAAAAACGCACATCGTTGTTTATTCCGGAAACGACAAACGAATATTCAAGCTGATAGACCTTTTCGTTTATGCGGACATTCGCATAAAGGGTGACGGTTTCTCTGTCTGCGCTATCGTCAATTATTCTGCCGTCGGAGGCGATGATGTCCGGTCTTGTGCTGACCCATTCAATGCTCGCCCCGTATTTTTTTATCTCGGATGGCAGATATATATCGTCCATTACCGGCTCGGCAGAGCCTGTGATTGCTTCTATATGCGCAAGCGCGCCGGACTTTATCTCGTCAAGCACGGATTCGCCGTCGCTTCCGAATTGCCTGAACGAAATCGTCTCGCTTTCTCCGTCGACGCTGAGCGTAAGCTCTCCGACGTCGGTTGCAGAGCGCGTCCCGCAGCTTATAACAGAGCCGGAAATGCTGTTTCCGTCACCGGAAAGCGCGGCTGAAATGCCGTTTCCCGAAAGATAAAACGAAAGCGACGTGAGCGCGTCGGCGCTGCCTCCGGACGTAATCCCGCCCGAGAGCTTTTCCTTTGCTCTCTCCGCGACAAGCGCAAGCGCTCTTTCGCGCGAAAAATCCGTCACGCTCGCCGCATTTGCATAAGCCATGGCAACATTTTCGCCGTCTGACGAATAAAAATCGCGAATATCGAGCACGGAAGATGAAGAATTCAATATCATTTTCACGGGTGACGACGGCGCCGCGCTGTGCCTTGACGATGAAAACACCTCGGCGTCCGCACAAAGCTCAAGCGTGCCGCCCGAAATGTTCTTTCCGCAAAGGTCAAGGCGGAGAAGTGATGTCGCGGTGTATTTTCCCGTCAGGACAATATTCTCCGAAAGGACGACTGTCGGAACGGTCGGGTTGCCGTCATAATCCGTAATAAGACCGGAATTTATATCGTCTATCGCTTTTGAAAACTCGTCCTCATCGCCGACGAATATATATTTTCTCGCGTCAGCGCTTTTCGCATAATCGACAAAAGACAATTCAAATCTGACATTTTTATATTGCGTCGCCGCCGAATGAAGCTCAAATGTAACCTCGCGCACATCTTTCATCCCATCCGGAAGCGGCAGGTCGGAAAAAATATCATATGCGCCCGCCTGCGTCAGATGGGAGAGAGAATCTACGAATTTTCCGTCGATATAAACAAGAATACAGCTCTTTATCGCGCTGTATTCCCCGTCCGCAGAGGACAGTCCCTTTCCGCCGACGGCAACGCTTTTAAGCGCAAGGCTTGCCGAATGAGTCAGATTCTGCCCCGAGCTGTTTTCCGTCGAAACGGAAAAAGTGACCCTGTCTCCCGCTTTTTTGAGCGTAAACGAGCTGCTCCCCGCAGAAATTGCCTGTCCGGACGTAAGCCCTGTCACTGTCATGCTGACATCGCCCATCTCTCCGGCAGAAACACTTCCCCTTCCCGTAACAAACGACCTGAAAAGCACCGCGGCAAAAATGCTCACGGCAAATATTATTGCAATCAGCGGGACAGTCACCGCTATACGCGCCGCCTTCCCCGCTCTCGCGGAATTCTTTTTCATATATAATCTCCTTGCGCCGGAGCAGTCTCTCCGACCTGCGAAAATAAAAACAAACAAAAAAAGCCGAGCCTGTCACAAAAAATTGCAACTGGCTGGCTTAAATAATGGCCCCTATAGTTTTGCGTCACAGCCTTTCGACTGCTTTGCCCGATATAATTTTACATGGTGATTATATCACACCTCCGGCGGATTGTCAAGAAATTATTTTCCCCCGGCGGCGAGTTTTATATTTGATTACAAATGACAGAAAAATCGCCGAAGACAACTCGTCTCCGGCAATTCCGATTTGTTATTTTTTCGCCCAGATATAATACCCTCCGGCGTTATCCGGCGAAACATGAACGTCCCCCTCCGCTTTCGGCAGAAGGAGCGTCCCTCCCTCTCCGGACTGACGGGAAATTATATAATCTCCGTAAGTATAAAATTTTCCGTCCTCATAGAGGGATGAATATTCCTCAAGCGTGATTTTACTGCGATAGATTATCTCCGCGTGCGGCTCGCTGACGTAGCGCAGGTGCCATGGCTCATATTCGATTCCCGTCATCTTCTCGCCCCACATCGGATAACGGATGATAAACCCGAATTTATATGAGTTTTTCGCCATCCATCTGCCGATGTTGCTGTTTATAAACCGCTTCTGCGCGTAACCCTCAATCTTCACGTCAACCGCAAGCCCCGTTTCGTGCTCGCTGGCTCCGGCAGGCGCGGCATATGGGTTGGTTTCATAAACCTGAGCCTGATATTCGCGCGTTCTGTATGTGCTTGTCAGGAGCAGGTCTTTTCCGAATCTGCTCTTGACCTCAGCAAAAAGGCGCTGAAGGTCATAAAAGGCATAAGTGCTGACGCTGTTCTTCTCGTCGACTGTTGCGACAGCGGGAACATCCTTCTCCGAAAGCATATGCTCGGAGTTGACAAGCCACATGACGTTGCTGAAAACAATCCCGTCCGCCGTTTCGATGTCCGCAATACTGACGCTGTAAAGCTCGTCCCCGCTCATGACAGTCTCCGAAAGAAGTCCTGTTTCGCCCTTGCCGAGACCGTCAAAAAAGCCGTATATCCTCCAGAACTGATACCGGATGACATAAGCCGAAAGAAGTCCGACAGCCAGAATAACTGCGCACAGCGCGACTGTAAACAGTCGCTTTTTATTCGTCTTTGTCAAAATTCCCTCCTGTCTTTACTTATAGCGTGGCGGCGACGGTCAATGCCGCGACATGCTCCGCGCCCATCTCTCTTGCGAGCTTTGCGCATGCGGAAAGCGTGCTTCCGGTCGTCGTCACATCGTCAATTATTATCACCTTATAAGGCGCTTTTACGTTTTTCACGGCGGAATAGGCTCGCGCGGCATTTTCCGCCCGCTCCTCCGAGGTCAGCGATTTCTGACTCTGCACCCCGCCGCTTCGCGAAAACATCTTCATCTGCGGTATTTCCGCAAGGCGCGATATTCTTCTGCAAAGCTCCTTCGATTGGTCAAAGCCGTATTCGTTTATGCTCTCCGCGCTTCTCGGAACATAAGTCAGCACACATTCCGAAAATCCGCCTATATCTGTTATCGCCGAAAAAAGCGCGTTTTTACATTCACCCGCAAGAAAATCGCGCAGTCTCCGGCTGTTTTTATGTTTTAGCGAATAAATCAGCTTTTTTGACATCGCGCTGCCGTATTCAAA
Organism: Clostridiales bacterium UBA4653; assembly: GCA_002405565.1. Taxonomy (GTDB): domain Bacteria; phylum Bacillota; class Clostridia; order Oscillospirales; family CAG-272; genus CAG-841. Next base: position 15,923 of record DHMB01000145.1, read on the forward strand.
AACATGCACCGCCGCGTCAATCCCGCCTATGCGGTGACAGCGGCAGTCCCTCTGCGTCATCCCGCAGGCGCGGCACCTCTCGCCGCACATCTCTCTGTATTTCTTCTCGCAGTCCGGACAGAGATATTCGCCATGCGTCACTTTGCCGCAGACAACACACTTCGGCGGGAAAAGAATATCGGTTATTTTCATCAATCGTCAAACCTCGTAAGAAAATATTCAAGCCCTGTGTATCTCTTCGCCTGACGGTTATTGTCGACCATCATATCTGCAACCTCCCCGTCGCCGACGAGCACAACCATGTCCCGCGCTCTCGTTATCGCCGTATAAAGAAGGTTTCTTGTGAGCAGCTTCGGCGTATAACGAAACAGGGGAATGACAACAATCGGATATTCGCTGCCCTGACTTTTATGAACGGTTATCGCATACGCAAGCTCCAACTCCTCCGCAGCGGTAAAATCGTATTCGACGGTTCTCCCGTCATAATCGACGGTTATCTTCTCCTCCGAATGGCTGATTTTCACAATGACGCCGATGTCGCCGTTGAAAACGCCGGTTCCCTCGCCGCCGTCAGACTTTTTCCAGGTGATGCTGTAATTGTTTTTCACCTGCATAACCTTGTCGCCCTCGCGGAGCACGGACGTTCGGCGCTTAAGCTCTTTCTTGCTGTTTGACGGAGGATTTATCGCGCTCTGCAAAGCCATGCAGAGGGCTTCCGTCCCCAGCGCGCCCTTTTTGGACGGCGTTATGACCTGTATCCCGTCAAAAACGGAAAGCCCGTAGCTCTTCGGGAGCCGCTTTCTGCAAAGGTCAACGACGGTCTGCGCCGTCAGCTCGTCCGTCTCTCTCGGAAGGAAGAAGAAGTCGCCGTCCTTTTTTGTCAGGTCTATGTGTTCCCCGTCATTTACGGCGTGTGCGTTTGTGACAATCAGACTTTCCATCGCCTGACGGAAAATGTGCTTCAGCTCCACCGTATTGTATCTGTCGGATGCTATTATGTCCTTAAAAACGCAACCCGGGCCGACAGGCGGCAGCTGGCTTGCGTCGCCTATAAGAATCAGCCTTGCCGTCGGTCTTGTCGCCCGCAAAAGCGACTCCATAAGGTAAATATCAATCATCGACGACTCGTCCACCATGATTACGTCCTCATCAAGAGGGTCGTCCTCGTTGCGACGGAATATCGGCTCGTCCTCCGAGGTGCGCTCCGTTTCGAGCAGACGGTGAATCGTCTTTGCCTCCCTACCCGTCGCTTCAGTCATTCTCTTTGCGGCACGCCCCGTCGGAGCGCAGAGCGCAACGGAAAGCCCGAGCGTTTCAAATATTCTGATTATCGCCCGCGCGACAGTTGTTTTACCCGTTCCGGGCCCGCCCGTCAACACAAAAACGCCCTGACAGAGCGAATCCGTTATCGCTTTTCTTTGCAGCTTTGCATATGATATCCCGTTTTCGACCTCTACCCTCTCGATCAGCGTCGAAACGTTCATAAGGTCGATACGGTGATCGGTTTTCGAGAGGCTGTCCAGCTTTTCGACGATATATGTTTCCGCTTTATATGAATTTTTCGTGTAAACACAGTCGCGCCCATCCTCTTTGACGAGCACAAGCGACCCATCGGATATCAGAGTTTCAAGCTCCGCCTCCGCGCTTTCCGGCGGACAGGAAAGCAGCTTGCACGACGTTTCAACGAGCTTGTTTTTCGGCAGATAAACGTGCCCGCTCGAATATTGATTATAAGTCAGCACGAATTTTATCCCCGCGGCAATTCTCTCCCTTGCGTCCTTCGGAATTCCGAGCGACCTCGCAACCGAATCCGCCTTTTCAAAGCCGATTCCGTTTATTTCGTCGCAGAGGAGATACGGATTTGCCTTGATAACGTCGACCGCGCCGCTTCCGAACCGCTTATAAATCTTGACCGATGTCACAGGTCCGAAATAGTCGCGACAGAACATCATAACCGTTCTCATCCCGAATTGCGAGCGGAAGCTCTCGCCAATCTCCTTCGCCTTCTTCGGAGATATACCGGGCAGGTCGCAGAGCCAATCCGGGTTATGCTCAATAACATCAAAACTGTCAAGCCCGTATTTTTCAACGATGCGCTTTGCCGTCACCCGCCCGATACCGCGGATTGCTCCGGACGAAAGGTATTTCAGAATAGCGGTTTCTGTGGACGGAAGCCGTTTTTCATAATATTCGATTGAAAACTGATGACCGAACTGCGGGTGAACCGTCCATTTTCCGCCCGCTTCAATGCTTTCTCCCTCGCAAAGATACGGCATTATGCCGACAGCCGTTACAAGCTCATCGTCGTCCGTTGCAATATCGCAGACGGTATAGCCGTTTTCTTCGTTCTGATATATAATTTTTTCAATCATTCCGGAGATTTTTATAAGCTCCTCGCCGCCCTGAATACCGTCCATTGCTTTTCCTTTTAGATATAATTTATTTTTATGTTCTTGTATTTTCTTCTGAATTTTTCGGCAATCGCCGCCGTTTTTTCCCTTTCCGGCGAACCGGACGGAATGTTTACGTTTATCCTCTTGACCTTGAAGGTCGATTCGGCAATCGCCGCTCTTATGCAATATTCAACGTTGTCCGCGTCCGCATAAATGCTTATCTCGTCGCCCATAAGGTCGCAGCCTTGCTTTTTCAGCTCCTTCCCGGCACGGACGGAGATCACAATTGCAAAAATAATACAAATTACGCAAAATGCACAAAATGCAATAAGAATTTTGAGAAATATAGACATAACGGGCTCCTTTTTGCTTTTATCATATGATATGAAAAAGGTCGCCCGTTTGTTATTCCGTTGTGTTTATCAGAGTTTCAGCCCGAGCATATCGGCAAGCTTTCCCGCAACGTCCGTCTTTTCAAAGCGGACGCCAAGCTCTTCTCTGCCGAAATGACCGTATGCCGAAAGCGGAGCAAATATCGGCTTTCTGAGTCCGAAATAGGAGATGATTGCCGCGGGGCGGAAGTCAACTGTCTCGCGGAGAGCCTTTGCAATCTTCTCGTCCGCGACCTTGCCCGTGCCGAACGTGTTTACGTTTATGCAAAGCGGATGTGCAACGCCGATCGCATATGCAATCTGAACCTCACATCTGTCCGCCAGACCTGCCGCAATTATGTTCTTTGCAGCATATCTTGCCGCATAGCAGGCGCTTCTGTCAACCTTTGTTGCGTCCTTGCCGGAGAACGCGCCGCCGCCGTGTCTTGCGTAGCCGCCGTATGTATCAACAATAATCTTTCTTCCCGTCAGACCGCTGTCGCCGTCGGGCCCGCCGACAACGAATCTTCCTGTCGGGTTTACATATATCTTTGTGTTTGCATCGATCAGGTGCTTCGGAACTACGGGATAAATAACCTTTTCGATTATGTCCTCGCGGATCTGCTTCTGGGTTGCGTCAGGATCGTGCTGAGCGGAAACGACGATGTTGTCAAGTCTTACGGGCGCGTCGCCGTCATACTGAACGGTAACCTGAGTTTTGCCGTCCGGACGGAGATAACCTATTTCGCCGCTCTTTCTGACAGCTGTCAGCTTCTTTGAAAGGTTCGTCGCGATTGAATAACCGAGGGGCATAAAGTTTTCCGTTTCTCTGCAAGCGTAGCCGAAGACCATTCCCTGGTCTCCCGCGCCGATGTCAAATCCGTCGCCTGCGCCCTCCTTTGCCTCAAGCGATTCGTCAACGCCCATCGCTATATCGGGCGACTGGGTATGAATAAGGTTGAGAATTTTGAGGTTGTCGCAGTCGAAGCCGTATTCTTTTTTCGTATAACCGATGTCGCGGACAGCGTCTCTGACCGTCTTTTCGACGTCAATACTGCCCTTCGCCGTTATCTCGCCCATGACGAGAACGTGCTGTGTCGTTACAGCCGTTTCGCAGGCGCAACGCGCGTTTTCATCGTTGCGGAGAAGCGCGTCAAGCACGCTGTCCGAAATTCTGTCGCAGACCTTATCGGGATGACCTTCCGTCACCGATTCTGTCGCAAAAAATCTTGTTGCCATTTTGTTTTTTCCTTTTTAAGCTATTATTTCTTAACAGTCCCGAATAAAAATCGTCTTGGATTTCCCCAAGACGACCGAAATGCTTAAAACAAATCTCATCTATCGGGAATTGGCACCTTGCATAATACAGGTTGCCGGGCTTCACAGGGCCAGTCCCTCCGCCTCTCTTGATAAGATGTGCTTATTATATCATATGTTTTTTTATAATGCAATAGTAAATTTATATTTTTTCGACGTTCAACCCAAAATTCCGGCAATTCCGAACGAAATAAATGACATTATTACACCCGCCGCCATGACGCCGAGAAGAGTTGAAAGAATCGCCTTCCAGAAAGGCATATCCAGCATCGCGCAGACAAGACTTCCCGTCCAGGCGCCTGTGCCGGGGAGCGGAATCATAACGAACAACGCAACGCCCCAAAAGCCGTATTTTGTAATTTTCTCTTTGTTTTTCTCCGCCTTCCCGACAAGCCAGTTTGCAAATTTAGAAAAGAATTTCGATTTTTGCATCAGCTTGATTATCGCTTTGATGAAAAGAAGTATAAAAGGCACGGGAAGCATATTCCCCGCAACGCTGAGAAGATACGTCTGAAGCGGAGACATTTCGAGCAACGCACCGATAGGTATTGCGCCGCGCAGCTCAATTATCGGTATCATCGAGCAGAAGAAAACGCAAAGCTCCCTGCCGACTTTTTCAAGGAAGAAGCCCTTTATTGTTTCCGTTATTGATAAAAGCATAATTTCTCTCCGAATTTATATTTTTCGCATAATTATATGCGCTGTTTTCAGAATTTATTTTCTTCCGTGAAGAATCGGTGAAAGTCTTTTATATGTGAAGAAAACTATCGTCGACACAACAATCCCTTTCACAAGCGTGAACGGCACGTTGAAGATAAGCAATGCCTGCGGAAGAGTTTCAATCGAAGGAAGAATTGCCCGATACATCGAAATTATCGTCTCCTCCGAAAGCCCGTATGCGCTCATATAGAACGGATATGTTATAAAATAGTTTACGGGTAGGCTGGCTGCCGCCATTACAAGCGATCCCGTCAAAGAGCCGATGAGGGCTGACTTTTTGGTTTTTACACACTTGTATATTATCCCCGCGGGGATTACAAAACAACACCCCAGAATGAAGTTTGCGAGCTCGCCTACGCCCGCGCTTGACGATACCGCAATATGTATCGCGCATTTGATAAGACACACCGAAACACCCGCCAAAGGCCCGAGCGCAAACGAGGCAAGCAGAGCGGGAAGGTCGGAAAAATCAAATTTAACGAAGCTCGGAATTATAAAAGCGAGCGGAAATTCGAGATACATAAGCACAGTCGCAACGGCGCCGAGTACGCCGACCGTCGCAACAGATTTGACGCTGATTTTGTTATTTTCTTTCATGTTTTTCCCTTTCTCCGGAAAATAAAAAATCCCCGGTCAGACAGGGGGAACGCGGACTTCTCCGCAAATCTTTTCTCATCCGGACTTTGACCGTCGGTCAAGGAGTTTCACCTTGTCGGCACCCGAAGGCGTTCGCAGACTGTAACTGCCGGTATGGATTTTCACCATTCCCCAAAGATTTTTATAAACTTTTCGGGGCAGGTTGCCCCGCCCCGAAAAATCATAATGTTAATTACTCAATGATAGAAGCAACAACGCCGGAACCAACTGTTCTGCCGCCTTCACGGATAGCGAAGTTAAGTCCCTTCTCGATAGCGATAGGTGTGATAAGCTCAACTGTCATATCAACGTTATCGCCGGGACGGCACATTTCAACGCCTTCAGGAAGTTCGATAGTACCTGTAACGTCTGTTGTTCTGAAGTAGAACTGAGGACGGTAGCCGGGGAAGAAGGGTTTCTTACGTCCGCCTTCTTTTTCTGTAAGAACGTAAACCTGGCCAACGAACTTTGTGTGAGGATGGATGGAACCGGGTTTGCAGAGAACCTGTCCTCTTTC
>DHMB01000096.1 GCA_002405565.1 Clostridiales bacterium UBA4653
ACCTCTCCAAATTCCGATTTGTCAGAATACCAGCCGCATCTGATGCCACACGACATTGCCGTGCGTGGACTTATCGGCCACACCTTCGTCCTTGAATCCGAATTTCGCATAGTACGGGATAAGCCGTTCCTTGCAGGTCAGCACAAGGCCCTTGCGCCCCTGCCGCTTTGCGTCGTCGATGGCACGGCGAAGCAGTGTCCCGGCATATCCGTGCCTGCGGTATTCGGGCAGCGTATTGACGCCGAAGATCATCTGCCATGCGCTGTTTTCGTTGTGCATCGCCGCGTTTTCGTACATTTCATCGGTCAAATCAGGCTCGTCCGTTACAAATCCGTCTACAAACGCTATCAGCTTTTCGCCGTCGTGCATCAGCCAGAAATGATTTCCGTAATGCTGAACTCGCTCAACGAAGTCCTTTTCCGTCGCAGCCTCCGCGGGCAGAAAGCATTCCGCCTCGACCGCAGCGATTGCTGCAACATCTTCCATTTCCGCATATCTTATGTTCATAATGTTTCCTCCGCGGCTTGACCGCCATCTTTATCTCAAATCGAAAAGATATTTTTCGTAGTCCTTTACATAGTACCGCTTATTTTTGCGTCCCTTTTCAATGATGGTGTGTCCCTCTGCTTCTAATTTTTCTTTCTGTGCTTCAATGCCATTCGGGTATTTGGCATTCAATTCTCCGTTGGCTTTCAATGTTCTCCAATAAGGCGTCTCATCTTCCGAGCGCTGATAGCTTGCCCATGCCGCAATGGAAACGAAAATCCCTGCCGTGATCGGTTCTGTAAAATCCGCGCCGCTCATTTTCGCGAAATGAGCGCGTATTTCCCCAACAGTGATCACTTTGCCGTATGGAATTTTTCTCATCACTCTATCGTACTCAATTGGCGGAGCGAAATACATCTTGCTGCCGCCGTATTTCTCTATGCTTTCCGGGTCTGTGATAGTTTGAAATTTCGGCATATCCTTGTTGTCGTGCAGCATCGCATTAAAATCTTTTTTATCCTCGTTGACCATTTTAGTCACCTCCGCCGTAAGAGTAACCTATTTATAGCTCTTATGCAATGAGACTGTTTGAAAAAAATAGAGTGATCCACAGCATTCACCCGCAGTTAATCCATGTAAAAATAGAAATCGCATTTGTCGCTGCCTCGGCCTATCGTGCCGTGCCGCTCAAAGGTGATGCCGCACATATTTCCGTAGACACGGTCATCGCTCAGGCAGAAAGTGCTCGTCAGTTCTTTGCAGCCCAGCAATTCGCAATACTTCATGTAAGGGCATTGCAGAACATCGACCCGGTAATGCCTGCTGTCGGCTTCAATTTCCTTGAATTTGAAGCCCGCGTTTTCGTTGAACATGGTGCCGATCATCTTGTGGAAAATTTTGAAGAAAAGAGGCCGGATAAAAGGGAGCTTCGTCGCAGCATGCAGACGTTTTCGGTCAGGCTCCACACCGATCCTGACGGATTCTTCGATCAGGCCGATGTCCTCTTCCTGTGAGATATATTTGATCATCTGCAGGTAGATCGCAGCGCGCGGGAAGATCATCCGTTCGGTATGCAGCTTTTCCTTTTGGGGAAGCTCCTGATACTTGCCGCATAATTCGTTGCAAAGGATTACTGCGTCATTGACCAGAGCATCCGTCTGCTCCGCGCCGAGCTTTTTTCTCAGCTCGCCCAGAAGGTAAGAGAAGCCGCCGAGCTTTTCATTATATCTTTTCCTGATCTTCATTTTTGTGTCTCCTTTTTGGATAATCTATAGACCCGTTCACGGGTAGCAAGAATTCCGAGGCATAAAAAGACAGCCGCTTTAGCGGCTGCCTGAAAAGTATTTGCGGTTGGCGAACTTTTTCAATGAGCCTTTAGGCTCTGCAAGCATTTTGCCCTTGAAGGGCCAGTGCATACCACGCGTTTCACGCGTGGTTTTGATTGTTCGGATTTGCCTTACAGATTTATCCAAAGCACGGGAACTATGCCGTAGTTTTGATTGTCGGCGTAGGGACAATCATACTGCTTATACGGATTCGAGCCTAATGTATTGGCATAACTGTATCCCCATACGACATCGCCATAGCCGTTTCTCGGCGTTCTGAAAATATAACTTGCGCCGGGCGAATAAACCGTTTCTCCGTTCTTGATTGCCGCTTTCAACAATCCGCCCATTGCCTTATAATAATCGGCATATCCGACGTAATTGTCGTTATTCGTCAAATTGGGTTGGAACCTGGGAAGCGTCAAAAACTCTTGCAACGAAAGCAAGAAAATCTTATCTTCCGTGTCGGGATTATTATAGTCCTCGTTGGGCGACTTATCTTTAAGTCTGAGCGTCCCGTCGTATGCCGAATTGTCGATTTTGGTCGTTTGGATAATCTCTTTTTGCAAATCGGTAAACGCTGTGTTGTAGAACGTATCGTTAAGCCATTTGCGGATATAACTGTATTCCCAGTTGTAAGCGGCGGTTTCGTCCGGGACTTCTTCCGAATCGACGTAATACAAATCGCCAACTTTTTTCACTTGGTCTTGGAAAGGCTTGACGTCGAGCGCAAGTTCTGCCATAAGCATAGCCTTGCCGTTTTCTTTATCTTCTTTGAGAATAACCCATTTTATCGGCTCAAACTTGAACCAGTACACGTCGCCTTTTATATACTTATAATCCTTTTGATAAAATGAACTGTCGGCAATTTTTGCAAGACAAGCTTCCCTTTGGGTGTAATCTTGGATATAAATTCCGCGATAAGTTACACCGTCAAGCGTTATGTCCTTGAATGCGATATTTTCCGCGAGTTCACCGAATTTGCGGTATTCGAGATATTCCCAACCCTCTATTTCGACGTCGGTCAGATCTTCGTATTTATCCACACCCGTAGCAGAGTTGAGTTTTGCAATCAGACTTTCGTCCTTAACCTGCGATTGCGGATAACTACCAAATACAATACCGTCCTTAGTCCTTGTGTACGCAGGCTCTTGCCAGATAGCGGTAAGGGTAATATCGCCGCGAATATTTGCGGTTATTTCCGTCATTTCGACGTCGTAGGCGTTCTTCCAACCCTTAAAGGTGTAGCCGCTCTTTTCGGGCGTAGGCAAAGCAAGCGGAAAATCGCTTTCGTTGCTGTAAGAAGTCGGTGCGGTAACGCCTTCGGCAAAACTGCCGCCGTCAAGGTTGTAGGTTATGTTGTAGTTGTATTCTTCGGGTTTGTTTTCGCCTATGATAAACAC
>DHMB01000043.1:0-13158 GCA_002405565.1 Clostridiales bacterium UBA4653
TCCATTTTTATTGTACAACTTTCGCACCTTTTCTCTTCACTTCTCACTCTCCTTTCTTCCCTCAAAACGTCCTCCGCCCGGAGGATTTTTTAATTTCCGAAAAAATTTTTGAAAATTTGTTACCTTTCGCACCCTTTTTGCGGTTATTATAGGTGTAAGGCGCTTTTACGGAGCGGAAAGGAGGAAACGCTTTGGAGGACGAAAAAATAGTCGACTTGTTTTTCGCCCGTTCGGAAGAGGGAATTGCCCGCACGAGAGAAAAATACGGAAAACTCTGCGGATACATAGCAAAAAACATCCTCGGAGATGAGCTTGACGCGGAGGAATGTGTAAATGACGCATACCTCCGTCTCTGGAATCTTATCCCGCCGGCAAGACCGGAAAAGCTTTCCGCCTTTCTCGGAAAGCTCGTCCGCGGAATATCAATCGACAGGATGAGAAAAAATTCCGCCGATAAACGCGGTTTTGCGGAAACGGATTTGATTGATGATGAGCTTTCGGAGGTTCTCGGCGCATGCGACGACGGAATCGAATCGTCGCTTCTGCGCGACGCGATAAACCGTTTCCTCGGCTCGATTGAAAAAGAAAAAAGAATAATTTTCGTTCGCAGATATTGGTACATGAGCGACATCCGCGGCATTTCTGCGTCGCTCGGAATAAGCGAGGGAAAGGTCAAAATGACGCTTTCCAGACTGCGGACAGAGCTTAAAAAATTTTTGGAGAAGGAGGGCTTTGAAGTATGAAAAAAGAGAAAATCGACGAAGTGATCGGCTGGATAGACGACAGCTTTATAGACGAAGCAATGCCAACCGAAAATTGCAAAAAGAAAAAGCCGAATTTCAGGCACATCCTTGCGTTCGCGGCGGGATTTCTGATTGCAATCGGCATAGGCGCAGGGTCGGTCGCATGGCAAAATCGCCCCCTGCCCGACCTTTCGGGAAAATACGAAGCAAAATATGTTGCGAAAAACGATGATGTCATCCAGCCTACAGCCACAATCAGTTCTTTCACCGGCTATACCTACAGCTCCGAATTTTATAACAGAGCCGGCGATATTCCGGAGGAGTATGTTTCCGGGCTTATCGCTTCCGGCAAGCTTCCGGGACAAACGGACGGGGCGGAAACGGAATTTGAATTCTACGAAATAAAGAATATTTCAAAAAAATGCGCGATTGCGGGCAGAACCGCCGAAGGCAAAGGCTTCAGCGTTCTGACAAATGCCGTGTACCTGCCGGAGACCGTCGGCGAATGGAAAGAAAACATTGCATTTGAGAAAACGGCAAAAATAAAATCCGTGCGGTATTCGTTCCTCGGAAATGACGGAGAGAGCAGAACCGTTGAGTTTGAAAATGCGGACGAGAGTCTGATATATTCCGCGATTTTCGGCAGCGGCAAGGCGAAAATCAGTCATTTCTCGGGAGAGCCAAGCGACATATGCGTAACGATTATAATGGATATTCCGTCTCTCGGAACAGATAATTATGCAGTCTGTATCTCGACTTCCGGCGATGTATACGCAAAAATGCCGGAGCGCGTCGGCACATATCGGATAAGCAAAAGCGCTGTCCGTAATCTTATAGAATACCTTGCGGAAAATTGCGAGGGAAAAGAACTTATTTACAGATGACCCAAAGGAAAAGAGGAAAAAACGATGAAAAGAATTATATCTGTCATTCTTGTCGCACTGACAATTGCAGCTGTCATTGCAGGCTGCGTTACAAATAACAACAACCAGACCGGAAGCACCACGACGACCGGAAGCACCACGACAACAACAAAGCCGGACGGCACGACTTCGACCCAAGCTCCCGCAACGACAACCGAAAAGCCCGATGTGCCCGATGTGCCCGTCGAAAAGCCGACGGCGTCCGAGGCTATGGCGGCATATCTCAAAAGCCTGCTCCGTGAAAATTCCGGCAAAAATCTGACGGAAATAATGGGCAGACTGGACGAGCACCCCTGCTTTGACAGCCTTGAAACGGATATAAGCGTTCAACGCTATCCGGAAGGTTATTCGCCCTATATATACGGCTTTGAATACGGAACCGAGTTTCCCGAATATGTAAAGTCGGGTTCACTTTTCTGCCTTTCCGGCGACATCCCCTTTGCCGCAACCGTTTTTGAACTCAAAGAGGGCGTCGACATGGAAGCGTTCCTTGCTTTTCTTGAAGAAAAATCGGCGCTTGACTTCGGCGGAGAAAAACCCGCGACGATGAAAGCCATCGGCTCCGAGGGCAATTATGCGTTTATAATCCTCTGCACGGAGGAGCTGAAAACCGATATCGATCCCGACGCGGAGCAGACGCTTGTCGGCATTATGAAAAAAGTCCGCACGGGCGCGGAGCTTTCAATGGGCGTGACAAGAATGGACGTCACCTCCGAGCGCGCGCCGTACTTCTTCGGAATAAAAGATAACGTCGACCTGCTTGAAAAGGAAGGCGTAATCTGCGAGCCCGCCGTGGGTTACGGATTCTCTCTCGTTATGGTTGAGGTCAAGGACGAAAAGGACGCGCAAAAAGTCGCAAAGGAAATGGAATCCGGACTCAACCCCGGCAAATGGATTTGTGTTCGCGCAGAATACGTTTCCGTCAAGACCTGCGGGAAATACGTCATCGGCGTTATGTCGTCGCAGGAGAAATGCGAAAACATAACGTCGATATTCGAAAGCCTTTTCAGATAAACCGCTATCATCCTCCGCGGTATCCCCTTCCGCGCTTAATATAAAGACCGCCCTCCCGTTTTGATCCTTCCGGGAGGGCGGTTCTTTTTATAAAACTTTCTCGCAGACGAAAAAGTCAATGCCGTATTCGTGACATTCGCCGACAAAATCAAAGCCGAGGGAGCGGTAAAGCCCGACAGCCGCGCGGTTCACCTTTGAAACAAGGAGCCTTGCGGAGGTATAGCCGTTTTTCCGGGCTTCTTTCAGCGCTTCGCTTACAATTACTTTTGCCCGTCCTTTCCCCTGCTCCTCCGGCGCGACGGCAAGGCGGGAAAGCTCGCAGCTGCCACCGCTTCCGCCGTGCCATTCGGCAAGACCGTCGAATTCTTCTCCGGACAGGACTGAAACCGCGCCGATGGGCCTTCCGTCGGACTCAAAAACGTAGAGCCCGCCGGAGGAAAGGTCGCCTTCCGCCTCTGTTTCCGAGGGGTAATATTCATCCCATGTGCACCCCTCCGTGCCGAGTACGGAACGGTAAAGCGCAAGCACGGCGGGAATGTCTGTCGCTGCTGCTTTTCTGAAAATTGCGCTCATTGCGGTTTGTAATCGCGCATGAAGTCGGCAACGGACGTTTCGCACGTTCTCATCGCGGCGATTGTCTCCTCAAAGAGTTTGTCGAGCTCCCAGCCGAGGCGCTCTGCGCCGGCGCGGATGACGTCACGCGAGCAGCCTGCGGCGAATTTCTTATCCTTGAATTTCTTTTTCAGACTTGAAACCTCCATGTCCGAAACGCTCTTTGACGGACGCATGAGCGCCGTCGACCATATCAGCCCCGTCAGCTCGTCTGCGGCAAAGAGCACCTTTTCCATCTCGTGCTTCGGTTCGATGTCGCAACAGATACCGTAGCCGTGCGAGCATACGGAATATATCATGTCGTCCCCGACGCCGCCCTCTCTGAGCAGCTCGGGGGCTTTTTTGCAGTGCTGCTCCGGATAAAGCTCAAAATCTATATCGTGAAGCAAACCGGTAATGCCCCAGTAATCCTCCTCGTCGCCATAGCCGAGGGATTTTGCAAAATAACGCATGACCCCTTCGACAGTCAGCGCGTGCTGAATGTGAAACGGCTCCTTATTGTATTTTTCGAGAAGCGCAAGCGCCTCTTCGCGTGAAATATTGCTTTTTCTCATTGTTTTTCCTCCTCCGTGGGTTCGTTTTCAAGGCAATTATACCACCCCTGCGGAGAATGTCAACAGGTTTTTCAAAGGAGAAAAACGTCGGAAGAAAAATTTTTCCGTCGACTGAAAAGGAGCATAAAAAGGCATGCGCGGACACACATTTATAAAAAATATTTTTTTATATTCAATAAATCGGTTGACGAAAGGCTGAAATTGTGATATGCTGAATAATGTAAAAAGTTTCAAAATAATGTGTAAATTTATACATCTGTGTTGTTCATTTTCAATCTCGTGACTTTTGAAAAAAATATTTTTCGGGAAAGGGCAGACCTGTATGATTTTTGATATCCAGAAGGCAAGCGTGCTGAAAAGAATATCGGCTTTCATTCTTGACGCGATACTTATCTGTATCGTTGCAACGGGCTTTGCCGTTCTTATGTCGCAGATTACGGATTATGACGGACACAGCGACCGCCTTGAGGAGTATTATGCCTCCTATGAAGCCGAATACGGCGTCACCTTCCGCATGACGGAAGAGGAAAGAGCCGCTATGACGGAAGAAGAGCAGGAGCAGTATAAAAAGGCTTATGACGCGCTTATCGCTGATGAAACGGCGATGAAGGAGTATGCAAAGGTTTTCAACCTGACTCTGACGATTATCTCCCTTTCCATCCTTCTTTCCTTTGCGGCGACGGAATTCGTCGTTCCGCTTTGCCTGAAAAACGGGCAGACCGTCGGTAAAAAAGTTTTCGGTATCGGCGTCATCAGAACGGACGGCGTGAAAATGAATCCTCTCATGCTTTTCGTCCGCACGTTTCTCGGCAAGTTTACCCTTGAAACGATGATACCCGTCCTTATTATAGTAATGATATATTTTAACAGCATCGGCCTTATGGGGCTTATTGTCCTCTGCGCCGAGTTGCTGTTGCAGATAATTCTTTTCTTCGCAACAAAAACGAATTCTCTCATTCATGACCTTCTTGCGGGCACTGTCTGCGTCGATATGGCGAGCCAGATGATTTTCGCAAGCGAAAGCGAAATGATAGAATACAAGAAAAGGGTATCTGCGGAGAAAGCCGCCCGCAGCCAATATTAAAAGCTACGGCGGCGTTTTTTCTTAAGAATATAAATAATTTGAGAAAGGATACAAAATGAAAGTCGTATTACAGAACCTGACAAAGATATTCCCCAGCCGGAATAAAAAATCAAATGAGGAGGTCGTTGCCGTAAACGACTTTACTTTTGAGATACCCGATGGCAAGCTCATCGGTCTTCTCGGCCCCTCGGGTTGCGGAAAGAGCACAACCCTTTATATGATCTGCGGACTGCAGAAGCCCACGTCCGGCAAGATATTCTTCGGCGAGGACGACGTCACGGAGCTTTCTCCCGAAAACAGAGGCGTCGGACTTGTTTTCCAGAACTACGCTCTCTATCCTCACATGACAGTCAAGCAGAATATCCTTTTCCCGCTTCAGAACCTCCGCGGCGCGGATAAGCTTGCGAAAGAGGAAATGCTTGAAAGAGCTTATGAGGCGGCGAGACTCGTCCAGATAGACGACCTTATGGATCGTAAACCGAGCGAGCTTTCCGGCGGTCAGCAGCAGAGAGTTGCAATCGCGCGCGCACTTGTCAAAATGCCGAGAGTGCTCCTTCTCGACGAGCCCCTTTCCAACCTTGACGCACGTCTCCGTCTCCAGACGAGAGAAGAAATAAGAAGAATTCAGAGAGAAACAAAGATAACGACGGTGTTCGTCACGCACGACCAGGAAGAAGCGATGAGCATTTCCGATATGATAGTCGTCATGAAGAAGGGCGTCGTTCAGCAGATAGGCGCTCCGCAGGACGTTTATGACGACCCGAAGAACCTCTTTGTCGCAAAATTCCTCGGCACTCCCCCGATAAACGTTTTCGAGGGCTACGTCAGAAACAAAATGCTTTATATCGGCGGTGACGGCGTTCTCTCCGTTCCCGGCGCAAAGGACGGCGACGTTTTCGTCGGTATCCGTCCCGAGGGCTTCATTCTTGACGATTACGGCCCCATGCACTGCAAGCTTTCGAGCGTTGAGGTCATGGGCAGGGACGTAAGCGTCGTATCGACGAGCGAAGCGTCGCTTTCGCCCGCCATCCGCTCGATAATCAATGCGGACAACAAGGTAAACACCGAATCGGAGACCGTAAGCTATTCGCTCAAACGTCATAAGGTGTTCATCTTCGATAAGGAAACCGAAGAAAGAATTTATTTCGAGGTGTGAAAAATGGTTGAAAGCAAGCAACAGTGGAAAGCATGGCTTTATCTCTCTCCGGCGATAGTCCTGCTTCTTGTGTTTACGGTGTGGCCGATAATAAACACTGTCCGCATGGCGTTTCTTGAAGATTACAGCGGTCTTGAAGCCATCGGCGGAAAGGTTTTTCAGTTCGGTATCGGAAACTTCACAAAGGTTATCAAATATAAGAGCTTTCTGAAATGTCTTAAAAATACGGTGCTTATCTGCGTGCCGACGGTGCTTATATCGTCGTTTCTCGCGCTTCTCATCGCCGTATGTCTCAACTCAATAAAGCCCCTTCAGAAGGTTTTGCAGACGATATTCTTCCTCCCTTACGTCACAAACTCCATCGCCATCGGCATGGTGTTCGCCGCAATGTTCAACATCGTCGGCAACCTCGGCACAAAGGGAAACGATATCATCGTCACGGCTGGTATCATAAACAATATCATCGAATTTTTCGGCGGGCACGCAGTCAACTGGATAAACGCGGGTTCAACATATGCCGCGAACATGACAGTCATGATTATCTATATAGTATGGAATGCGCTCCCGTTCAAGATACTTATCCTCCTCGGCGGACTTCAGAGCATAAACAAGCAGTATTATGACGCCGCAAGGGTCGACGGAACGTCGAGAACAAGAATTTTCACAAGAATCACTGTGCCGCTCCTTTCTCCGATGATTGCATACGTTGTCATAACGGGCTTTATCGGCGGCTTCAAGGAATACACGAGCATCGTCGGTATTTTCGGAGACACAATGGGCCCGGTTCACGATTCAAAACGTCTGAACACGATGGTCGGCTTTATATATGACTCGCTCAGCACAAACAAGCAGGGAAGAGCGAGCGCCGCCGCGCTTATCCTGTTCGTTATAATCCTTATAGTCACTCTTATCAACCTGCAGGTAAGCAAGAAGAAAGTTCATTATTGAGAGGAGGGCGAACATGAAAAATACCGCAGTTACAATGCACGAAAAGGATATGCAGAAAGTATCCGTCGAGCAGAGAATCGGCAAGATACTCGTTCTCGTCCTCATTTATGCCTTTCTGATATTCATGGCAATCGCCGTTCTGTTCCCCTTCTATTGGATGCTCAACTCATCCCTTAAAAGTCTTGACGAATACAGAATGAGCGTGCCGACGTTCTGGCCAAAGCATGTGCTCTTTTCAAACTATGCGACAGCCTTTACAACGGCAAACCTCGGAAGACTGTTTCTCAACACCCTTTATGTCGGTCTTGTATCGACGATTCTCTCCCTTGTGATAACGGTGCTTTCCGCATTCGCTTTTGCAAGGCTTGAATTCAAGGGCAAGAATATTCTCTTCGCCGC
Organism: Clostridiales bacterium UBA4653; assembly: GCA_002405565.1. Taxonomy (GTDB): domain Bacteria; phylum Bacillota; class Clostridia; order Oscillospirales; family CAG-272; genus CAG-841. Next base: position 7,434 of record DHMB01000043.1, read on the forward strand.
GCTTCTCGCAACAATGATGATTCCCGGCGAGCTTTTCACAATCACAAACTATATAACGGTTTCAAACCTCGGTTGGAAAAACACATATACCGTTCTCATAGTGCCGTTCCTTGTCAGCGTTTTCTATATATATCTTCTCCGTCAGAACTTTATGCAGATACCGAACGAGCTTTATCTCGCCGCGAAGGTTGACGGCACGAGCGACATCAAATACCTCTGGAAGGTTATGATTCCGCTCTCCCTCCCGACGCTCATCTCAATTACGATACTCAAAATGATGGGCGCATGGAACTCATATATCTGGCCCCGCCTCGTCGCAAACGACGAAGCCCACCAGATGATAACAAACGGTCTGCGCAATGCGTTCACCGAAACGACGGGCGACGTAAACTATCCCGTTCAGATGGCGGCTGTCGCCATAGTGTCATTCCCGCTTTTCCTCGTGTTTGTATTCCTCAGAAAATACATCATGAAGGGCGTCAGCAGAAGCGGTATCAAAGGTTAAACAAGTCGACAGACTTTTTAACATAAAAAACAAAATTTTTTGGAGGAAAAACCAGTCATGAAGAAGTTTTTGGCAATTATCATGCTCCTTGCTCTCACGATGACAATGCTGTTCTCGTGCGGAACAAAGCCGACTCCGGATCCGGACGACAAGTCGGTCGGCAACTTTGAAGTCCCCGAAGGCGGTTACGACGGCAGCGAAGTCACAATCACCTTCTATCACACAATGGGCTCGAACCTCACCGATGTTCTTGATACTTACATCGCTGAATTCAACAAGCTTTATCCCAACATTCACATCGAACACACAAAGATCGGCGGTTATGACGATGTAAGAGACCAGATAAGCACCGAGATCACAACAGGCGCTCAGCCCAACATCGCATATTGCTATCCGGATCACGTTGCTCTTTATAACCTTGCAGGCTCCGTTATCACTCTCGACAACCTTATAAACAGCAAAATCGAGATCACAAGAGCAGACGGTACAAAGGAAACTCTCGGACTCACAGAGGCTCAGATAGCTGACTTCATCGAAGGCTATTACAACGAAGGCAGACAGTTCGGCGACGGACTTATGTACACAATGCCTCTCTCCAAATCAACAGAGGTTCTTTATTACAACGCAACCTTCTTCGCAGAACACAACCTCACTCCGCCCACAACATGGGAAGAGATGGAAGAGCTCTGCAAGAAGATCAAAGAGATCGACCCCAACAGCATTCCGCTCGGCTATGACAGCGAAGCAAACTGGTTCATCACAATGTGCGAACAGTATGACTCCGCTTATACAAGCGCAACAGGCGATCACTTCCTCTTCGATAACGAAACAAACAGAAACTTTGTCAAGATGTTCAGAGAGTGGTACCAGAAGGGTTACCTCACAACTCAGAAGATCTACGGCGCATACACATCCGGCCTCTTCACTTCCACAAACGAAGTAAAGAGCTATATGTCCATCGGTTCTTCCGCAGGTGCAACACACCAGCGTCCGACGGCAAACGCAGACGGTTCATATCCGTTTGACGTAGGCATAGCAACAATTCCCCAGGTAAGCGAAACAAACAAGAAGGTTATTTCCCAGGGCCCCAGCCTTTGTATCTTCAAGAAGGCAAACCAGAATCCCCAGGAAGTCGTAGCCTCCTGGCTCTTCGTCAAGTACCTTGCAACAACAGTTGAATTCCAGGCTGAATTCTCAATGGCTTCCGGTTACGTTCCCGTAATCAAGTCCGTTTCCGAAAACAAAACATACAAAGAATTCATCGACGGCGCAAACGGCGGAACAAACATCGCCGCTCTCTCCGCAAAGGTATGTCTTGAACAGGAAGAAGCATATTACACATCTCCCGCATTCAACGGCTCGTCCACAGCCCGCGACCAGGTCGGCGCACTTCTCGCAAAGTGCCTCTCCGCAGATGACGGCGGCGACGTCGACGCTATGATAAAGAAAGCGTTTGAAGACGCAATCGAAGAATGCGAATATTGATAATTTCCGAAAGCAAGTAAACAAATGAAAACAAAAAGAGTACTTTCGCTTTTGCTGGCTCTGATAATTGTCGTCCTTTGTCTTTCTTCATGTACTCCCGCGGAAGGTGGCACAACAACCACCTCCTCCGCCGGAGGAACGGAGCAGGTCGAAAAGAAGGACTATGTATCCGAGCTGAAGCTCAATATGAATTCCGAAACAAAAAAGCAGGTCGTCACCGTAAAGACCTATGTCGACGGTGATACAACGCATTTTCATGTTCCGGAGGACGTCATCGAAGGCGGTGTTCTCAAAGCAAGATATCTTGCGATAGACACTCCGGAATCGACGGGAAAAATCGAAGAATACGGCAAGAAGGCTTCCGAATTCACAAGGGCGAAGCTGTCATCCGCCGTCAGTATCATTGTCGAATCGGACAGTGAAAAATGGAATCTTGACTCAACAGGCTCAAGATATCTCGTCTGGGTCTGGTATAAGGACAGCGAGGACGGCGAATACAGAAATCTTAACCTTGAAATTCTTCAGAACGGTCTTGCCGCGGCTTCGTCCACGGGAAACAACCGTTACGGAAGCATCTGCCTTTCGGCTCTGGCGCAGGCAAGAGCGGAAAAACTCAATGTTTATTCGGGCGAAAAGGATCCCGATTTCTACTATGGCGACGCTGTCGAGCTGACGCTCAGAGAGCTGAGGCTCAACGTATCCGATTACACAAACACAAAGGTTGCTTTTGAAGGCGTCATCACCCGTAACGACGGAAGAAGCATTTATATCGAAGATTACGACTCCGACTCCGGCTTGTATTTCGGCATGACCGTTTATTACGGCTTCGGACTTTCCGGCGCGGGACTTTCGATAATCTCCGTCGGCAACAGGGCAAGAATTGTCGGCACGGTGCAGTATTATGAGGCGGGCGACAGCTATCAGGTCTCAGGACTTACGTACCGTCAGATGAAGCCGGACGACCCGAGCAATATCAAAAAGATAAGCGATGGGCACAAGCCCGCGTTTGTCCCGGTGTCGGCTGAAAAATTTGCAAGCGGTACCGTCACCCTTGAGGATGACGGCAAGGAATACCGTTTTGCAGAGCTTGCGCTTTACACAAGCGTTTCGATTGAAGGTCTCACAGTCAAAAGCATATATACAACCTCCTCCGAGGACAGCTCCTCAAAGGGCGCGATGACTATCACCTGTGAAAAAGACGGAGTGACGGTCACCGTCCGTACCGCAGTTCTTACGGATAAGGACGGCAAGCTCGTCACGGCGGACAGATACGAAGGCAAAAACATAAGTGTAAGAGGCATAGTAGATCATTACGACGGCGAATATCAGATAAAGGTTTTATCGACAGACGATATAACTATCAACAATTAAATAATATGAGGAGATAAAAATGAAAAGAATCATAGCTTTCCTTTTGGCGCTCACTTTTTGTGCGGTGATTTTTGCGGGATGTAAAACAGATCCCAACCCGGCGCAGACAACAACGGCAGCTCCCGACACAGAAAAAGTTGACACGCTTGAAAATGCAAAGCAGTATCTTTATGCAATGTATAAAGACGCCGCTGAAAAAACTCTCAAGCCCTTCAAACGCGTAAGCATCGTAACTATCAGCGGTGAAGTTTTCGATGTTGAATGGACAGCAAAAGTGCTCACAGGCCCCGAAGACGGTATCAAAATCGTTCCCGGCGACAAGACTGTCACGATTGAAATGAACGAAACTCCCGAAGAAGAGCTTCGTTATGAGCTCACAGCCACAGTCAAAAAAGGCGAAGAGTCAAAGTCCGTAACATTTACTCATTACGTTCCCGCAGTTCCGAAGGCAGGCGGCCTTGAAGTTGTCAAGGAAGTAAAGACAGACACAGCCTTCAAGTTCGGTCTTGTTCAGGGCAACCTTGAAAAGACTCTCTTCTTTGCAGGCTCCATGAGCGGCAACTACCTCGCAACAACAGAAGACGCTATGGCGGCAGCTGACGTTTACGTTGAAGCTGTTGAAGGCGGCTATCGCCTCTACTTCTTCGCAGAAGACGTAAAGACCTATATTGATATCTATGAATACAAGGAAGGCAAGGCGGGCATCCGCCTCACAACAGAGCCGACCGCAGTATATACATGGAACGCAGAGCTCCACATCTTCATCACAAACGTAGCGGGTGAGGACAGATACCTCGGCACATACAACACATACAACACAATCAGCGCAAGCGCAACGTCCTACATCACGGGCGACAACGCGGCAAAGATCGGCGTTTCTCAGTTCCCGGCATACCTCTATAATGTTGAAATCAAAAAATCCGCTATAACAGAGGTTGCAACGGATACAGCCTTCAAGTTTGGCCTCGTTCAGGGCAACCTTGAAAAGACACTTTACTTCACAGGCGCAATGAGCGGAAACTACCTCGCAACAACAGAGAGCATCTCCAAGGCAGTTGACGTTTACGTTGAAGCTGTTGAAGGCGGCTACCGTCTCTACTTCATGGCAGAAGACGCAAAGACATATATTGATATTTACGAATACAAGGAAGGCAAGGCGGGCATCCGCCTCACAACAGAGCCGACCGCAGTATATACATGGAACGAAGAGCTTCACATCTTCATCACAAACGTAGCGGGTGAGGACAGATATCTCGGCACATACAACACATACAACACAATCAGCGCAAGCGCAACGTCCTATATCACAGGCGACAACGCAGCGAAGATCGGCGTTTCCCAGTTCCCCGCATATCTCTATGCGATTGAGTACACGAGAACAGTTGAGGAAACTCCCGTAGCGGGCAAGGCTTATAAGTTCTCTCTCGTTCAGGGTAACCTTGAAAAGACACTTTATTTCACAGGCGCAATGAGCGGAAATTACCTTGCAACAACAACAAATGCGGCAGCGGCTGCCGATGTATTTGTTGAAGCTGTTGAGGGCGGCTACCGTCTCTACTTCATGGCAGGCGAAACAAAGACATATATTGATATCCACGAATATCAGACAGGCAAAGCAGGCATCCGTCTCACAACAGAACCGACAGCAACGTTCACATGGAACGAAGAGCTTCACATCTTCATCACAAACGTTGCAGGTGAGGACAGATACCTCGGCACATACAACACATACAACACAATCAGCGCAAGCGCAACGTCCTATATCACGGGCGACAACGCGGCGAAGATTGGCGTTTCCCAGTTCATTGCACAGCTCGTAACTCTCAGCGTTTATTGACCTACTTTTCTTTGAAAAGAAAAGTAGGCAAAAGAAACTTCGGTTATCGGGAATGATATACAGACTTTTCGATAGCTGCACAGACGAGACTTATCAAAAAGGCAAAAGAAGCTTCGGTTATTTGTCTGAGCAAACTTTATAAAAAGAAAACAGAGATGATTTTTCATCTCTGTTTTTGTTTTGACCGCACTTTTCTTTGAAAAGTGGGCAAAAGAAACTTTGGTTATCGGTTTTGCAAAAAACTTTTTAAGCCTCCCTCTCTGAGGGAAGTGACCGCAACGCGGTTTGGAGGAGCACTCCTTCAGTCACGACTTCGTCGTGCCAGCTTCCTCGAAGAGGAAGCCTTAAAGAAAAATGAGAAACTCTTGCTCTCTCCCGTCCCCGCGGGCACAAAAGCTCCGCACAATTAAAAACGCTTTAAGATTCGAGCTGCACTTCCGCCTTTGTTTTGGTAAAGCCGACGTGGCAGATAGGCACCGCCTTGAACAACAGGGAGGTTTCGGAGGGATTTGCTGGTTTGCGCAAGC